>JAUIEP010000028.1 GCA_030428835.1 Gammaproteobacteria bacterium | reverse complement strand
ACGCCACACGCGGCGGCGCTCTCGCACTCCACCGTCGGAGAGCCGGCGCCGCACGCTTCGAAGATAGGGAACACGCCCTGGACCAACTGCCCGGGAATCTCCCGGTGGGGTGAGACGACGGGCCGGGATTGCAAGCTGTCTCGCCCCGCAGCCCAGGGTGTTGCTCATGGATGAGCCCTTCCACTCACCGTTCCCGGTGATCCGGCGCCTTCAGCCCTTGCGATACTCCACCATGACCTGCCCCCGGGGATGGCGCCAGTCGCCGATATAGTTCGGCTCGTAGCCATGCACACGGCCGAACTCCATCATCTCATCCACCGTGTAGGCGAAATAGCCGTGTGCGTGCGGGCGCTCCGGGTTGAGCATGGGAGCCTCCACCTGGAAATACGTGGCATAGAATACGCCCCCGTGGCGCAACACCGGGTAGAGTTGCCGGAAACAGTCGGCAATCATCGAAGTCCACGCGCTGGCCAAAACGCTCGAACTCGAAGGTCTCCGAGATTTCCAGGCGTGGCTGCTTCTGCGCCCTCACGTGCTGGTCCAGTTCATTGGTGAGGCCCGCGGCCAGCAGTCCGCTCTCTTTCTCGATGCCGAGGTAATGGCCGGGTTCGAGGTAGGGAATCGCCTTCACGCCCAGGCGCAGCGAGCCGCAGGCGATATCGAGGAGATAGTGTTCAGGCCTGAGGCCCTTCGCCAGCAGGAAGTTGAACTGCAGGCTGCCGATTTCTTCCCACAGCCCGCCGATGTACGCGCGGTGCCCGATCTTGCGAATGCCCCTGCCGCCTTCCGGCTCGAGGAAGGCCAGGGGAAAGACCTTGCGTACCGCCTTGACGAAGTAGAAGTTCACTGGTTGCAGCTTCCTCGACGCAGTGCCGCGGCCGCCTGTCGCGACCGCCATGTCAAGGCGATGCTAGCCCAGGGCAGCAATATTTACGCCGCGCGCTGCGAGAACTGTGACGCAGTTTGCCGCTCGCCGGGCAATGGTGTGACGAGTGCCCGAAACCCGCCCGGACCCCGGGCAAGCCAACAGGGCAACACCCCACCCGCGGCGCGGCCGGGAGTGTGTCGCCATAGGGAAAGTTTACGCCCGACTGCTGTACACTGACGCTGGTCATGATGACGGGGTGATAACGCGGTGAAAATAGAGTAAGGACATGGATTCCTCCTGGATTCCACTGCTGCCGCCGGCGCTGGTTGTCGCCGGTTTCCTGCTCTACCGGAGCTGGCGCAACTGGTCGCACGGGCGCCTGTTGGCGGCGCCGTTTGCGCAGGAGTGGCAGAAGATTCTCGCGCGCAACAATGCGGTCTACTCCAGGCTGTCCGACCAGGAGCGGGAACGCCTGCACCAGCTCATCAAGCTGTTTCTCAACGACAAGACCTTCTACGGCTGCGCAGGCCTGGAAGTCACCGACGAGATTCGCCTCACCATCGCCGCGGAGGCCTGCCTGCTGTTGCTGCACCGGCAGGGTTCCGTCTACCCCGGACTCACGGCAATACTCGTCTACCCTTCCGGTTTCAGCGCGCGGCGCGAGGAACACTACGACGACGGCACCGTCAGCAATGAGGCCCACCATATGCTGGGGGAGTCCTGGGACAACGGCCGCATCGTGCTGGCCTGGGACGCCGCTGCACGCGGCGCATCGGATTTCACGGACGGCGAGAACGTCATCCTGCACGAGTTCGCGCACCAGCTCGATTCACTCTCGGGCGACACCAATGGCGCTCCGGTGCTGCGCAACAACAGTTACCGCTCCTGGGCGCGCGTCTTCTCGGAGAACTTCGAGGACCTTCAGGACAGGGTGATGAAAGGGCAACCGACCGTGATCGACGACTACGGCGCGACCAACCCGGCGGAGTTTTTCGCCGTGGCGACCGAGACGTTTTTTGAGGAGCCCGACGCGCTGCATAAGCATCGTCCGGAGCTTTTCGAGGAATTGCGGCTTTTCTATCGATGCGACCCCAGGGACTGGCATGAAAAGCGGTAGTCTCCTGGTATCAGGCACCGGGTGGTTGTCGAAGCAGCTTTGCACTAATTTCCGTCTTTGCCGGGAAAGCGGGGGTTCGATGTTTCGGAATCCGGTGGCGGATATTGCCACGAAACGGACACCCTCGGATTTCTGGACTAGACTACGACAAACCTTCAGCTACCGACCTAAAGCGGACGCGTGGTTTTAGGTTACAGTTTTCTCGCAGGCGATAACATGGAGCGGCCCCGATGAACTGCGTCACCCAATTCGCTCTGCGGCTTTAGGAAAAAAAAACAGGAAATGCGTGAAATATGGGATCGGAGCGCTTTGTACGTAAAACCCGGAGCCCTTTGTACGTACACTTAGTCCGAGTTAATAATAGGATTCTGACCCCTTGTGCTATGGAACGAAGAAAAACTCAGTGATGTTTATGAAGATGATACTAGGCTCTATTTTCTTGGCCACACTCGTATATTCGAGTTACCCAATGGCAATGCCAATTTTGTCGGCTGATGGCAGCGTTTTGACGGGCGTTTATGTCGACGGAATTCTATACGACGTTACTTTCCGTGAAGGCGTGATCGAGGAGGTCTATTCTGACGTTATCTTCGATTCCGCCTATGAAGCAGAGGCGAACGCCGTTTCATCAGCAATTGCAGAGGGGCTTAACCTTGTAGGTGTACCTCTGGCTGGCGATATTGCCGGGTGTGAGAATCCGATATGCCTACTGTTTGTGCCCGACCAGTTTATTTCGCCTTCAGTTTATATTGACAACAACTTCGCCAGCAGGCACGGATTCGAGTGGGCAACAGGTGCTTCCAATTGGGGATTTTCTGGATCCCAAGACTCGGGTTCATTGAGCTTCTTAACTCTTGTGACTTTTAAACGACAAGGAATACCTACTCCGGCGACAATGGCCTTATTTGCTATATCGCTGGCTGGAATCGGCATAACGCTCACCAAAAACAACGCATAGGGCTTGAACAGCCAGTGTCCGCTTATGGCTGTGGATTCAACTGATCAACGCAACACCCTGCCATGTTCATTGGAAAAGCGGAGTGTTCCAATATGCCCTCTTTTCTCTGCCTGTATAGAGATTAGATGTTGCATTCACCGGTTGAATCCGCCGGACAAACCCGCCACTGAATTCCGAAACGTCGGACCGCCACTTTCGCGGGAATGACGGGAATCTGCACAAAGCAAACATGCCCGGCAACTCGGCACCTTCCAGTTAGAGCACGCGCCTAGCCGTCAGGCAGAGAAATCGCCATCACCGGCAGCTCCTCGGGCATGCCACCCAGCGCCACCGCGCAACGTGAAAACCCGCTGAAATGCGCGATGGCCAGTGACAGGTGGGCCAGCTCCTCCGCGCTGAATTCGGCGTCCAGCTCAGCGCGCAGCGACTCGCTCATAGACCCCGGCGCGTCGTAGTACTGGTCCACCAGCGCCACGATGAGTTTTTCCCGCGCGCTCAGGCCACTGTCGCGATAGCCCTCGCCGATCATCGCCACGCGCTCCTCGGTAAGCCCCGCCTCGATCGCGATGTCATAGCGCACGCTCTTGCAGAACACACAGTTCACCCTGCGCGCATTGCGCAGGCGCGCGACCTCCACCTCGGCGGGGCTCAAGGGCCCCTCCTCCCAGATCATGCGGTTGTAGTGCAGGTAGGAAGCGAGTGTTTCGGGCACCAGTCCCAGGGCGGAGTCCGCAATCATGTTGCCGCTGGGCGCGGCCGGGTTGTGCGCGCGCGGTTTACCGGTCATCGCCTTCCCCCCACAACAGGTTCACACGAATCGCGCCGTCGAATATCCCCAGGGCCTCGATGAGCGCGACGAGGCCGGCGTCGCCATAGTGCGACTTCACCGCGTCGGCGTGCTCGTCGGTCAGGGCCGCGGCGTCCATGGCATACACTTCCGCGAAGGCGAGACAGGCGCGCTCCGCTGCGCCGAACAATGACGAGGAATCCCAGTGGCCCAGCGCGCCGCGCCTGCTTTCGGGCAGGGCGTATTCAGTTGTGGCGAGATCCGCCGCGCTATGGTGCAGTTGCGCCAGCCGCAGGCGGCACAGCTCGAGCACCGCGCCCGGCAGGTGTGGCTGCTGCCGCAGTGACGCGCGCAAGGCGTCGCGCGCCGCGGCAAGGGCCGGCACGCTCTGGTTGAATTCATGTGCTTGCGGCATCGCGATCAGTCACCCTGTTGCGCGTCGAACAAGCCGACCAGTTCCGGCTTGATGACCTTGTTCATGGCATTGCGCGGTAATACCGGCACCGCAATGATGCGATCCGGCACCTTGTAGCGCGCGAGCTGCGCCTCGCACAGGCCGCGCAGCGACGCTTCCAGCGCCTCGTCCTGGACATCGGTCTGCACAACCGCGACCACGCGCTGGCCGAGGCGCTCATCGTCCAGGCCGAGTACGGCGGCGTCGCTGACGCGCGCATCCGTCACGAGCACCCGCTCCACCTCCGCCGGGTACACGTTGGCGCCACCGCGGATGATCAGTTCCTTCTGCCGACCGCGGATGAAGAGCTGGCCGCTGTCATCGAGGCAGCCCAGATCACCCGTGTGGTACATCCCGCCGGCGAGCGCGTCGGCGGTGGCGTCCGGCCGGCCCCAGTAACCCAGCATGGTGGTGTAGACATTGGCGTACGGGCCTTGCGTCGCCGGGCGGACGCAGATTTCGCCGACCGTGCCGACGGGTACGGGACGATTCTCGTCATCGACGACAAGGATCTCCACCTGCGCGACCGCCCTGCCGCACAACTCCTCCACCGGCGCCTCGTGGGGACTGGTTTTCGCGACGATGGTGGGCGCCTCGGTCATGCCGTAGGCCACGGTCATGTGGCGGCCAAAGCGCTCCCGGTACAGTGACTGGAAGGACTCGGCGATGCCCGCGCCACCGACGTCCGGGTTACCCAGGCTGGCGAGGTCCGCGGGGTCGACGAGGTCGGAGGTCAGCAGGTCCTGCATGATGGTCGGCACCGACGAGAAGTGCCCTATCTTCTCCTGCGCCACCCAGTCGGCGATGTCCTGCGGTTTCACGCTGTCCATGCACACGCAACTGGCGCCGTCCTGGAAGGCCGTCATCGGCGCGAGCACCATGAGGTTGAGGATGGTGAGCGGTAGCATCACGCCCTGCGGGCAGTCCGCGCCGAAGCGCCCTTCCAGTGCCGCGATGGCGCCGGGCAGCAGCACGTTGTGATGACTGTGAACGGCCCCCTTCGGGCGGCCGGTCGTGCCGCTGGTGTAGGCGATGGCGGCGGGTTCGAATGGGTCGACTTCGGGTCGCGGGTAGGGTTTCGGCTTCGGGTGCTGCACGAAACCGTGCACGCCGCCTTCCATGACGGCGGTGCCGAGCTGCAGCACGCGCAGCCCCGGCAGTTCGCCGAGCAGCGGATGAATTTCCTCGGCACCGGCCGCGTCGGTCAGGTACAACCGCGCGCCGCTGTCGGAGAGGATAAAGGCCTTCTCGGGCGGCGCGAGGGGCCGGTTGACGCCGACCCAGATCGCGCCCAGCCGGGCACAGGCGAGCAGCGCGATGATGATATCGATGTCGTTGGGCAGGCAGGCGGCGATACGGTCGTAGCGCTCAATGCCCGCTTCCAGGAAGTCCGCGGCGGTGCGGTCCGCCTCCGCATCGAGCTGCGCGTAGGTCAAGCGCCCGCCGCGCCCCACCAGCGCGAGCCGGTCCGGGTCGCGCGCAAGCTGTCGCGCGAGGACATCGCCGATGGTCTGGGGGCCGTCACCCGGCAGCGGCAGCCGGGTCGTGGAGGGAACGAGGCCATGCGCCGCGTAGTCGAACATGCGCTTACAGGGCCTTGACCAGCAGGACGCCGCCGGGCACGCCGCCGCCCGCGCTGCACACGGCGGTCCGCGGCTCATTCGGCAACTGGCGCTCGCCGCCCTCGCCCAGCAACTGCACGCAGGCCTCGTGCAGGAAGCCGTAACCGTGCATCCGCCCCGCCGAGAGCTGGCCGCCGTTGGTATTGAGCGGCAGCTCTCCGTCGCGGGCGATGCGCGTACCGCCCTCGAGAAACGCGCCCACCTCGCCCTCGCCGCAGAAGCCCAGGCGTTCAAGCCAGCACAGGGCATTGAAACTGAAGCCGTCGTACAACTGCGCCGTGTCGATGTCCTTGTGCCTGAGGTCGGTGCGCGACCACAGCATGTCCGCGGCACCCTTCACGCCCGGCAGGTAGCGCAGGTCGCCCTGGTCCCAGGACACGCGCTCGGTATTCGCGGTGCCCACCGCCTCGAAACCGATACCGCGCCCGCGGCGGCTGTCCTTCACGGCATCGACGTGGGAGATCACGAACGCCACCGAGGCGTCGCAGGGCACGTCGCAATCGTACAAACCGAAAGGAGTCGAGATGACGCGCGCGTTCAGGTAATCGTCCATGGTCATCGGGTCTTTGTAGATGGCGTACGGCGTCAGCGCGGCATTGCGACGGCCGTTGAGGGCAATCTGCCCGAGTTGCTCCTTCGTCAGTCCGTAGCGGTGCATGTAGTGGCTGCAGTACATCGCGATCCAGTTCGACGCCGACGCGGCGCCGTAGGGAATGCGCCACTCCATGCCGCCGCTCAGGCGGCCGGCGCCGCCCGAGTAGCGAATCTGTCCCGAACGCTGCAGCTCGGTGTAGGTCGCCTCCCACACCGTGCGGAAACACAGCACGTGGCGGCACAGGCCGGTCGCCACCGCCAGCATCGCGTTGACTACCGAACCGAGTTGGCCGGACTGCTCCAGCCCGCTGTTGAACCAGTTGACGTCCAGCCGCAGCGCGTCGCAGACGTCCCACGCGGAGGCGCCGCTGATGCCCGGCGCGCCGCCGACCACGCCCGGGTAGGTGCTCACGCCGTCGATGTCCGCCCGCGTCAGGCCCGCGTCCTCGATCGCGTCCAGGCAGGCGTCGAGGGTCAGGCCCAGCGGATCCCGCATCAGGCGGCGGCCGATATCCGACATCCCCAGTCCGGTGACCGCGGACTTGTCTTCGAATTTTTCCATGCTGTTACCCCGCCTCCGTGCGCAGCGCCGGGTCCGCCGGGCGGAACACGGGCAGGTAGACGTCCTCGTAGTGCTCGAACGCGACCTCAAGGGCCATGCCGATCGCGAGATCCTCGTGCGCGCACTGAACGATGTTGGTGGTGAGGCGCACATCGGGTTGCTCCTCGATTTCCACGATGCCGATGACGTACGGCGGCTCGATCATCGGCATCCACATCTGCTCGTTGACCGTGACCGCGACCAGCGTCGCGCGGCCCGACACATCCGCTACTTCCTGTTGCCGCGACAGGCACTTGTCGCACACAGGTACGGGCGGGTGTATCAGGTTGGCGCAGTCGCTGCAGCGCAGGAAACGCAATGTGCCCTCCTCGCCGGCGGTCCAGAAGAACCGGTTGCGATCCGTCAGTTGCGGCAGCGGCCGCTTGAACTGCTTACTCACGCCTACTCCTTGTCGCTTATTATTCGGCCAGTTATCGAGCCGGTTATTCCACCCGGCTTGACCGGTCCACACCGCGCCGGCGGCGAGCGTCACAGTAACACTTTCGGCTCTATGATTTCGACCCTGCGAGGCCGCGCGGCAGCCACAAACCGGGAGCCGGGTTTTTTTCAGACAGCTGGCTTGTTAACTGAAATTGATTCTGCCATTCTGATTTTTTCGCTGTATTTAAGGGCGCGGGAGAGCGGCGTTGGAATTCAACTGGTCACCCGAGGATATCGAGCACCGCAGGGAGATTCGCGAGTTCCTCGACGAGGAACTGCCCGACAACTGGGAGGAGATATCCCAACACGGCCCGGGCGGCGACTCGCAGGCCGCGTTCAGCCGGCAGTTCTGCGGCCGCATGGCCGAGAAGGGGTGGCTGACCCAGCACTGGCCGGGCGAATACGGCGGCCGGGACTGCGAACCCTGGCGCCACTCCATCGTCGGCGAGGAGATGTGGGCCATCGGCGAGCCGCGCGGCTCGCAGTACATGAACGTCAACTGGATAGGCCCCGCGATCATGCATTACGGCACGCAGGCGCAGAAACAGTTGCACCTGCCGAAGATCTCGGCCGGCGACGTGTTGTGGTGCCAGGGTTTCTCCGAGCCCGAGGCGGGTTCGGACCTCGCCGCGTTGCGCACCCGCGCCGAACGTATCGGCGACAACTACGTCATCAACGGCTCCAAGATCTGGACTTCCTACTGCAACCACGCCGACTACATTTTCCTGCTGGTGCGCACCGACCCGTCGAGCAGCCGCCAACAGGGCATCTCCGTGCTACTGGTGCCCATGGACACGCCCGGCATAGAGGTGCGCGAGATTCCCTCGGTCGTCGGCGAGCGCTATTTCCACGAGGTGTTTTTCACCGACGTCACGGTGCCCGCCTCCGTTCTCCTCGGCGAGGAGAACAATGGCTGGGGCGTGGTGAACTACGCGCTGCAGTTCGAGCGCATCGGCGCCGCGCGCTATGCCCGGGCGGCGGTGACCCTCGACCGGCTCGCGGAAGTCGCGGCCGAGCGCGGCATGCTGGACGACCCCATCGTCGTGGACAGGCTCGGCGAGGCCCGCGCACTGTGCGAGGCCGCGCGGGTGCTCGTGTATAAAGTCATCGACCTGCGCGCCAAGGACCAGCCGCCCACCGCCGACACGCAACTGGCCCGCGTGCTGTCCACCACCTGCGACAACGCCATCGGGCGGCTCGCGCTCGAGATCTTCGGGCCGGAGTCGCGCGAGTACGCCTCCTACGCCGACAACAACTTCCGCCTGGCCATGACCGCCGGCGTCGCGGTGGGCGCCACCGAGGTGCAGCTCAACCTGATCGCCGCCCGCTTCCTCAAGCTGCCGCGGGAGTAGGAACGCACCGTGGACTTTGACCTCAACGAAGACCAGCAGGCCGTGCTGGAGTCCGTGGAGCGCCTGCTGGCGCAACACGCGGGACCGGCGCGCGCTGTCGCCCTGAACCGCGCGGGGGACTACGACCACGATCTGCATGCGGCGCTGGAGGCGGCGGGCTTCAACCAGATCGCCCGGGACCTTGCGCGCGACGACACGCTCGCAGGACTGGAGGCGGCGCTCACCGTCGAGGCGATCGCGCGCAGCGGCGGCGTGGTCGCGGCGGCGGCGCAGATGCTGGTCGCGCCCGCGCTGTGCGAACGCACCATCGAGGGCCCGGTCGCGATCTGCACGGTGGGTGAACTCACCCAACCCACTCCCGTGCGGTTCGCCGCGCACGCCCGGTCACTGCTCGTGCTGGATGATGGCGACGCCTATCTCGTGTCACCGGCCCCGGGCACTTTTGAGCCGGTGCGCACGAGTTTCGGCTACCCCATGGGCAGGCTCTCGGAGGGTGCGTCCGTCGAGCCGGACAGGGAGGGCCAGGCGTTGGGTGCCGGCGCGGCCGACACCCTGCGCAACTGGTGGCGCCTGGGCCTCGCGGTCGAGGCCGTCGGCACCATGGATGCCGCGCTCGGCCACACGGTGGAGTACCTGCGCCAGCGCAGGCAGTTCGGTCGCACCATCGGCTCGTTCCAGGCTGTCCAGCACCGCCTGTCACTGTGCGCCATCGAGGTCGAGGCCAGCCGCTGGCTCACGCGCGAGGCGGCGTTTCACAATGCACAGCCCGAGGCGGTCGCCGCGGCGGCGGCGTACGCGCTGCAGGCGGCGGACACCCTGTTCACCGAGACGCACCAGTTGTCCGGCGCGATCGGTTTTACCTGCGAATTCGACCTGCACGTGTGGAGCATGCGCCTGCTCGCCCTGCGCCAGGAACTCGGCGGGGTCGGCGCCGCGCGGCGCGCCCTGGTCGAGGCGCGCTGGGGCGCGGCGTGACCGGTTCCCTGGATTTCGCGACCTCGGAGGAGCAGCAGGCAGTTGCGGGGGCGGTCGCGCGCTTCTGCGAGACGCACGCTGTAGAGCGCGCGGCGCGCGACACCGAGGGCGACTTTCCCCTCGAGTTGTGGCGCGCTCTCGCCGCGATGGGCATATTCGCGCCCGCGGCACCCGGCTACGAGGACGCGGGCGGCGCGCTCGAGCTGCAGGCCATCTGCGCAACGCTCGGGGAGTACGCCTTCCCGGGACCGGTCGCCGCCACCTATGCCGCCCTGCAGGTCCTGACCGGCGTGACGCGAGAGCAGGTCATGGCGGGCGACGCCCTGGTCAGCCTGAGCGGCGCGGGCGACACCCTGCTGCCCTACGGCACCGTCGCCGGTGTATTCCTCATCGCCGGCGACGACGGTATACATCACGCGGAGCCGGCGTCAGCCCCCGCGGCCGTGCGCACCCTCGGCGGCGAGGCCTGGGGTCGCGCTGCACTCACCGCGTCGGGCGTTCTAAAGAACAGCGCCCGCGGCCTCGTCATCGGCGATATCGCGCGCAGCGCGTACCTCACCGGTATTGCCGCGCGACTGGTGCGCGAGACCAGCGAACACGCCGCCACACGCAAACAGTTCGGCAAGACACTGGGTGAGTTCCAGGCGGTATCGCACCCGCTGGCGGACTGTGCCATCGCCGTTGCCGCCGCGAACACGCTCGCGCACGCGGCGGCCGCCGCCTTCGATGCGCGCGCCGCTGACGACCTGTCACCCGACCCCATCGCAGCCGCGCGGCGGCTCGCGGCGGGCGCGATCAACTCGGCGCGCCGCGGCGCACTGGCCACCGCTTACGCGTGCCACCAGGTCTACGGCGGCATCGGCATGACACTCGAGGGGCCGGCCTTCCACCTGACCCGGCGGATACGACAGGTGGCGAGCGAGGCGCCGGCAAGAAGCCGCGAGCAGTCGATTCTGCTCGCGGACGCGGGACTCGGTAATTAAATGAAGCACCCGGAGACGCTCAATTGAACTACGGCTTCAACAGCGAGGAACTGGCGTTTCGCGACGAGGTGCGCGAGTTCCTCGCGGACTACGCGGACCTCGACGGCTTCTATTGCCAGGGCCACCGCTGGCCTGAGGTCCGGTCGATGTTCAGCGCGATGGCGCAGAAGAACTGGCTCGCGCTCACCTGGCCGACGGAGTTCGGCGGACTGGGCAAGGGGCCGGTACACGAATACATCCTGTGGAACGAGGTGGCCTACGCCCGCGCCGCGCGCAATCCCCTCGCGGCCGGCATCGTGGCGAAGTCGATCATACGCTATGGCACGGCCGCGCAGCGCGCGACATGGCTGGAGCGCATCCGCACCGGCGACATCCACTTCTCCCTGTGCTACTCCGAACCGGAAGCGGGCTCCGACCTCGCGGGATTGCGCCTGAAGGCGACCCTGTCGGACGACGGCACCTGTTATGAACTCAACGGCCAGAAGTGCTGGCAGTCCTACGCCCAGGACATGGACTTCCTGTGGGTACTCGCCCGCACGGGTACGCAGGACAGCCGCGGCCGCGGCCTCAGCCTGTTTATCTGCGACAAGGCGGCGAACGGCGTGCGCGTTGCGCCGCTGCCGACACTCGACGGCGACCAGTTGAACGAGGTGTTCTTCGACGGCGTGCGCGTGAGCGTGGAGCAGCGCATCGGCGACGAGAACGGCGCATGGTCGATCATCGGCGAGGCGCTGGCGGACGAACGCCACATCCAGTTCCCGCCCGGGCGCGTGCGGCGCGACCTGGAGGACCTGGTGGCTTGGCTCAACGACCACGACCTGGGCCACGACCCCATGGTGCGCGAACGCATGGCGGACCTCGCCGCGCGCGTGCTGGAAACCGAGATGCTGGGCCGCAAGGTGCTCGCCACTATGGTCGCCGGGGGCAACGCCACGGTGGACGCCGCCATGAACAAGATCATCCATACTACCGTTTGCCAGGACATCGCGCGCGCGGTGCTCGACCTCGGTGGCCCCGAGGCGCTGGTGACCGGCAACCGCCCCGAACTGATCTGGCGGCAGAGCCTGACGGAGACGATCGGGGGCGGCACGTCGGAGATCATGCGCAGCGTGGTGTCGCGGCAGTTGTTGGGGTTGGGGGGATAATATGACGGGCCACTATAAGCGACTGTATGTTGACCGCCGTAACGTCGTCTCCGCCTATGCAGGGGCGACGGTGGTGCAAAAAAGGAGTAACTGACTATGCCCTGGGACTTTGAAACCGAAACCGAATTCCAGGCCCAGCTCGACTGGATGGACGCGTTCGTACGCGAGGAGATCGAACCCATCGGGCTCGTGTGGCGCAAACCCACCGATCCCTTCGACGTGAAAAACGAAACCACCTGCGAGTTGATCAGGCCCCTGCAGGAAGCCGTGCGCAAACGCGGGCTGTGGGCGTGTCACCTCACGCCCGAACTCGGCGGGCAGGGCTACGGCCAGGTGAAACTCGCACTCATGAACGAGATCCTCGGCCGCACCAACTGGGCATCGCGCGTGTTCGGCACGCAGGCGCCGGACACGGGGAACGCGGAGATCATCGCGCACTACGGCACACCGGAGCAAAAGGACAGGTACCTGCAGCCGCTGCTCAACGGCGAGATCGTGTCCTGTTACTCCATGACCGAACCACAGGCCGGGTCGGACCCTGGCCAGTTCACGTGCAAGGCCTGGCGCGAGGGCGACGAGTGGGTGATCGAGGGCGAGAAGTACTTCTCGTCGCACGCCGACTTCGCCGAGTTCCTCATCGTGATGGCCATCACCGACGACAGCGTGCCCGTGCACAAGGGCGCGACCATGTTCCTGGTACCGCGCAGCACGCCGGGCATCGAGATCCTGCGCAACGTGGGTCTCATGTACGAGAGCCTCGATGAACCCGGCGCCCACGGCTGGGTGCGCTACAACAGGGTGCGGGTACCGGCTGACGCCGTGCTCGGTGAGCCGGGCAAGGCCTTCGAGCTGGCCCAGAAGCGCCTGGGCGGCGGCCGCATACACCACGCGATGCGCACCGTCGCATACTGCCGCAAGGCGCTGGACATGCTCTGCGAACGCGCGCTGAGCCGCGAGACCCAGGGTTCGGTGCTGGCCGACAAGCAGAGCGTGCAGAACTACATCGCCGACTCGTTCATACAGCTCGAGCAGTTCCGCCTGCTGGTGCTGTACGCGGCCTGGTGGTGCGACAAGGGCGACCCGCGCAAGTCGCGCATCTACATCTCTGCGGTGAAGGTGCAGGCCGCGGAGGTCCTGCACGACATCGTGCGCCGCGCGATACAGGTGCACGGCGCGCTGGGCTGCTCCAACGAGACGCCGCTGGCGGGACTGTGGTCCACAGTGCCCATGATGGGTGTGATGGACGGGCCGAGCGAGGTGCACCGCGTGACCATCGCCAAACAGGTGCTGCGCCGCCACGTGCCCGCCGCCGATCGATTGTGGCCCAACGAGTGGCTGCCGGCGAAGATCTCGGCGGCACGCGAGAAGTTCGCGCACCTCCTCGACGACACGGTGGGGAACCTCTGATGCAGGACAACGTACCCGAGGCCGATCCCACGATCGACACAGAACCGCTGGCCCGCTGGATGGATGCGCAGGGACTGCCCGGCGCGGGCGAACCGCTCTCCGCCACCTTCATCAGCGGCGGCGCGTCCAACGAGATCTTCGAGCTGCGCCGCGGCGACGCGGTCATGGCCCTGCGCAAGCCGCCGCGCAAGGTGCCGAAGGGGCGCAACGAGATCATGCTGCGCGAGTACCGCGTCATCCACGCCCTCAACGGCACCGACGTGCCCCACCCCGAGGGCATCGCGGTGTGCGACGACACCTCCGTGCTGGGCTCCTGTTTCTACATCATGGGCCACATCGACGGCTTCACGCCGATGGGCGACCTGCCCTCCCCCTTCGCGGAGAGCGAGGAACTGCGCCAGCAAATGGCCTATGAACTGGTGGACGGCATCGCGAAACTCGGCCAGGTGGACTGGCGCGCGGCGGGTCTCGAGGGCTTCGGCAAGCCGGAGGGCTTCCTCGACCGCCAGGTGGACCGCTGGTTGGCCCACCTGGACAAGATCAGGTTCCGCGACCTGCCGGGCCTCGAGGAGGCCGGCGCATGGCTGCGCACACACACGCCGAAGCACTTTACGCCGGGCATCATCCACGGCGACTACCAGTTCGCCAACGTGATGTTCCACCGCGACGCGCCCGCGCGCCTCGCCGCCATCGTCGACTGGGAGATGGCCACCGTCGGCGACCCGCTGCTGGACCTCGCGTGGATACTCATGACCTGGCCCGACCCCGGGGAGGACCGCAACCAGGGCTACGTCGACTACACGGGCATGCCGTCGCGCGACGAGCTCATGCATTTCTACGCGCAGCGCAGCGGCCTGCCGGTCGACGCCATGGACTACTACGTCGTGCTCGCGCGCTTCAAGATGGCCTGCGTGCTGGAGGCCGGCTACGCGCGCTACGTGCAGGGTGGCGCCGACAACCCGAAGATGGCGATGTTCGGCGATGTGGTGCTGAGCATGGCGTCGAGGGCGAAGCAACTGGCGGAAAGTTCCACGTTGCCCGCTACGGCCTGAATCATATCCGGACCAGGTCACGGACAGGATTGGGGCGCCGCAGCCGAGGAGCATGAGCGAGTAGCGGCTGGCGGGGGCGTCTGGCGACATGGATGTCGCCAGCCGAGCCTGTACAGGGATGTACGCTTTTTGGCGGTCCCCGCCAGCCGCTACTCGCTCATGCTCCGGGATTCATGCACGTTGTCATGCCAAGCAGGCAAACAAAAATGCCATTACATGACACCTGTCTTGCAATAGATTATATTGCTGTCAACGCCGCCCGCTCCGGGGGAACGCCATGCACTACCGCACCATTGACTGCGACCAGCACGTGATCGAACCGCCGGACCTGTGGGAGAAGTACCTGCCGCAGGAATTCCAGGACAAGGCGCCCAAGCTGGTGAAGGACAAGGACGGCGGCGACGCGTGGCTGCTCGGCGAGGCCGTCGAATCGCTGGGCCTCGTCGCGGCGATGAACAAGACGCCGCGCACCCTCAAGTGGACCGGCGTGAAGTACGCCGAGATGCACCCCGGCATCTTCGAGCCCGGCCCGCGCCTGGAACTCATGGACGAGGACGGCGTGGACGCCGCCGTGTTCTTCCCGCCGCAGCGCACCATGATCTACTTCATCAGCCAGGAGCACGACTTCTCCCTGGCGGGCATGCAGGCCTACAACAATTTTATTACCGACTTCTGCAGCCACGCGCCGGAGCGCCTCGGCGCTATCTGGCAGATGCCCGCGGGCACGATCGACGACGCCGTTGCCGAGCTGCGGCGCGCGCACGCCGCCGGTGCGGTGGGCGTGGGACTGGCCACCTGGCCCTCGGGCGGCGCCTTGCTGACCGACGAAGACGACGCCTTCTGGCACGCCGCCGAAGAACTCGACATGCCCGTCCATATCCACATCGGCCTGACACCGCCGACGGTGAAAACGAAGAAGGTCGCCGAGAAAGGCGGCGTGCCGCAGCTCGTGCAGTTTTCCACCACCATGAGCCGCATGCCCGTCCTGTTCGCGGAGTTCATTTTTTCGGGCGCGTTCGAGCGCTTCCCCGGACTCACGGTGGTGGGCGGCGAGGTGGGCGCGGGCTGGGTGCCGTTCTTCAAGCAGGAGCTGGACGACCGCTACCGCCGCAATCGCTACTGGACCGGCGTGGAACTGTCCATGCTGCCGAGCGAGTACTACCTGCGCAACTGCAAGGTCGGCGTGGTCTCGGACCAGTTCGGCGTCCAGAACTGCGACGCGGTGGGCGTGGACACGATGATGTGGTGCTCGGACTTCCCCCACCACATCACCGACTGGCCCAACTCGCAGCACCTGATCAACGCGATGTCGCAGGGTATCGACGAGGGCAAGAAGCGGCGGATCTTCTGCGAGAACGCCGGCAAGCTATACGGCTTCATCGACCGCTGAGCGCATCCCCCGCGTGGAGTCGACTGTGTCACATTCCGCGACCTGTCGTGACTTTTGGGGGTTTTTCGCTTTTCTTCGCTGCGGATTTTGACTAGCTTAAGCTCCTGGCCCGCCAGCAGGTGGCGCCCGGGGACCTGGGGAACAAAGAATAAACCGGCATGACCGAATTACTGCAAGCAGATCTTGAGGACGCTTCGCGCGAGGAGCTGCAATCGGCACTGCAGCTCCTGGCGGTGAGCATCGTGCAACACCGCGCGAAGTGCGGTTTCGTGGCCTTCCAGGAGTCCGCCAGCGAGTTGCAGTCGGGTGCGGGCAGCGCCAATGGCCTGTTCTCCAAGGGCCACGATATCCTGCAGGAAGCCCTGTCTGTCGCGCGCAAACTCACGAGCGAGACCGCGGCCACGTTCAGTGACCAGCCGGAGCCCGCGGGTTCCATCGAAAACCGGCGGCAGCTGCGCATCAACGTGCGCGCGCCCATCAAGGTGGTCTGGGACGCCGGCGCCGAGCCTGTCCCGGCGCGGCTGCAAAATATCTCCTGGGGCGGAGCCGCCATCGAGATTGCGAACCTGCCGCACGACGCGCACGACAAACTGCAAATACTGCTACCCACCGCGCGCGGCGGTGAGATCCGGATCGAGGCGGTCCTGCTGCGCACCTGGACGCTGGACGACGGCGCCGGCTACGGCATGGCCACACGCTTCTCCAGCCTCAGCACGCGCGACGAGACGGAATTCGAGAAACTGCTGGAACTGCTTTCCCAGTCCCGCGACGAGGACGGCCAGCGCGAACACGCGCGGCTGACCCAGCGCCTTGAAATCGAGTTCGACGGTGAACAGGCGCTGCAGGCCACGCTGGACGACATCTCCGCGGGCGGCCTCGGGATTACCGTGCCGGACCCCCTCGAGATCGGCCAGTCCCTGCAGGCGATCATCAGTACGATGGACGGCAACTGCACCCTGAAACTGCGCGCCCGCGTGGTGCGCCAGAACGTCATCACGCACGGCAAGGTAACGGTCTACCACGCGGGTCTCCAATTCGAGCACCCCTCGGACGAGCTGCGCGAGCTGACGGATTCCCTGATAGAGAAGATGGCCGGCAGCCGGCGCTGACAGCGCCGCCCCTCACCGCTCAACTGAAATCAAACGCCCCCTGCGATACCGGGGCGGGTCCCTGCAATTCCAGCCCTCGTTTGTCCGTCAACGCGGACAGGCTGAGCCCCACGAGCCGTACCCCCCGGGGCACCGGCAGGACACCGTCGAGCAGTTCGTGCGCGAGTGCGCTGAAGGTCGCCCTGTCGGCAACGTAATCTTCCCGGGACCTGCTGCGCGTGATCTGGCGGAAGTCGGCGTACTTGATCTTGAGCGTCACAGTGCGCCCCGCCACACCGTTGCTTTCGATGCGCTCCCAGACGCCCTCGATGATCTCGTCGAGTGCGTCGCGCATGCCCTCATCCGTGACCAGGTCCTCGCCGTAAGTGCGCTCGCGGCCCACGGACTTGCGGGTGCGGTCGCTGCGCACCGGTCGCTCATCGACACCGCGCGAGGCGTGGTACAGGTACTTCGCGTACTTGCCGAAGTGCGTTACCAGGAAGGCGCGGTCGCAATCGCGCAGGTCGGCGCCCGTCTCGATACCGAGCCTCGCCATGCGCTCCGCCGTCTTCGGTCCCACGCCGAAGAAGCGCCTTACCGGCAGGCCCGCCACGAAGCCGGGGCCGTCCTGCGGGCGGATCACGAACATGCCGTCCGGCTTGTTCTGGTCCGACGCGATCTTGGCCAGGAACTTGTTGTAGCTCACGCCGGCGCTCGCGGTCAGGCCGGTCTCGCGCAGGATATCCGCCCTGATGTGTTCGGCCGTGCGCATCGCGCTGCCGATGCGGCGCTTGTCCGCCGTCACGTCGAGGAAGGCCTCGTCGAGGGACAACGGCTCCACCAGGTCGCTGTAGCGATCGAAGATGTCACGCACCTGGCGCGACACCGCGCGGTACACCTCGAAGCGGTGCTTCACGAAGATCAGGTCGGGACAGCGCCGCGCCGCCGTGACGGAGGGCATCGCGGAGCGCACGCCGAACTTGCGCGCCTCGTAGCTCGCCGCGGCCACCACGCCACGACGCGAGGAGCCACCCACCGCCACGGGTTTGCCGCGCAGCTCGGGGTTGTCGCGCTGCTCCACACTGGCGAAGAAGGCGTCCATGTCAACATGGATGACTTTGCGTTGCGCTTGCTCGCCCTGCGCGCCAGTAGGCAATCGCGCGTCAGAAGGCGTAGTCAATCTCCACCTTGAAGCCGAGGTCATACACGAAGGGGCCGGGGTCCACCGTCGCCGCCCCGCCGGCGTACTCGTCGGTGGGGGAGCCACAGTATTCCCAGACGGCTGGTGCGCCAAGGCGTACGGTGTACATCTGGCCTTGCGTTACCTCATAGGGAGGAAGCGTGGGAATTCTGTGAAAGCCGTCGCCCTGGTCATGGAGAAAATTGGTCCCTGAGGTCACCTCCGGGCCTGTATCATCGCTACCTTCGTATACCACGTAGCCGAGTTGCCCGAACGCATTATCCGCGGCCACATAGAATTCTCTTATTTCACCTGTCACCGTAGCGGTGAAGCTCTGGTAGATGAAATTACCCCCCGTGCCGCAACTCGAGATAACCGTCTGCTCAATCGTATCGGTACCGCAGTTTACAAACAGCGGACAGGGGTCATCGACATCGAGAATGCCATCGTTGTCGTCATCCTCATCGTCGCGATCAGGTACCCCGTCGCCGTCGGTGTCGATCCCCACGTCTTTAAAGATCGGCATGACGTAGTTCACGCCGTAGGAGGCCACGACCGCCGCACCGAGTGGGCCGGCGGCAATAGTTACCGTACAGCTGGGATTTGTGGAGCCGCCGCACTGAAATTCCAGGCCGTCCTGCCAGCGCACGAACTGGTAGCCCGGCAACGGGTTGGCGGTAAACGTTTCACTGTAGGGGGCGGCGGTAATCTCCGCTACGCAGTAGCTGCCGACCGGGCAATCGTGGCTGCCCGACAGGGACGTCACCGTACCCCCCTCCCCCGAAATCACCGCGAGTTTGCAACCACCCATCACGCCGGCAAGACCCGACATGAGAACCAGAACAACCGCCCTGTGCTTGCCCGTATACAACATTCTCATGAGATAGCCCTTTTGTTGTCGCTCGCCGCCCAAGTATAGCGCGACCGGGCGCAACGGGCCGCCAGCGCCATGGCAAGGGGTAGCGGCCCTACCCCGCTGTCAGCCCGAGCGGCGCCAGGCCGCGGGGGACCGGCCGTACCAGCGCCGGAAGGCGCGACCGAAGTTCGCGGCCTCCTGGTAGCCGAGCACCTGGCCTACATCGGCGACGGTGAGGCGGGCATCGCCCAGCAGGCGTTCGGCGTACTCGCGACGCAGGGACTCCAGCAGCGCCCGGAAGCTCGTGTCCTCACGCTTCAGGCGCCGAATGAGGGTGCGCGGCGTCATGTGCAGCTGCTCCGCCACCTCTTCCTGGGTTGGCGGCGCCGCGGGGATGGCGCCGGGGGAACACTGCGCGTCGAAGTGGTTGCGCAGGCGGTTGGCGATCGCGTGCGCCAGGCTGTTCGCCTGCTCGCGCGCCACGATCATCTCGCGACACTCGATCAGGTTGGCGCGGTACACCGACTCGTCGTACAGGGGTGACGGCAACTGCCGCCACGCGAGCGGCACCGCAATACTGGTCTCGCCGGTGCCGAAGCGCACCGCGCTGTCGTAGGTGGCACACAGGGCCGTTGCGTCTGCGGGCGCCGGGTGGGGAAAACTGATCACCACATTGCGCCCGACAGGGTGACCGATGATCGTCGCCAGCATGATCTCGATAATCTTCAGCACTACCTCGGATATCCAGCGGTAAAACTGCAGGTCATCCGTCGCAGGATGCAGGTGCAGGCTGTAGTGCGTGTCCGTCTCGCACATCGACATTTGCGTGGCGGTATTGCGGCAGGCGGCGAGTTCGCCCATGACGTCCATGGCGGCGCCGAGGGTAGGCGCACTCAGCGCGGCGAAGCCCAGGGGCCCGTGGGCGGCAACGTTGAGCCGCGTGCCGAGCTGGGTCGTCCAGGTGGAGTCATTCACGTGTTCCGCGAAATTCCGGAACAGCAGCGTGAGTTGCGCGGCGGGCACGAACTCCGTGTCGGCAAGGGCATGCTCGGTAAGGCCGGTACCCTCGAGCAGGTCCGCGGGACTCATCTGCCCCGACTGCAGGACGAGGCGGGCATAGGCGGCGGCGACTTCGGGTACGCGAGACATGCCGCCAGTGTAAGAAATAACGCTCATTTTGTCATTTAATGACTATGTTTATGTCATTTAGTGCAATTCAAGCGTCGGCCCGGCTGCACTACAGTGGCCACATAACAACTTAAGGAGGCACGCACCATGAGCACCACCTACGTTCTGGACCACCCCGAGAAGGGGCACATCGAGTACAGCGACCGCAAGCGCTACCTGTGGATGTCTTCGCTGTTCATGCCCCTGTTCCCGATGATGGGCGTCGCCGCCTATTTCCTGTTCGACACGCAGTGGGCGCTGGCGCTGCCGCTGCTGTTCAGCTACGTGCTCATCCCCGTGCTGGACTACCTGCTGGGCTCCGACGAGAACAACCCGCCTGAGGAGATCGTCCCGCAACTGGAGGACGACAGGTACTATCGCTGGCTCACGTGGCTCACGGTGCCGATGCACTTCATCGTGTTGATCGCCATCGCGTGGTTCGTGGGGACGCAGGACCTGACCGTCTGGTCCGTGCTGGTGCTCGCGATCACCGCCGGCAGCTACTCCGGCCTGGGCATCAACACCGCGCACGAGCTGGGCCACAAGAAGCCCGAATTCGAGCGCCTGCTGGCCAAGATCGTGCTCGCCGTACCGACCTACGGCCACTTCTGTATCGAACACAACCGCGGCCACCACCGCGACGTCGCCACGCCCGAGGATCCCGCGAGTTCGCGCATGGGCGAGTCCATCTACAAGTTCGTGTGGCGCGAGATTCCCGGCGCCTGGCGCCGCGGCTGGGCGGTCGAGAAGGAGCGCCTGGCGCGCCTGGGCAAGAGCGAGTGGAGCATCCACAACGACATCCTGCAGTCCTACGCGATCAGCGCCGTGCTGCAGGGCGGCCTGATCCTCGCCTTCGGCTGGATCATGCTGCCGTTCCTCGCCATTCACAACTTCTGGGCGTGGTTCCAGCTCACCAGCGCGAACTATATCGAGCACTACGGCCTCAAGCGCGACAAGGAGCCCAACGGCCGCTACGAGCGCTGCCAGCCGCACCACAGCTGGAATGCCAACTACATCTTCTCCAACATCGTGCTGTTCCACCTGGAGCGCCACTCCGACCACCACGCCAACCCCACGCGGCGCTACCAGAGCCTGCGCAACTTCGACGGGCTGCCCGAGCTGCCCAACGGCTACTACGGCATGTACCTGCTGGCCTACATCCCGTGGCTCTGGTACAAGGTGATGGACAAGCGCCTGCTCGCCCTGCCCCACATCAACGGCGACCTGTCCAAGGTCAACATCGACCCGGACCGGTACGACGAGATCACCGCCCGCTACGGTGCGGGCCCTGGCGCGGTAGCCGCCGCCTGACGGGAGACTCTGGTATGGGCAAATTCCGCTGTCCGGGATGCGAGTACACCTACGATGAAGACCGGGGGGATGCCCACGAGGGCTACCCCCCCGGTACGTCGTTCGAGTCGCTGCCCGAGGACTTCACCTGCCCCGATTGCGCAGTGCGCTACAAGGAAGATTTCGAGCCCGTCGAGGACTGACGCTCCGTCCCCGCCAACACCCCACGCACCTGATCCGCGACCGAGCTTGTCACGTAGGATGACAGGTACACTCTCGCGTACAGTGTCGCGCACCCAGCAAGCATTCCAGCAGGAGCTACCACGATGACAACCCTCGCGCCGCGCCTCGAGCGGCAGTTTTTCCGCACACTCAACAGCGTGGTGGAACCGCTGGTGCGCACCGGCGTGCTCTCCTCGCGCCTCGCGCCCGGCACACTGGTCGTGCTGGAAAGCACCGGCTACCTCAGCGGCCAGGCGCGGCGCACTCCCCTTTTGGCCACCCGGCTCGGCAGGTACTGCCTGCTGAGCACCTTTCGCGGCGAGCGCTCCTTCTGGGTCCGCAACCTCCGGGCAAAGCCGGACGCGATACTGTTCCTCGGCGGCAGGCAAAGGGCGGCGACATGTCGCGCGCTGCTGGCGCCCGGCGTGTCGTACGACGACGGGACGTTGCCCCCGGCACTGCAGAAGCTGGCCGGCGTGCTGGAGAACCTGGCTGGACGCGGGTGGGCGTTCGCGCTGGTTGAGTTGGGTTAAACCGGCCCGGCGGCCCTGCTGGCACTGTGTACCCCTGGTGCTGTGATGGGGTGATGCTGTAGGGTCGAATTTATTCGACGTGGAACCCAGACCTCAATACGGGCGATCGCTCGTATCGAGAGCGCGTGCTACGTCGAATAAATTCGACCCTACAGGGTTTGTGGAACCCGCCCACGCAGGGAGTCCTCGGCAGACATCCCTCTTCAATGCTGGCACCCGCCACGGTCGAATAAATTCGACCCCACAGGTTGGGCGCCACGTTCGGACACGCCCCGAATAAAACGACGGTAAAAAAAAGGCCCGGCATTGCCGGGCCTTTGTCTTTTGCGGAGAGCCTACTGGAAAATGTAGCGGAACCGCGCCCCGTACACCTCGCCCTCGTCGTACATGTCGGCGTGTGAACCGGCCAGTACCGGCACGTCGAAGCCGTAGGCCGCCACTTCCTCGTCCGTGATATTGCGGCCGTACACCATGACTTCCCAGGCGCCGTCGCCACCGCGGATACCGAAGCGCAGGTTCACCTTGGTGTAGTCGTCGACCTGATCTTCCGGGTCGAGGTCACCCTGCGTGTCGTAGGAGTCGGAGTAGTTCACTTCACCGCCGGCGAAGAACTCCATGCTGTCACTGATCGGCACGTCGTACTGGAAGAACGCCGCCGCCGTGTAGTCCGGCGCGAAGGTCGTGTTCTCGCCTTTCAGGTCATTGTCGGTGACGCCGCCGGGCTGGCCGCAGAGCGGGTCTGCATCGAGTTGCACAGCGCTACAGGGTGCGTCGGAGTAGGAGTCGTACTCGGAATCCAGCCAGGCACCGTTCAGGCCGATCTGCAGGCCCTCAGCCGCGAGCCACAGGACATCGAATTCGAAACCGGTGACAGTTACCTCTGCCGCATTGGTTACACCGAAGCCGAGACCCTTGAAGATCGAGGTCTGCAGGTTGTCATACTCCGTGTAAAACCAGGCCCAGTTGAAGTTCATGGCGCCTTCAAGGAGCGTGTGTTTGCCGCCGAACTCCAGGGCCTTCACCTTCTCGTCGTCGAACTCGAAGTCGTCGGACGGGTTGGTCTCGTCGTAGCAGTCGCGCCAGTCCTGGCCGGTCTCGCAGGGCCAGGCAAACGCGCCCACGTTGGGCTCGACCTGCTGGCCGAGGTTATCGGGCATGCCGTCGTCGGCACCGGTGAAGCCGCCGCTCTTGAAGCCTTCGGAATAGGCAGCGTATACCATCATATCGTCGTTAATATCGAACTGCGTGTTGATCGAAGGCAACAGCTCGTCGGTCTCGCGATTTTCGTTGTAGTTGTAGCGGTAGGTATCGAAGTTCTCCGCCTCGATCTCACCCAGGAAGTAGTTCTCGCTGGGAACACCGAGACCGGTGATATCGTCGCTGAGGTACTGGCGGCTCGATACGTCTTTCGTCTCCTCGGTATAGCGCAGTCCTACCGTGACGCGCCAGAAGTCCGTGAAATTAAAGGTACCCTGGGCAAACAGTGCATAGGACTCAGAGTCCAGGTCGTACAGGTGGGTGCGTCGAATCTGGTCAGGCGTGTACATGAAACCCGACAGGAACGACGTGATGTTCGGAATGCCGAGCACACCCTGGAGCTGGCCGCCCAGGCTGGTATCGATGGTCACGTCGCGGTCGAACTTCAGGTTGCTTTCCTCGTAGTAGAAACCGGCCAGGTATTCGAAGAAGCCGCCGGTCGGGGACGCGATGCGGAACTCCTGGCTGTACTGCTCGAACTCCTGGTCGTCGTCGCGATGGATGAACTGCAGGGGCAGCCAGTCGACGTCGGCGCCGTCGACATACTGGTAGTAGGAATAGCCGGTAATAGACGTCACGGTGTACTCGCCGGCATAGTAGTTGAGCGTGAGTACGCCGTTGTCCGTGTCGTTGTCGCTGGACTCGGGGTTGATGCCGATACCGTCGCTACCGAGCACACCCTCGCCGTTGTCCTTGAAGATGGAGAAGTCCTTGCGCACCTCGTCGGCGAAGCCCGGGAAGACCGCATCCATCACCTGGTAGGCCGAGTTGGCGAACAGGCTGCGGTTCGGCACGAGCGCGTCGCGTTCCTCGACGGTACCCAGGTACGTCGAAACGCCTGACGCCACGCCGTCGCGCTCGTACTCCGACTGGCCCCACTTGATATTGGCGTCGAAGTTGTCGGTGATTTCCCACACCGCGGTCAGGCGGTAGACCGTCTCCTCGATCTCGGGCTCGTCCTGCTTGAGCAGCGTGTTCTCCACGTACCCTTCCGTCTCGCGGTACTTGGCCGCCAGGCGCAGGGCGAAGCTGTCCGTGAGGGCGCCGCTGACCACGCCCTCTGTGATGAAACCGTCATTGGTTTCAGCAGAGGCCTGGATGCTGCCGTTGATGTCGTCGTCGAGGCTCGGCGACGCGGTGATCACGCTGACCGCGCCCGCCACGGTGTTCTTGCCGAACAGCGTACCCTGTGGCCCGCGCAGCACCTCCACCCGCTCGATGTCCATGAACGGCGAACGGTACTGGCGCCCGCGGCCCATGTAGATGCCGTCGATGTACATGCCCACGGACTGCTCGAAGGCCTGGTTGTTACTGGAGCCCATGCCGCGCATGTAAATGTTGGTGCTCACCGGCGCATCGCCCATCTTGAAGTTGGGGATGTAGTCGGCCAGGGCCGACATGTTGGCGATGCCGGCGTCGTTGATCTTGTCGCCCTGCATGGCGGATACCGAGATCGGGACGTCCTGGAGACTCTCGGCGCGTTTCTGCGCCGTGACGATGACTTCCTCCAGCATCAGCTGGGCGTGGCTCAGCGGTGCGGCGGCGGTGAGTGCAATAGCAACGGCCAGGGGAGCCCTGGGTGAGCGAGCGGACATAAAACTACCTCATTATCGTTATGTACAGTTATCGTTATACTGCTGCGGGCTGATACCGGACCGGCAGTCCGTTGCGCCGGAGCCCATGCGACGCATGATAGACCAGAATACCCCGGCAGGGTAGCGGCTATCCGGGGACCGAACGACCCCGCCCGGGGCACCCTCACCGGCCTCCGGGAGGCGTGCGGGGCCTATCCGGGCCATCTATACTGCTAGTTATCACAATTATTGCGGGGGCCAGCCATGAACCAGGCGATCGTAGAGAAACCCTTCCACCTGCGCGACAACTTCGCACCGGTTACCGAGGAGGTCAGCGCGGAGGGCATGCAGGTCATCGGCGCCATTCCACCGGCCCTCAACGGCCGCCTGCTGCGCAACGGCCCCAATCCCCAGACCGGCTGGTCCGACCACTGGTTTTTCGGCAACGGCATGATCCACGGCGTCGAGTTCGAGAACGGCAGGGCCAACTGGTACCGCAACCGCTACGTGCGCACTCCCCTGTGGGAAGACCCGGACGCGAACGCCGTGGAGACCATGCTCGACCTGCACAAGTCCGCGGCGAACACTCACGTCATCCAGCACGCGGGCAGGATCCTCGCACTCGAGGAGGCGCACCTGCCGTGGGAAATCTCACCGCAACTGGACACCGTGGGTGCCTGGGACTTCGGTGGCAAACTGAACACGCCGATGACCGCCCACCCCAAGGTGTGCGCGACCAATGGCGAGATGCTCTTCTTTGCCTACGGGCTGGCGCCGCCGTTCCTTACCTACCACCGCGTGAGCGCGGCCGGCGAACTGGTGCAGAGTGAAGTGATCGACGTGCCCGCCGCCACCATGATGCACGACTTCAATATCACCGAGAACCATGTGATCTGGATGGACCTGCCGGCACTGTGGGACCTCGAAGCCCTCGGGGGCGGCGGCCTGCCGCTGCGCTGGGACCCCGACCACGGCGCGCGCCTCGGCGTCATGCCGCGCAACGGCGGCAATACCGACGTCGTGTGGTACGACATCAACCCGTGCTACGCCTATCACCCGGTCAACGCCTTCGAAGACGGCGACAACATCGTCATCGATATCTGCCGCTACGCGCGCATCGGCACCGCTGATGACGGCCCGGCCGTACTCAATCGCTGGGTGATCGACACCCGGGCAGGCCGCGTCAGCGAGACGCAGCTCGACGACCGCTCAACGGAGTTCCCGCGCGTCTGCGACAGCCTCGTCGGCCGTAAACACCGCTACGGCTACATGGCCGGACTCGCCGAGAGCGCCCCGTTCGGTGAGCGCTATATCAAGTTCGACATGCGAGACTGCAGCTCGAAGGCCGTGGAACTGGGTGCGGGCCGCGAGGGCAGCGAGGCCGTCTTCGTGAAGGACCCCGACGGGACGAGCGAGGATGACGGCTGGCTGCTGTCCTATATCTGCGATCGCGGCACGGAGCGCGGCGAGGTGCTGATCCTCGACGCGAGCACCATGTCGGAAAAACCCGTGGCTCGCGTCCTGCTGCCCGCCCGCGTACCGATGGGCTTCCACGGCAGTTGGGTGCCCTTCTAGGCCACACGTCCCGCACTGTCAGGGCCTGCGCAAACCCATCCTGCAACGGGCAACTACCGAACGAAGGAAGCATCCTTGTCCAGATTCAACGGCGCGCCCGCCATCATCGCCTGCTGCGCGCTCATAGGCATCCTGTTCGCGCTATTACAGCGCGAACCGCGCGCAAGCGCTCCGCCTGTCCAGTTTACAGACCACACCCGGAACGCCGGCCTTGTCCGCTACGCGCCGAGCTTCGCCACGGTTGCGACGGATCTCGACAACGACGGCCTGGACGACCTGTTCGTCGGCCACCACGGCCACCCACCCGCGCTCTTTCTGAACCGCGACGGCCGCTTTATCGAGCAGCCACTGCCCGCCCCGCTGACCGGCTTCGACGACCGTCACGCCTATACCTTCGTCGACCTGGACAACGACGGCGATCGCGACTTCATCTACGCCGGTGGCGGTGCTGACGGGATCGGCGCCGGCTCAGTCAATCGCGTCTTCCGCAACGAACTGGTGGAGCGCGGCTCCCTGGCCTTTACGGAAGCCTCGGCGGACTCGGACATCGCCTACCCGCGCTGGCGCGCGCGGGTCTTCCACCCCATCGCCAGCCCCGACGGCACGCACGTGGACCTCTATCTCACGGCGATCCACAAGCGGCGCGACGAGTCGACCAACCTGTACGTCACCAACCGCAGCACGCCCGGCAGACTCGCGTTGCAGGTGGCTCGAGACGCACCCCTGAACGCGCGCATCACCTCGGACGGCCGGGACCTGGTGTTCGACTACGACCGCGACGGCGACCCGGACTTCCTCAGCATCGCTACCGAACGCGCGGCCCTGTACCGCAACAATAACGGCCGGCTCGAGCACGTCAGTTCGATCATCGACGGCCTGCGCAAGGTACGCAGTGGCGCCGTGGCCGACTTCAACAACGACGGCTACCCGGACCTCTACCTCGGCGCGACCGCCAGCCATTCGGGCGGCGACAACATCTCCAGTAATCGCGACGAAATTCACTTCGTTGTGGAACGCCAGGCCCGGGACCCGGAAGATGCGCTGAGCTTCACCGCCACCTCGGACACGCTGCGCTTTGACTTCGTGCAGCATATCGCCAGCGAGGGGCGCGCCAGGGTGGATGCCTCGGATATTTTCATCGGGCGCGGGGGCATGCACCCGAAGCAGCGGCGCGGGCAACTGACTCACAGCGAGGCCGCGGGCAAGCCAGCCGACATGCGCTCACCCGGCACCTACCTGTGGCGCGAGGAGGACACGGGGACCTGGCAGGTCGTGTGGCGTCACGACGAGCAACTGCCGGCGAAGTCGAAGGGCATCATCTACGGCGAGGGCATCTCCCTGCTGGGCACCGCGGGCATGGAGGAGCGGCCCCTGGATGAAGTGCAGGACTACCTGCTGATCAACCGCCAGGGACGCGGCTGGCACCTGCTGGCACCTGAACAACTGCGCCACCGCGAATGGACCAACTACCTCACGGCCGCCGATTTCAACAACGACGGACTTATAGATATCGCCGGCGTCCGCTCGCGGGACCAAGGCAGGCCCAACGGCGAGCCGTTCCTGCTCACCAACCAGGGCGACCTGCAGTTTACCTTCGAGCATATACTGGCGAATGCGCAGGACGATATCTTCCGCGCCGACGCGATCGTGCACGGCTTCTTCAACAACGACGGCCTGCCGGACCTGTTTTTCACCAACGGTTTCGGCCTGATGCCCGGCCACGTCGGCCCCTACCAGATGTGGCTGAACAGCACACCGGACCCGGGCGCCCACGCGCTGCTCGTGTTGCAGGGCACGCGCTCGAATCGCGACGCGATCGGGGCGCAGGTGGAGCTCTACAACGCCGCCGGGGACCTGCTGGGCTATCGCGAGATCGGGCCGGGATTCGGCCGGGGGCAGGATACCCTGCAACTACACTTCGGGCTGGGCAGTTACGACGGCGCCCTGGAGGCACGGGTGCGCTGGCCCGGTGCCGCCGACCCGCAGAGCTTCGCGTTGGCAGGCCCGGGAAAACATATACTCACCGAACGCTGACCGAACCACGGAGAACCTCGACATGTTGCGAATACTCAGGAACATCGCGCTGGTATTGCTCGCACTGGTTGCCGTGGCGGCCATCGCCCTGCACTTCAGTGCGCGCGCGGCGCTGGATCACGACTATACGTACAGCGCCGCCACGCAGCGGCTGCCGCTGTTTGCGCACGGCAGTCCCGACGGCGTGGTCCGCATAGCGAGCGGCGGTATGGAATTTCGCGCACGGATAGCCGGCTTCCGGCAGAACCCGGAGGCGCCGCTGGTGCTCCTGCTGCACGGTTTTCCCACCACTTCCGCCATGTACGCGGACCTCATACCGCAGCTTGCCGCCGCGGGGTACCGGGTGGTCGCGCCCGACCAACGCGGTTACAGCCCCGGCGCACGCCCCGACGGCAGCGCCGCCTACCGCGCCGACCTGCTGGCGGCGGATATGTTCGAACTCGCCACCACGCTGGGTGCGCAGCGCTTCCACCTGGTAGGCCACGACTGGGGTGCGGTGATCGGCTGGCAGATGGTGTTGAGCGACCCGTCGCGCATCACCAGTTGGTCCGCCCTGTCCATTCCGCACCCCGCGGCGTTCACCGAGGCGCTGCGCAATGACCCCGAACAACGCCGCAGCAGTTCCTACTTCCTGGTGTTCGCCACGCCCTGGCTGGCCGAGAGCCTCTTCGCAATGAGCGACATGGCGGCGCTGCGCGCCATGCTCGCGCCGATGTCGGAGAGCCAGATGGCCGAGTACCTGGCGATGCTGCGCGAACCCGGGGCACTCACAGCGGCGTTCAACTGGTATCGCGCGAACATCAGTACCGGGTCCGCCGAGGCAGACACCGGCGGCGCCGTCACCACGCCGACCCTGTTCGTCTGGGGCGGCAGTGACCCGGCGGTCGCACGCTACGGTGTAGACGCCCAGCGCCGCTTCATGCAGGGGCCTTTCGAGGAGGTGGAGGTGGACGCGGGGCACTGGTTGCTGCGCGAGCAACCAGTGGCGACAAGTGACGCCATCATCGGTCACCTCAAGGACTTCACGCCCCGGGGATTACTCTGACGCAACGTTAAAACAGTCGCGGCAGGCCGTTGCAGCACCCGCCTCGATCCCCGGTCCTGTGCCGGGTGCGACGAGCAACATCTGCAGGGTGCCCGGCGGAGCATCCGCCGCAACTGTAATATCAAAGCTCATCAGGTTAGCGCCCTGGATATCTACGTCCTGCACCCGGGCGTGATTGACCAGCACCTCAAGGCCGTCTACAAACCCCCTGCCACTGACCTCGACACGGGTGGTTGCTCCGGGATAGAGAGTATCAACGGAGAGCCCGGTAACGGACAGTTCGGGGAGCGCACGAACATACACGTCATTCTGCGAACCATTGGTATCGTTGGGCACCAGGTTGGGCGACGTACCGTGGAACGCAACGTAGCGCCCGTCGGTAGACAATGCCGGATGCTCACTGGAATAAATGCCCTGTCGCCCGGAGCTGTCCAGCGAGACGAGCCGCGTATAACCGGTCGCATGATGATGGAGGAATACGTCGTCACCCTGGTTGAAATCATTGTCGACGTAGGTATTACCCTGGCCGCTGAATGCCACATACTGGCCGTCTGCGGAGATATCCACGGCATGGACGGCGCTACGCGAGACAAGCCCCTCAATGCTGCGACTGGCCATCCTGGTAACCCCGGTCTCGCGGTCATACACGAACGCGTCGCGGAAGAAAGGACTGTCTCCTTCGACAAGATTGTCTGCCGCGGAAACATAAGCCACGTACCGCCCATCGTGGGATATAGCCGGGGTGAAGCTATTGTGGTTGGGATCGCCCCCCACAGGGTTGACGCTGACACGGGTCGTTATCCCCGCCTGCCGATCGCGGACAAAAATGTCCTGGTAGTTGTTATTGTCCCCGGGTACCAGCTCTTCCATCGAAGAGACAAATGCCACAAAGCGCCCGTCCCCGGATATGGCCGGTGCGATACACCCACCGTTGCTCACCTCATTGCCATCACTGTCAATGCTGACGCGCTCCGTCTCGCCAGTGTTCCGGTCATAGACAAAAATATCTGTTGAGTGATTATTATCTCCGGGGACCAGGCCGCTCGCGCCTGACTCATAGGCTACATAGCGTCCATCAGCGGAGATTGCAGGATCCGAGCTGTTCCCGAGGCCGTTGTTGTCGGGGTTCGGATTGGTGATTCGCGTATTCTTCCCGGTGACGCGGTCGTAAACGAAAATATCCTGGGTGTAGAGAAGGTCGCCCACGACAAGATTACTTGCCCATGAACTGTAAGCGACAAACCTGCCATCATCGGAGATGGAAGCTTCCCTGCTGTCGTTGTCTGCGGCTGCACCAAAAAGGCCTTGGCTGACGCGGGTGGTCGTGCCGGTCAGCTGGTCGGTAAGATAGATTTCATCTTCACCGGCCGTATTGCCTGGGGCCAGTTCCGGTGAACTCGACTCGTAGGCCACGTAGCGACCATCAGCCGAGATAGCGGCGTAGCGACTGCCCGAACTGCCCTGCATTCCCTCGCTATCGACGCTTGCTATGCGGATCCAGTGCCACTGGCACCCCGACAGGAGCAACATACCCAGGGCGAAAAATACCCGACAGATTCGTGTGACATGCATACGCGTTTCCCTGCGAAGTGCCTCGACATCCGACAATATTCTAGTACAACCAGGTCGCGGCGCCGCAGATTAGTGCAGACACTGTGAACTGATGCCCCTACTGCCATGACAATCTAACCTTGCACGTCACTGCGCTTGCGCTGCTGCGCCAGCAGGTGCTGTACCTCGCTCGCGGGAATCGGCTTGCTGTAGAGGTAACCCTGCAACTCATCACAACCGTGTTCCTTCAGGAACTGCTCCTGGGAGACTGTTTCCACGCCCTCCCCGACCACTTTCATCTCGAGCTGCTGCCCCAGGGCGAGCACCGCCGTGGCGATGGCGCGGGCTCCCTGGTCACGCTGGACATTGGAGACGAATGAGCGATCGATCTTCAACCGGTCCACGGGGAAGCGGTGCACGTAACTCAACGACGAGTAGCCGGTGCCGAAGTCGTCAAGCGCGATACTGACGCCGATGCGGCGCAACTCCTCCATCGCCTGCAGCGCCTTGTGCTCGTCGGCCATCATTGCCCCCTCGGTGATCTCGATCTCCAGGTTGCCCGGCGCCATGCGCGTGCGCCACAGAGCCTCCTCGATGGTCTCGACCACGTTGCCACGGCGAAACTGCTCGGCGGAAATATTGAGCGCCAGGCGATCCAGGCGAATACCGGCATTGCGCCAGCGCTCGTAGCTGCGGCAGCCCTCATTGATCACCCACTCCCCCAACGGAATGATCAGGCCGCTCTCCTCCGCCACGGCAATGAGCGTCTCGGTGGACACCGCGCCGGCGTCCGCGTGGTGCCAGCGCACCAGGCCCTCCACACCGATGATGCTGCAGTTGGCCGATTCCACGATGGGCTGGAAATACAGCTCCAGTTGCTCCGCTTCCAGCGCCCGGCGCAGGGCGTCGGTAATGGTGGTACGGGCGATGATCTCCGCGTTCATCGACTCCTGGTGGAAGGCGTAGCCGTTCTTGCCGCTGTTCTTCGCCCGGTACATGGCGAGGTCGGCATTGCGCAGGAGGTCCCCCGCCTGCATGACACCCTCCTCGTCCACGGCGATGCCGATGCTGGTGCCGATGAACAACTCCAGGTCGCCCAGGTCGAACGACTCGCAGAGCCTGTCGATGATGCGCTGGGCGACCCGCGCCGCGTCGCGATGGTCATGGATTCCGTTGAGCAGCACGGTGAATTCGTCGCCCCCCAGGCGGGCGACATTGCCCTCCCCGATACCCGCATGCCGCCCGACCCGATCCGAACCGCGCAGGCACTGCTGCAGTCGCTCCGCCACCTGCTGCAGGAGCTGGTCGCCACGCGCATGCCCGTACATGTCATTGACTTCCTTGAACCGGTCCAGGTCGATGAACAGGAGCCCGACCCCGGTATCGGCGCGGATGGAGTGGTCCAGGGCAGTGCTGAGTTGTTCGAGAAACAGGCGCCGGTTGGGCAGCCCGGTCAACTCGTCGTAGTAGGCAAGGAACTGGCTGCGCTGCTCGGCCCGGTTGCGGTAGGCCATCTGCGATTGCAGTTCCGCATTCTGCGCCACCAGGCGGCGGTGCTGCGCGGCGCTGTGATCGACGAACAGCAGGGCGACGGCGAGGAGGATACCCAGCCAGGAGGCCATGTTCAGGAAGCGCTGGAACCAGAGCGGCGGCCCCTCCAGGCTGCGAAAACCCACCGCGTCGAAAAACTGGATGCCGAGCGCGTCGGCCGCGATGAACGCCAGCACGGTAACCGCGCTGGCAATCGTCCAGAACCAGGCGGATTTACGCGCGCCCATGAAGGCCGCGAGCAGGGGAAACAGGGCGCACCAGTGGATCAGGGGTGATTCGATACCGCCGATCACGGTGAATATGGTGACGGTGACGACGAACGCAGCGGCGATCACCAGGTTGGTCCCTGCCGCCAGGGAGCCCGTGCGCCGGAACACCGCCGGCACCATGAGGATCATCACCAGTCCGGCCACCAGCGACATCAGAATCCGCGTCGACGCCTCCGGCACGAGTATCCACACGAAAAACGCGCCCGTCTCGAGGCCGAGCATGATAAGAACGATGGCGAAGCTGACCACGATGCGTGCGCGGCGCAACGTGTCAACGTCGCCGCTGCGCATGTGCTCCGGAATACCGGAGTCCACCAGCCTGATGAAGAAGCGCCTGATGGCCTTGAGGGGGCTCCACGAGCCGGAATCGTTTGTGCCCGGCTGCACGCCGGAAGAACTGTCGCCGGGTTCGCCAGGCCCGTTTTCAGTCACGGGGCAGTCACCTTATTACGCTTGTGGGCTTCTACAAGGATATAGCTTTCATACCCACGCGGGAATGGGAAAAAGTTCACGACGGGTGGGACTTTGCGGCAGTTAGCCGCGCCGGACACGCAAAAAAAAGCCGCGCCAGAAGGCGCGGCCAGTATAGACCCCGAGGAGGGGTGGTCAGTCGAGGCTGCCCTCGATGATCCATTCCGCGAACCAGGTATCTTCAGGCGCGGTACCCGGCTCGACCGCACCGATGTACGTGGTGTTGTCGAAGGTGAAACCGGAGCCGTTGTCCACTGCCGGGATGCCCGGTGCGGCCACGTTTGCCGCTCCGTCGGTCAGGGCGTAAGACCCATCTACCGTCACGGTTCCCGGACCGGCGTTGGTCACGTTGTCCGCGTCGCGCTTGTCGTAGAAGCCGTCCTCGCACTCACCGAGCACGTTCACCAGGGTGACGGTCGACAGGATGATGTTACTGCCGTCGCCGTTCACGTCCGCGTCGTCGACGCGGATGCAGCCGGTGTCGAAGTCACGCACGGCACTGTTGTACATGCCGGCCGTGATCGCGCCGCGCAGGCGTGCGCCCGGCTGCTGCCCGGCGCCCTCGTTATTGTTCAGCGCAGAACCCAGTATCAGGATGTTCGCGAACACCACGTCGGTCTCGGACACGTACTCGTCGTCGGAGGAGTTCGCCTCGATACCGCGCGGGTCGTTGCTACCCGTCGGCGCCGCCTTGTTGGGGTTCATGCGGATGATGACGTGCTGGATGTTGCCCTTGTAGCCCTCGTCCACGTCGAGACTGTCGTCGTCGTTGTTGGTCAGCACGAGGTACCTGGCGTTCGCTGTGCCGCCGAACCACTCGACCGCGTCGTCCAGGTTGTTGTGTACCTGGATGTACTCCAGCACCGTGCCGTGGCCCACGCCCTGCAGAGTCAGGCCGTTGATCTCGTTGTTGGGGCCGGCCACGAGGCCGCCCTCCGCGATACGCACGTACTTGATCGCGCCGGAACTGTCAGCCGGGTCGTCGCCGCCATAGTTACCCACGACAGTACCGCCCTCGCCCTCGACATTGCAGATGCCGTCCGCACCGAAGCAGACGCCCGTGCCGCCCTGTCCGTACTGGGGCGCAAAGCCCTGCAGGATGACACCGCCCCACTCGCCTTCGCCGTCGAAGTCATCGTCCGCCAGGCTGGAGAACGTGATCGGCGATTGCGGGGTACCCACTGCCCACAGCATGGAGCCGCGGGTTACCAGCAGTGAGCCCGTGTCAAAGGCACGCACGTGTACGCCCGGGCGAATGGTCAACGTCACACCCGCCGCCTTGATAGCCGCTTCCTGGGCCGGGGAGGTGATCTCCTCGTTGCCCTCGCCAACGAGCACCTCGCCCTGCAGGCGCCACTCAACGCCGGCGACCAGGGTGTAGTCCTCGTCGATCAGGCCGGAGAGCGTGCACACCGTCTGCTCGGCGTTACAGCTCACGAAGTCGGCCATCGCCACCTGCTCGGGTGCCGTTACCGTACCGGGCAGGGTCCAGCCCATCCACCACGCCTCGCCGTTGGGGTCGACCGCGCCCACGTAGTCGGTCTGGTCGAACACGAAGCCGGAGCCGTTGTTCACCGCGGGAATCGATGTGGGTGAACCGAGCTGCGCCGCGCCCTGCTGGATGGCCAGATTACCGTCGTAGCTGAGGCCGATATCCTGGACATTCGTCGCGCTGTCCGCCGCACGCTTGTTGTAGATGCCGTCCCGGCAATCCGCCAGGAAGTTGACCAGCGTGATGTTGGAGGTGAAGTCGATGGTGTCATCGCCGTCCACGTCCGCGTCGTCAATGCGGGCGCAGCCCACGTCAAAGCCGCTGACGGAACTGTTGTAGATGCCGGTCGTAACAGCACCGCGCAGCCGCATGCCCGGCTGGGCGCCCGCGTCGGAGCTTTCATTGTTGTTCAGTGCTGAACCGATGATCGTGACGTTGGCGATCACCGCCTCGGTCTCCGGGGTGTACTCGTCGTCGGAAGAGTTCGCCTCGATCGCACGCGGGTCGTTGGAACCGGTCGGTGCGGCCTTGTCGGGGTGCTTCCGGATAATCACGTTCTGGATATTGATCATGGCGCCCTCGTCGTAGTCGAGGTCGTCATCGTCGTTGTTGGTCAGCACGGCGTAACGCAGGTTGGCGGTGCCGCCGAACCACTCGACGCCGTCGTCGAGGTTGCCGTGTACCTGGATGTATTCCAGGACGGTGCCGTGGCCCACGCCCTGCAGCGTGAGACCGTTGATCTCGTTGTTCGGGCCGGCTACCAGGCCGCCCTCGGCGATGCGCACGTACCTCAGCGAACCGGAGTTGTCCGCCGGGTCGTTGCCGCCGTAGACCGAGATGTCGGTGCCGCCTTCACCCTCGACGTTACACCAGGTGTTGGCGCCCGTGCAGATGCCGGTACCGCCCTGGCCGTACTGTGGAGCGAAGCCCTGGATGATGATGCCACCCCATTCGCCCAGGCCGTCGAAATCGTTGTCGAGGCTGGAGAAAGTGATCGGGCTGGACGCCGAACCCTCGGCCATGAGCATGGAGCCGCGCGTCACCAGCAGGGAGCCGGTGTCGAAGGCGCGCACATGGGTGCCGGGCTCGATCATCAACGTGACGCCCGCGTCCTTGATCGCCTGCACGTCGGCCTCGCTGTTGACCTCCTCGTTGCCGGTACCCACCTGTACGGTACCGCTGAGCTGCCACGCGATATCGCTGGTGAGGGTCCAGTCCATATCGATGGTGCCGGAAAGCAGGCCCTCGGAGCAGTCTTCGTTATACTCCACGAAGTCGGCCATCGGCACGTCGTCACAGCTGCTGTTGCCGCCGTTGGTGCCGCCGTTGCCGCCGTTGGTACCGCCGTTGCCGCCGCCGTTGGTGAAATTATTCTCGATGCTTACGTTGTCACCGTCGCCCTCGATATCACAACCGGAGGCGAGTACGACGAAGGGAATAAGCAACGCGATGAGACGTTTGTTAAACATGGTTTTTTCCCTGGTTAGTTAAAACAAAACGTTGAAATGTCATGCAGAAAGTCCGCACCTCGTTCACACTGATGATTCGCTTCCAGTCCGGATCGCGCTCAGAACTGGTAGCTCAAGCTGACACCAAGGAGCGTACCGGTCTGGTAGCTTTCGATGGTGCGGCCATTCTGTGAGTACTCCACGTCCTCGTTCAGAAGATTCTGGATCTTCGCGGAGAAGGTGAGGTTCTCACTGAATAATTTCTCGTAGGTGACATCGATAATCAGTCGCTCCACCTCGAGCTCAGGACCAGTCGCGGCGCCGCGACTGATGCGGAAAATGCGGTCGTCAAAGTAGTTGAACAGCAGGGTGACCTTCTGCTCAGTCGGATAGTGGTCGAAACCGAACTGCAGGTTGGCGAGCCACTCGGACTGGCCCTGTAGCTGGCGCCCGTCCGCGTTGGCGCCTTCCAGTCGCAGGGAGTCTTCCGACAGCGTCACCTCGGAGTCGATGTAGGCGATGTTGCCGCCGACGAACAGCACGTACTCGTCCTCGTCGATCAGGTTCTTGTTGGCGTCGAGCTCGACGCCCAGCAGTTCGGCCTTCTCCTGGTTGACGAAGGTGATGCCGCGGCTCGCGGCGGAGCCCGACGCGTCGGGCAGGGCCCGCTCGATCGGTTGGTCGATATCCTTCGCGAACAGCGCGACAGACACGCTCTCGGCATCCGAGAAGTAATACTCGAGACGCAGGTCGTAATTGTCGATCGTCGACACCTGCAGGTTGGGGTTACCGAAAATCGGGTCGTCCGTGTCCGGGTCGTAGGATTGCGCCTCGGAGCGCTCGATCAGCCCGGGATAGGAGACCGTCTCGGAGTAACCGACGCGCAGCTGGATCGCCTCGACCGGACGCCAGCTCACGTTGAGCGCGGGATACCAGTCGTCGTAGGTCAGCTCGCTGGCCGCACTGGTGTCGTTCGGATAGGTCAGCTCCTGGGTGAAATCCTCGAAGCGCGCGCCGAGCAGCAGTGACCAGTTCTCGCCGAATTCGGTGTTGGCCGCGAGGTAGAATGCCTGCACCTCCTCCTGGGACTCGTAGGAGTCGGTACTGGCGGTGTTCGTTGCAAGGCGGACCCTGTCGATGGCGAAGTTGTTGTACGACAGCACATCCTTTTCAAGGTCCTGGTCGATGCCGAGATCGAGGTCATTGTCCTGGACGCGAATACCGAAGCGGTACTGGTCGACCTCGCGGTCCTTGTCGGACCAGAGCACACCGGCCTTGAGATCGGTGGTGCTGATATCGCCCCAGTCCAGGCTCAGGGTGTAGTCCAGGGTGACGTCAACAGCGTCTTCCTGCAGGTCGGACCAGCGGCGCTCGAACGCCGATGTGGACAGGTTGTTGTTGAAGTAGGTGTACTGGCGGCGGTCCGGTTCGTCGCGGTCGGTGCGCGAGTAGGCCACGCGCCAGTCGAGCGCATGATCGATCTCGCCAGTGGCGATTTCGTTGTGGCCCGTGAACGCCTGGGAGACGAACTGGCGCTCCACCCACTCGAGGATGGTGCGGTCGATCTGGTTCTCCTCGGCACCGTCTACCCCGCTCTCCACGCGCGTGGTGTCGTCGGAGCTGCGCAGGATCGTGGTCTTGGACAACACCTCGTTCGCCTCGCCGTACTCGTAACCGAGCACCGCGTAGCCGGTCGCGTCCACGGTGATCCGCGAACGCTCGTACCCGCCCGTCGTTTCCAGCGGGTTGGTCAGCTCCGCGTCGCCGCGATCCGTGGTGGAGCGGTCGTAGGTGGCGGCGATGTAGTAGCCCCATTCGCCGTCGCCGGCCGCCATGCGATCACCGGCCGCGAGGGAGAAACCCCCGTCGGGCAGCGCGTCCTTGTCCTCGACGTTGTAGTCGTCCTGGAACTGCACGCCCAGGCGCGCCGCGTCGAGGGGCGAGGTACAGAAGTCCGCGAGGTTCGGGTCGCAGACCGTGAGAGTGCGGCCGCCGTCCGTGGCAGCCAGAACGCCGTCGGGCATCTCGCGCAGGTTGTTGTCCACGCCGATCACGTCGGTGGTGCTGCCGGCATGCTTAAGCACCTTCTCGCCCGTTGTATCGAAGTTGTAGCCGAAGCTCGTGCTGATCTTGCGCACCGCCTCGTCGGGCAGGCCCTTGGTCAGGATCTGGATCGAACCGCCGGTGGTGGTCGCGAGCTGGTCGGGGGTGTAGGACTTCTGGATGTTGATGCCGCCCAGGATGTCCGTGGGAAAGAGATCGAGCTGTACGTCGCGCCGCTGCGGGTCGGTACTCGGCATCAACAGGCCGTTCAACGTGCTGGAAATGTAGCGGCCGTCCAGGCCGCGGACGGTGGCGTACTTGCTGTCGGTTACCGCAACACCCACCACGCGGTTCAGGGCCGCGGCGACGTCCGAGTCGCCGAAGCGTTCGAGCTGCGCCACATCGATCGCGTTGGTAATGGACGTGGCGTAGCGCTCGACACTCGCCGCGTCTTCCTGTGGGTTGAACACACCCAGGACGAACACCTCCTCGACCATACCGGAAGTTGCACTGGCGGTACCCTCGGGCTGCAGGCGGATACCCGCCGTCACACCGAGCCCGGACATCACGCGCACGTTCGAAATCGACACGCCGTTATAGCCCGGGGCGGTGACGGCGATGTCATAGGCGCCGCGCGGCACCTCGAGGGTGTAGATGCCGG
>JAUIEP010000027.1 GCA_030428835.1 Gammaproteobacteria bacterium | reverse complement strand
GGCGGCGCCGGAGGCCGGGCGGGAGCGTACGCTCCTGGCGGCGGACGGCGTGCTGCTCCTGCTCATCCTGTTGTCGGCCTTCCTGGTCGTGCACTCGACGCACCGCTGTCGCGCACTGTACGCGCAGTTACAGGGCCTGGAATTTGCGCGCTGGACCCTGCAGGAGGATTACGGTCGGATGGTGATCGAGCGAAGCACCTTCGCGTCGCACCGTCGCATCGAGTCACGGGCGCGCAAGGAACTCAATATGGCGACGCCCGATCTCGCGCGTATCCGGGTGGTGACGCCATGAAGCAGCGCAAGAAAATTACCGCCCTGCCGCGCTGGCGTTTCCATGTGGTGGTGGCGGGACTCACGGGCATGCTCGGCCTGGTCGTCTGGCAACTGCTCAACCTGCAAATCCTGGACCGGGAGCGCGGCAGCGCGTTTCTCAAGGACCAGGGCGCGGCGCGCTCGGTACGGGTGGCGGAGATACCGGCCTACCGCGGCGTGATCTCGGACCGGCACGGCGAGCCGCTCGCCGTGAGTACGCCGGTCATGTCCCTGTGGGCCGATCCGCAGCTGCTGGCCGGATCCGAACGCCTGCCGGAACTCGCGGTCGCCCTCGGCTTAACGCCCGGGGAACTGGACGACAAGCTGGCCAATTACGCGGGCAAGCGCTTCATGTACCTGAAGCGGCACTGGACGCCCCCCGAGGCGCGGCGTGTGCTGGACCTCGGCATACCGGGTGTCGCCAGCCAGCGCGAGTACATGCGCTACTATCCCGCGGGGCGCGTCGCGGCCCAGTTGGTGGGTTTCACCAACAGCGATGGCCGGGGCATCGAAGGCATCGAACTCGCCTACAACGACTGGCTGCGCGGCACGCCGGGCAAGAAGACCTATATCAAGGACCGCCGCGGCGGCGTGGTGCGCGACATCGGTGTACTGGAGGAGGCGCATTCCGGCAACGACCTGCGCCTGTCCATCGACCTGCGCCTGCAGTACCAGCAGCACGACGCGCTCGCCCATGCCGTGACCGCGCTCGGCGCCGCGTCCGGTTCGGTGGTGACGCTCGACGCGCGCACGGGGGAGGTGCTGGCGCTGGTCAACTACCCGTCCTACAACCCCAACGGCGACAAGGGCACGGCGGCCAAGCGTCGCAACCGCGCGGTGACCGATGCCTACGAGCCGGGCTCCACCATGAAGGCCATGACGATGGTCGCCGCGTTGGAAAGCGGCCGCTACACGCCCGCAACCACGATCGATACCGCCCCGGGCTGGATCAACGTGGGCGGCAAGGTCTACCAGGACCACAGCAACTACAAGACCATCGACCTGACGCGCATCCTGCAGAAGTCCAGCCAGGTCGGGACGACCAAGCTCGCGCTGGACCTGGGGGTTGAGCCGCTGTGGGATGTGCTGAGTCGTTTCGGTATCGGCGAGCCGCCCGGCACCGGGTTCCCCGGTGAGACCGCGGGTCGCCTGCCGGTGCGCGACCGCTGGCATGTGAGCGAGCAGGTCTCGCTCGCTTTCGGCTACGGGATCACCGCGAGTCCATTGCAACTGGCGACCGCCTACGCGACGTTTGCCAACGGCGGGGTGCGACTGCCGGTTTCGCTGCTGCGCCTGGAGCGCTCGCCCGAGGGCCAGCGCGTGATCGACCCGGCCGTTGCCCGCAGTGTGCTCGCCATGCTGCACACGGTGACGCTGGACGACGGCACTGCGACACGGGCGCGCGTGCCCGGCTACAGGGTGGGCGGCAAGACGGGTACGGTGCACAAGGTCGGCCCGCAGGGATACGCGAAGGACCGCTACGTCGCGCTGTTCGCCGGCATCGCACCCGTGGACGACCCGCGCATTGTCAGCGTGGTGGTCATCAACGAGCCCAAGGGTGAGGATTACGGCGGCGGCGTCGCGGCGGCGCCGGTCTTTTCCGCCATCGCGGACGGCGCGCTGCGCCTGCTCAACGTGCCGCCCGACACCGGCGCGGTCGCGGGTACGGGCGCGGCGCACGCGGGGGGTGACGCGTGATGTCCGTGCCGGCCATGTCACTTCCCGACCTCTTGCAGCGCCCCGGACCCGAGTACGCCGACGTGATGATCAGCGGCATGCAACTCGACAGTCGCGCCGTGCAACCGGGCGACGTGTTTCTCGCCGTACCGGGCGACGTGCACGACGGGCGCCAGTTCATCGAACAGGCGGTGGCCAACGGGGCCGCGGCGGTGATCGCCGAGGCGCCCGTGGCCGGCTTTGTCGACGCACTGCACGTGCCGCTGGTGGAAATTCCCGAGCTGCGCTTTGAGGCCGGGATGCTTGCCGCGCGTTTCTATCGCAACCCGAGTCGCGACATGCACCTGGTAGGCATCACCGGCACGAACGGCAAGACGACGACCAGTCGCCTCATCGCGCAGCTCGCCCGCGGGCTGGGCCGGCGTTGCGGGGTCATCGGCACGCTCGGCGCGAGCCTGGACGAGAGCGTGAGCGAGGCCGCCAATACCACGCCCGACCCGGTCGCGCTGCAGCGCCAGCTCGCCGACTGGCGCGGGCGCGATGTCTTCGCCGTGTGCATGGAGGTGTCTTCGCACGCGCTGGTGCAGGGGCGGGTCAGCGGCGTTGAGTTCGAAACCGCCGTGTTCACCAACCTGTCCCACGACCACCTGGACTACCACGGCGACATGGCGGCGTACGGGCGCGCCAAGCTCCGGCTGTTCGCCACGGAGGGCCTGCGCCACGCGCTGGTCAATGTCGACGATCCCTTTGCGCCCCTCGTGGCCGCCGCATGCGCAGCCGATGTCCAGTTGCTGACCTACTCCGCCAGCGGCGCGGCCGCGGACGTGCGCGTGGAGGCGACGCGCTTCGCCGCCGACGGCGTGGCCGCGCGCCTGCACAGTCCCTGGGGTGACGTGGAATTTGTGAGCCCGCTGCCGGGCCGCTTCAACCTGGCCAACCTCGCCGCGGCGGTGTCTGCCCTGGTACTGGCCGGCGAGGACCTCGCCGCGGTCATCGACGGTGTCGCGCGGCTGGGGCCGGTGCCCGGCCGGATGCAGACCATCGCCAACGACGCCGGCGTGCAGGTCGTCGTGGACTACGCCCACACGCCCGATGCGCTGGAGCAGGTGCTGGATGCACTGCGCCCGCATGTCGCCGGCGAGTTGATCACGGTCTTCGGCTGCGGCGGTGACCGCGACAGGGAGAAGCGCCAGGTGATGGGCCGCGTCGCATGCCTGCACTCCGATCGGGTCATCGTCACCAGCGACAACCCGCGCAACGAGGAGCCGGAGGCCATCCTGCGCGATATCGAGACCGGCTGCAGCGGCGACTACCGGTTGATCGCCGATCGCGCCGAGGCGATAGCCGCCGCGGTGGCCGCTGCCCGCGCCGGCGATTGTGTACTGATAGCCGGCAAGGGCCACGAAAACTACCAGCTCGTGAACGGCGAGCGCCTCGCGTTCAGCGACGAGGCCGAGGCGCGCGCGGCACTCACGCGGAGGGCACGCTCGTGATGCGGTCACTGGCCCTCGCGGAACTGTGCGCACCATTGGCGGCCGAACTGGTGGGCGCCGACACGACCTTCGACAACGTCTGCACCGACAGCCGCGAGGCCGCCGCGGGAGATCTTTTTGTCGCGCTGCGCGGTGAGCATTTCGACGCCCACGATTTCCTGCCGCAGGTCGAGGCGGCCGGTGTGGCGGCCGTGCTCGTCGCGCGGCGGGACGGCACCCGCCTGCCGGCGCTACTCGTTGACGATACGCAGCGCGCGCTGGGCAGGCTGGGCGCTTACAACCGCGACCTCTTCACCGGCACGCTGGTCGCCGTCACCGGTTCGAACGGCAAGACCACCGCCAAGAACATGATCCAGGCCGTGTTGTCGCAGGCCGGCGCCACCCTGGCCACGCGGGGCAATTTCAATAACGAAATCGGTGTGCCGCTCACCCTCCTGCGCCTGTGCCCCGGGATCGAGTACGCGGTGATCGAGATGGGTGCGGCGAAGGCCGGCGATATCCGCTGGCTGTGTGAGCTGGGCCGGCCCGCGATCGCCGTGTTGTTGAATGCCATGCCCGCGCACCTCGAGGGGTTCGGCAGCGTCGCGGATGTCGCCGCGGCCAAGGGCGAGATATTCGACGATCTGGGGGAGCAGGGCTGCGCGGTCATCAACGCCGACCAGCCCTTCGCGCGGCAGTGGCGTCGCCGCGCCGGCGCGGCGCGCGTGCTGGACTTCGGCCTGGAGCAACCCGCCGCGATCACCGCCCGCGACATCCAGACCCGCGGCCTCGAGGGTGTGAGTTTCACCGCCTCGACGCCCGCGGGCGACATCGCGATGCGCCTGTCCCTGTCCGGCCGCCACAACGTCGCCAACGCACTGGCGGCCACGGCGGTGGGACTGGCCTGCGGCATGTCGCTCACCGCCATTCGCGACGGCCTCGAAACGTTGCAGCCAGTAGAGGGGCGCCTGCGCGTGACAGCGGGCAGGAACGGCGCGCAACTTGTCGACGACTGCTACAACGCGAACCCGGGCTCGGTGCGCGCCGCCATCGATACGCTGGCCCAGTGCGGCGGTCGCCGCACGCTGGTGCTGGGCGCGATGCGCGAATTGGGTCCAGACTCGCAGAAGCTGCACCGGGAGATCGGCGCGTACGCGCGCGACGCGGGCCTCGACGCCTTCGTGGGTGTCGGCGCCGAACTGGCGGAGGCGGTCGCGGCGTTCGGCGCGGGGGCGCGCTGTTTCGACACCCGCGAGGAGGCGGCCGCCGCACTGGCAGCGGAGCTGTCCGACGATCACGTGCTGCTGATCAAGGGTTCGCGTTCGAGCGGCATGGAACGCGTGCTCGATGCGCTGAGCGCGCACCCGGAAACGGGGGAGGCCTGAAGACATGCTGATGCTCTTGGCGGAGTACCTGACCCAGTTCGAGAGCGGCTTCCGCGTGTTCTCCTACCTGACCATGCGCGGCATTCTCGCCGCGGGTACCGCGCTGGCCATCTCGCTGCTGATCGGCCCGCTCATGATCCGCCGCCTGAACTTCCACCAGGTCGGCCAGGCGGTCCGCGACGACGGGCCGGAGAGCCACCTCAGTAAATCCGGCACCCCGACCATGGGCGGCGCCTTCATCCTGGTGGGTATCGGCGCCACCTGCCTGCTGTGGGGCGACCTGCGCAATCCCTACCTCTGGATCGCGCTGCTCGTTACCCTCGCGTTCGGCGCCGTCGGCTGGGTGGACGACTATCGCAAGGTCGTGGAGCAGGATTCCCGCGGCCTGCCCGCGCGCTGGAAGTACCTGTGGCAGTCGGTGATCGGGCTCGCCGCCGCTTTCTATCTCTATACCGCCTTCGACAATCCCGTCACCACGCAGCTTTATATCCCGTTCTTCAAGGATGTCGCGTGGAGCATGGGGCCGCTGTTCATCGTGCTCACCTATTTCGTGATCGTCGGTGCCAGCAACGCGGTCAACCTGACCGATGGCCTCGACGGCCTGGCCATCCTGCCGACGGTGATGGTCGGCACCGCGCTCGGCATCATCGCCTACCTCACCGGCCGGGTGGACTTCGCCGAGTACCTGAATATTCCCTACGTGCCGGGCAGTGGCGAACTGGTCGTGTTCTGCGGCGCGATAGCCGGCGCCGGCCTCGGCTTCCTGTGGTTCAACACCTACCCGGCGCAGGTTTTCATGGGCGATGTCGGTGCGCTGGCACTGGGCGCCGCGCTCGGCACCGTCGCGGTGATCACGCGGCACGAGATCGTATTTTTCATCATGGGGGGCATTTTCGTGCTGGAGACCGTGTCGGTCATCCTGCAGGTCGCCTCCTTCAAGTTGACGGGCAGACGCATGTTCCGCATGGCGCCCATACACCATCATTTCGAACTGAAGGGTTGGCCGGAGCCGCGCGTGATCGTGCGCTTCTGGATTATCACGGTGATGCTCGTGCTGTTCGGGCTCGCCACGTTGAAACTGCGTTAGGTGAGATGGAAGTGGCCGCTGACATCATAGCCAGTACTGACAGCCGGGTCGTGGTTGGCCTCGGTGTGACGGGCGTGTCCTGCGCGCGTTACCTGCACGCGCGCGGCCTGCCGTTCAGTGTGGTCGATACCCGCGAAGACCCGCCCGGCCTGGCAGCCCTGCGCGCCGAAATGCCCGATGTCGCGATCTACGCGGGCGAGTACCCCGGGTCACTGTTCGCGCAGGCCGGTGAAGTCGTGGTCAGCCCCGGCATCGCCATGCACGCCCCTGTCGTGCGCGCCGCGCGGGATGCGGGCGCCGCGGTGGTCGGCGACATCGACCTGTTCGTGCGCGAGGCGCGCGCGCCGGTCATCGGTATCACCGGTTCCAACGCCAAGTCGACGGTCACGGAACTGGTCGGCCAGATGGCGCGCGACGCGGGCGTGAACGTCGCCGTCGGCGGCAATCTCGGCCCACCGGCGTTGCAGTTGCTGGCGGATGACTGCGAACTCTACGTGCTCGAGCTGTCCAGTTTCCAGTTGGAGCGGGCGGGCGAACTCGGCCTCGCGTTGGCCACGGTGCTCAACGTGAGCGAGGACCACATGGACCGCCACGGCAGCCTGCCGGCGTACCACACGGCGAAGCACCGCATCTTCCGCGGCTGCAAGCTCGCGGTGCTGAATCCCGCGGATCCGCTGACCGTGCCGCTGCTCGACGCGGGCGCGCGGCAGCTCAGTTGGCGCATGGGTGAGCCCGAACTGGGCGGCTTCGGCCTGCGCGAGGAGGGCGGCGTCGAATACCTGTGCCACGGGTTCGACCCGGTCATCGCGACATCGGAGTTGCGCCTGGCCGGACGCCACAATGTCGCCAACGCGCTCGCCGCGCTGGCGCTGGGTCACGCCGCTGGCCTGCCGCTGCAGAGCATGGCCGGGACACTGCGTGAGTTCACCGGCTTACCGCACCGCTGCGAGCTGGTCGCCGAGCGGGACGGCGTGCGCTACGTGGACGATTCCAAGGGCACCAATGTCGGCGCCACCGCGGCGGCCCTCGCGGGACTGGGCGGTGACCGCGACGTCATCCTGATCGCGGGCGGGCAGGGTAAGGGCGCGGACTTCGGCAAGCTGGCCGGTCTCGCGGCCAGGCACTGCAAGCTGGTCGTACTCATCGGCGAGGATGCGCCGCTCTTGCGCGCGGCACTGTCCGACGTGGTCGACACCGCCCTGGCGCAGGATATGGAGGACGCCGTGCGCCACGCCGCGGCGGCGGCGACGGACGGCGACTGCGTCCTGTTGTCCCCCGCCTGCGCGAGCTTCGATATGTTCAGCGGCTACGAACAGCGCGGCGACGTGTTCAGCGCGGCGGTGCGCGCCCTCGTGGGAGGTGCCGCGTGAGTCGCGCCCGGGCCGTACCCGTCCTGCCGGACACGCCACTGGCCCTGCTCGGCCTCGCGTTGCTGCTGGTGGGGCTGGTGGCGATCAGTTCCGCGTCGATCGAGTACTCGCAGTTCCACGACCAGAACGCCTGGTACCACACGCGCAGGCACCTGATCTACCTCGTCGCCGCGGTGAGCATCGGTGCCGGCTTCTACCAGGTACCCATGTCGTTCTGGCAGGAGACGGGCTGGATGTGGCTGCTGCTGGCGCTCGCCGGGCTCATCGTCGTGCTCATTCCCGGCGTCGGCAAGTCGGTCAACGGCAGCCAGCGCTGGATCACGCTGGGACCGTTCACCGCGCAGCCCTCGGAGTTCGCCAAGCTGGCGGTCGTGGTCTACCTCGCCGGCTACATGGTGCGGCGCGAGATCGAACTGCGGCGCGACTGGCAGGGCTTCCTCAAGCCGATGGGCGTGCTGGGCGCAACCACGCTGCTGTTGCTCGTGGAGCCGGATTTCGGCGCGACGGTGATCGTCGTCGCCACGGCCATGGGCATGCTGTTCCTGGCGGGTGTCAAGCTGGGCCACTTCCTCATCGTGTCGCTCGGCGCGCTCGGGGCGGGGCTCGCCCTGGTGGTCAGTGCGCCGTACCGCTGGCAGCGCATCACGTCCTTCCAGAATCCCTGGGACGACCCCTTCGGCAGCGGCTTCCAGCTCGTGCAGTCGCAGATCGCGTACGGTCGCGGCGAGTGGCTGGGCGTTGGCCTGGGCAACAGCGTGCAGAAGCTCTTCTACCTGCCCGAGGCGCACACCGACTTCGTCTTCTCGGTCTGGGCGGAGGAAACCGGTTTCGTCGGCGCCGTCATCGTCATCGCGTTGTTCGCCGCACTCATCGGCCGCATCCTCTGGACGGCGCGTCGCGCCGCGCTCGCGGGCGACACCTTCGCCGCGCATATCTGCCACGGTGTGGCGCTCGTATTTTCCGGCCAGGCGTTCGTCAACATCGGCATGAGCTCCGGCCTGCTACCGCCCAAGGGACTCACGCTGCCCTTCGTCAGCTACGGCGGCACCAGCCTGATCGTGTGCTGCGCGATGCTCGCCCTCGTGCTGCGCATCGAGCGCGAGACGCGGCTGGCCCGGCCCGCGGGGAGGCGTAAGTGATGGCGCGCCTCGTACTGGTCATGGCGGGCGGCACCGGCGGCCACGTCTACCCGGCGCTCGCGGTGGCGATGGAACTGCTCGCGCGCGGCTATCGCGTGGAGTGGGTGGGTACGCGTCGCGGCCTGGAGCAGCGCGTGGTCACGGCCGCCGGCATACCGTTACACCTGCTGCCCGTGCGCGGCGTGCGCGGCAAGGGTCCGCTTGATAAATTGCTCGCGGTGTTCTTCCTCGGGTTGTCCGCGATCAAGGCACTGTGGCTGGTCGCGCGCCGCGCGCCCGCCTGCGTGGTCGGCATGGGCGGTTACGTCGCCGGCCCCGCCGGGGTCGCCGCCTGGCTGCTGCGCAGGCCGCTGCTGATTCACGAACAGAACGCCGTCGCCGGCACGACGAACCGGATGCTGGCGCCGCTCGCGGACACGATCGCCTGCGGCTTCGCCGGCGCCTTCGGCGCGCGCGTGGGCACGCGCGTGGTGGGCAACCCGGTGCGCGCCGCCCTCGTGGAGCAGGGCCGCGGGCACCAGTGGTACTACGACGGCGTGCGGCCGCTGCGCCTGCTGGTGCTCGGCGGCAGCCTGGGTGCACAGGCGATCAACGAGGTCATGCCCGGGGCGCTGGAGCAGTGCCTCGACAACGGCGCGGGGAAGATGGAGGTGCGGCACCAGACGGGCGCGGGGCACGATGAAGCCGTGCGCCAGGCCTACGCCGCCGCCGGGCTTAAGGGCGTGGAGGTGGCGCCCTTCATAGAGGACATGGCGGCGGCCTACGGCTGGGCCGACCTCGTGTTGTGCCGCGCCGGAGCGCTGACGATCGCCGAACTCGCGGTCACCGGCCGGCCCGCGATCCTCGTGCCCCTGCCCAGCGCGATCGACGATCACCAGAGCGCCAATGCGCGCTCGTTGTCCGGGTGCGGTGGCGCGCACCTGTTGCCCCAGTCCGAGATGACGGCGGCGACACTGGCGGCGCTGTTCATGCACTACCAGGCGCAACCGGACGCCCTCGCGGCTATGGCCGAGGCCGTGCGCACGGCGGCAGCGCCGCGGGCGGCCGCCGATGTCGCCGACCTGTGCGAGGAGCTGATGCATGACTGACCGGCACAGCGCCTACACCGTCCCCGAGATGCGCCGCGTGCGCCGCATCCACATGATCGGCATCGGTGGCGCCGGCATGAGCGGTATCGCCGAGGTCCTCGTGAACCTGGGTTACGACGTGGCGGGTTCGGACCTGCGCGGCTCCGCGGTGACCGAGCGCCTGGCCGGCAAGGGCGTGGAGATCTTCATCGGGCACGCGCAGGACAACATCGGCAGCGCGGATGTGGTCGTCACCTCCAGCGCCGTCGACGAGAGCAACCCCGAGGTCATCGCGGCGCGCCGCGCGCGCGTGCCGGTGGTGCCGCGCGCGGAAATGCTGGCGGAGCTGATGCGCTACCGCCACGGTATCGCCGTGGCCGGTACCCACGGCAAGACGACGACCACGAGCCTCATCGCGGCGGTGTTCGGCGAGGCGGGCCTCGACCCGACCTTCGTGATCGGCGGCCTGGTGAACAGTGTCGGCAGCAACGCGCAGCTCGGCGCCAGCCGCTTCCTGATTGCGGAGGCGGACGAGAGCGACGCGTCCTTCCTGCACCTGCAGCCGATGGTGACGGTGGTGACCAACATCGAGGCGGACCACATGGAGACCTACGGCGGCGACTTCGCCGTCCTGCGCCGCACCTTCCTCGATTTCCTGCACAACCTGCCGTTCTACGGCATCGCCGTGCTGTGCATCGACGACCCGGTCGTGCGCGAACTGTTGCCCGAGGTGTCGCGCCAGGTGCTGACCTACGGCTTCGCCGGGGACGCCGACTACCGCATCACCGACCTGGACCCCCAGGGCATGACCACGGCCTTCACCGTCCAGCGTCCAGGCGGCGCACCGCCGCTGGCAGTGCGCCTGAACATGCCCGGCGGGCACAACGTGCTCAATGCCACCGCGGCGATTGCGGTCGCCTGCGACGAGGGCCTGCCGGACGAGGCGATGCAGCGCGGACTCGCGGCCTTTGCCGGTGTCGGGCGTCGCTTCACGCAGTTGGGCGACATCAAGCTCGCGCGCGGCAGTGCGCTGCTGGTCGACGACTACGGCCATCACCCCACCGAGGTGCAGGCGACGCTCGACGCGCTGCGCCAGGCGTGGCCCGGGCGGCGCATCGTGATGGTCTACCAGCCGCATCGCTACACCCGCACGCGGGACCTCTACGAGGACTTCGTCGCCGTGTTGTCCGGCTGCGATGTGCTGGTGTTGCTCAAGGAGTACGCCGCGGGCGAGGAGGGCATTCCCGGCGCCGACAGCCGCAGCCTCACACGCAGTATTCGCCAGCGCGGCCGGGTGGAGCCGGTGTACGCCGCTTCTATCGACGAGGTACCGGCGTTGCTCGCGGGGCTCGCGCGCGACGGCGACGTGATCGTCACCCAGGGCGCGGGCGATATCGCGCGCCTGGCGCAGGACCTGGATCACTGCAACCTCGCGGGGGTGGGCGTATGAGCGCGCTGGCCGAACGCCTCGGCGGCCCGGTGGCCGTGCTGCTCGGCGGCAACTCCGCCGAGCGCGAGATTTCGTTGCAGAGCGGACAGACCGTGCTTGCCGGCCTTAGGGAGCTCGGGCTGGCGACACGCGCGGTGGACCCGGCGGAGCCGAACTGGCGCGCGCAGCTCGAGGGGGCCGCACTGGTCTTCATCGCGCTGCACGGCCCGGGCGGCGAGGACGGCAGTATGCAGGGCGCGCTGCAGGTACAGGGCCTGCCCTATACCGGCGCGGGCGTCCTGGGCTCGGCGCTGGCGCTGGACAAGCAGCGCTGCAAACAGCTCTGGCAGGGCGTCGGGGTGGCCACCGCGCCGTTCGAGACGCTCTCCGCGGACGGCGACTGGCAGGGTGTCATCGACCGCCTGGGCAAGGTGTTCGTGAAGCCGGTGCGCGAGGGCTCGAGTATCGGCATGAGCATGGCCGACAGCGCGGCGGGGCTGCGCGAGGCCTACGCCGAGGCGTCCCGCTACGGGGCGCAGGTGATCGCCGAGCAGTACATCGACGGTCCCGAGTACACCGTCGGTGTGTTGGGTGACGAGGCCCTGCCGGCCATTCGCCTGGAGACGGACAACGCGTTCTACGACTACGAGGCCAAGTACCTGTCCGACGACACGCGCTACCTGTGTCCCTGCGGTCTCGACGCGGACGGGGAGGCGGCCCTCGCCGACCTGTCGCTGCAGGCGTTCGCGGCGCTCGGCTGCTCCGTGTGGGGGCGGGTCGACCTGATGCGCGCTGCCACGGGCGAATTCCTGGTGCTCGAGGTGAACACGGTGCCGGGCATGACGAGCCACAGCCTGGTGCCCATGGCGGCGCGGGCCGCGGGCATGGACATCCCCGCGCTGCTCGGCCGTATCGTCGAGCTGAGCCTGGCGGAGGAACGCTGAGATGGCGCGACGCGGCGAACAGAACACGGCGCGCGGCAACGGCGCCACGCGCAAGGGCAGGGCCGAGAAGAAAGCGCGCCAGCCGTCGGTGTGGCTGGGGCGCACGCTGATCCTGGTCGGGGCGGTTTCGGTGCTGGCGCTGTCCGCGCGCGGCTACCTCTCGCTAGCGGCACGCCCGGTGGAGCGGATCACGGTCACCGGCAGCCTGGAGCACACCCAGGCGCAGGCCGTGAAAGACATGGTGCAACCCGCCCTGGCGGGCGGCTTCCTGCGCGCCGACCTCGCGCTGATGCAGGCGCAGCTCGAGGGGCTGCCGTGGATTTTCGCCGCGACCGTGCGCCGCCAGTGGCCGGGCACGCTGGCTATTCACGTGGAGGAGCAGCGGCCGATCGCGCGCTGGGGCGATGACGGTTTCCTCAACCACGCCGGTGAGGTCTTCCACTCGGCGAGCGCCCAGGCCGTGGGCGCGCTGCCGCTGCTGGCCGGTCCCGAGGGCAGCGCCTCCGGGATGATGGCGACCTACCGGCGCCTCGTGGAGCTGTTGGCGCCGCTCGATCTCACGGTCGAACGGTTGACGCGGGACGGGCGCGGGGAACTCGCGGCGACGCTGGGCGGCGGCACGCAGTTGTTATTCGGCGAGCGCGACTTTCTCGAGCGCGTGCAGCGCTTTGCGGTGCTGTACAAAGCCGAGCTGGCGCAGCGTTTTGGTGAAGTTGAGCGGGTGGATTTGCGGTACGCCACCGGGGCGGCGGTGGCCTTTAGCGAAGCCTCGCAGGTGGCGGGCCTGTAAGCGGTCGGCAGGGCGATAAGAACAGGGGAGAGACTGCCATGGGCAGCGCGCAGGACAAGCGGTTGATCGTAGGACTGGACATCGGCACCTCCAAGGTGGTGGCGATGGTCGGCGAGGTCAGCCCGGACGGTGACATCGAGGTGGTGGGTATCGGCTCGCACCCCTCCAAGGGCCTGAAGAAGGGCGTCGTGGTGAATATCGAGTCCACGGTGCAGTCCATCCAGCGCGCGGTGGAAGAGGCGGAGCTCATGGCGGGCTGCCAGATTCACTCGGTCTATGTCGGCATCGCCGGCAGCCATATCCGCAGCCTGAATTCGCACGGCATCGTCGCGATCAAGGACAAGGAGGTGTTCGGGCACGACCTCGAGCGCGTCATCGACGCCGCCCAGGCGGTCGCGATTCCCGCCGACCAGAAAATCCTGCACATCCTGCCGCAGGAGTACGTGATCGATAACCAGGAGGGGATCAAGGAGCCGCTGGGCATGTCCGGGGTGCGCCTGGAGGCGAAGGTGCACCTGGTCACCTGCGCCGCCAACGCCGCGCAGAACATCGAGAAGTGCATCCGCCGCTGCGGCCTCGACGTCGACGAGATCATCCTGGAACAACTCGCTTCCAGTTACTCGGTACTCACCGAGGACGAGCGCGACCTGGGTGTCTGTCTCGTCGACATCGGCGGCGGCACCACCGATATCGCCATCTTCACCGACGGGTCCATCCGCCATACCGGCGTCATCCCGATCGCCGGCGACCAGGTGACCAACGACATCGCCATGGCGCTGCGCACGCCCACGCAGCACGCCGAGGAGATCAAGATCAAGTACGCCTGCGCGCTGACCCAGCTCGCGGGTGACCAGGAGACGATCAAGGTACCCAGCGTCGGCGACCGCCCGCCGCGGGACCTGTCGCGCCAGTCCCTGGCCGAGGTGGTGGAGCCGCGCTACGACGAGCTCTTCACGCTGGTGCAGGCCGAACTGCGGCGCTCCGGTTACGAGGACATGGTGCCCGCGGGCATCGTGCTCACGGGGGGTACGTCGAAGATGGAGGGCGTGGTCGAACTGGCCGAGGAGATCTTCCACATGCCCGTGCGGGTGGGTTACCCGCAAACCGTGAAGGGCCTGAACGATATTGTGCGCAACCCGATCTACTCAACGGGGGTAGGACTCCTGCAGTACGGGGTTGAGCACCAGAACGACGAGGGGCCGGCGGGGCTGGGTAAGTCCGCCGGGTCGTCCGAGAGCATTTGGAGCCGCGCGCGAGCCTGGCTGCAAAGCAATTTTTAACCGCTGTCTTTAACTGCAGTTTTAACGCTGTTGTAACTCGCCGAACGCAAGTGAGGCATTCTTAAAAAAAGGGGAACGTCACTATGTTTGAACTCATCGAAAACCAGGCATCCAATGCCGTCATCAAGGTCATCGGGGTCGGTGGTGGCGGCGGCAACGCCGTCAAGCACATGATCGACAACGCGGTGGAGGGGGTGGATTTCATCTGCGCCAACACCGACGCCCAGGCCCTGGACGACATCGACGCCAAGACTGTCCTGCAACTGGGCGGCAACATCACCAAGGGGCTGGGTGCGGGCGCCAACCCCGAGATCGGTCGCGCCGCTGCCATGGAAGACCGTGACCGCATCGCCGATGCGCTGCACGGCGCCGACATGGTCTTCATCACGGCCGGAATGGGCGGCGGCACCGGCACGGGCGGGGCACCCGTGGTCGCGGAAGTCGCGCGCGAGATGGGTATTCTCACGGTGGCTGTGGTGACGCGTCCCTTCCCCTTCGAGGGCAAGAAGCGCCTGTCCATCGCGGCCGAGGGTGTGGCGGAGCTGCAGCAGCACGTGGACTCGCTGATCACGATCCCGAACGAGCGCCTGCTCGAGGTGCTGGGCAAGAACACGAGCCTCATCGACGCGTTCAAGGAAGCCAACGACGTACTGCTCGGCGCCGTGCAGGGCATCGCCGACCTGATCATCCGCCCCGGCATGATCAACGTGGACTTCGCCGACGTGCGCACCGTGATGTCCGAGATGGGCATGGCGATGATGGGCACGGGCTACTCCAAGGGCGAGAACCGCGCCCGCGAGGCGGCTGAACGCGCCATCAACAGCCCGCTGCTGGATGACATCAACCTGTCCGGCGCGCGCGGCATCCTGGTCAACATCACGGCCGGCTTCGACCTCGCCCTCGGCGAGTTCTCCGAGGTGGGCGACACCATCGAGGAGTTCGCCTCCGAGGACGCCACGGTCGTGGTGGGTACGGTGATCGACCCGGACATGAAGGAAGAGCTGAAGGTGACGGTGGTCGCCACCGGGCTGGGCAGCAGCGCGGCGCGGGCCCCGATGCAACTCGTGGAGAACACGCCGCCGCCGGCGCCGGCCAGGGCACCCGCCGAGGAAGAGCTGCACGCGGAGCGTCCCGATTACACGAAGTACGACCAGCCCGCCGTGGGTCGACGCGAGCGACGCGCCGCAGCGGGCGCAAGCGGTGTGCAGGAAAACAGCGAGGAGTTCTTCGACATCCCCGCGTTCCTGCGCCGCCAGGCCGACTGACGCACCGCGGTACGGGCGCTGCGGCGCCCGACAGGCGCTGACGGTGCTGTGCCAGCGGACCCTCGCCGGGGTCGCCCGCACCAGCGGCATCGGGCTGCACTCCGGTTCCGAGGTGCACCTGGGCCTGCACCCGGCCCCGGCGGATTCGGGTATTCGCTTCCGTCGCAGCGACTTGCGGCCCGCGCGGGACATCCCCGCCCGCGCGGACCGGGTCGCGGGGACCCGGCTCTGCACCACGCTCGGCAGTGGCGACCAGCAGGTCGCCACCGTGGAGCACCTGCTGGCCGCGCTGGCCGGTCTCGGTATCGACAACGCGGTGGTGGAGGTGTCCGCCGCCGAGGTGCCGATCATGGACGGCAGCGCGGCGCCCTTCGTGGAACTCATCCGGCAAGCCGGCATCGTCGAGCAGCCGGCGGCCAAGCGCTGCCTGCGCGTGTTGCGCGAGGTGGCGGTCACGGACGGCGACAAGTCCGCCGCATTCGTCCCGTTCGAGGGTTTTCACGTCTCCTTCACGATCGCGTTCGAACAACCCGTTTTCCGGGGCCGCGCGGCGCGCTTTGAGCGCGACCTGTCCCGCGCCGCTTTCAGCGCGGAACTCAGCGCGGCCCGCACCTTCGGCTTCGTCCACGAGGTGGAGTACCTGCGCGCCGGCGGGCTGGCCCGGGGCGGCAGCTTCGACAACGCGGTCCTGGTGGATGACTACCGCATCCTCAACCCGGAGGGGCTGCGCTTCCAGGACGAGTTTGTGCGGCACAAGGCCCTGGACGCGGTCGGCGACCTGTACCTGCTCGGCTACAACCTCGTGGGCGCCTTCCGGGCCGTGAAGTCCGGCCACACCCTCAACCACGCCGCGGTCTCGAGGCTGCTGGCCACCCCCGACGCCTGGGAGGTGGTGACCTTCAGCGACGCCGAAACCGCGCCGCTGTCCTTCGAGCGGGCCGCGGGCGCGGCTCCCCTGTAGGGTCGAATTTATTCGACCTGGCCGGTTGTTCCCAATTCTGGACACTGCCCGGTATCGAGGGCCACGTTCCAGGTCGAATGAATTCGACCCTACAGGAGTTCTCTGGCCCGATTGCGGCCACTCGAGTCGAATTTCTCCCCTGTGGGGTCGAATTCATTCGACCATTACACCCTCGGCCGCATCCCGGCGCCCGGGCAGGCACCACCCCACAGCGGCCCATTTCCCCAATTCGGCCCGATCCGCCCCCGCGGCCGCATCGCGTGGCATTCCGGCAGGCTTTATGTCATAGTTCGCAGCCTGTTTTCAGTGCCTTTCGACCACCGCATGAAAGTCATCCTGATCAACTCCCGGCACGGTGGGTCCCGTTCCCTGGAACTCGGCCGCTGGTCCCGTGCCCTGGTGTCCCTCTGCTGCCTGGGTTTGCCCCTCGGTCTGGTCATGGCGGGCTATTACGCCGGGCAGGAGAGTGAGCTGCGCACCCTGCGCGGCGCCTCGCTGGACAAGCTCCAGGATGAGCTGGAGGAGCAGTCGGCAGAGTTTGACGAGCTGCGCGACCAGGCCCAGCGCCACGTGCAGGCCATGGCCCTCAACCTCGCCGAACTGCAGGCCCGCATAACCCGCCTGGATGCCCTGGGCCAACACCTCACCGCCATGGCCGACCTCGAGCAGGGCGAATTCGATTTCAGCCAGCCCCCCGCCATCGGCGGCCCGCTGGGCGGTGAGTTCAACGTGGACTTCACGCCCGGTGGCCTGGACGCCGAAATGCAGCGCTTCGAGGCCCACCTGGCGGACCGCGAGCAGCAACTGGATATCCTCGAGACCCTGCTCACCAACCGCAACCTGCAGGCGCAGCGCTTCGTCTCCGGCCGGCCGGTGCGCAAGGGCTGGATCTCATCCTTCTACGGGCAGCGCACCGACCCGTTCAGCGGCAAGCCCGCCATGCACCAGGGCCTCGACTTCGCGGGCCGCGAGGGCTCGGACATCATCGCGGTAGCCGCCGGTGTCGTCACCTGGGCGGGTTACCGGGCGGGCTACGGCAACCTGGTGGAAGTGTCCCACGGGGACGGCTTCGTCACCCGCTACGCCCACAACAAACAGAACCTGGTCGAGACCGGCGCCGTCGTGCGCAAGGGCGACACCATCGCCCTCATGGGGTCATCCGGGCGCTCCACCGGCGCCCACGTACATTACGAGGTGTACAAGCACGGTCGCTCAGTCGACCCCTCGAGCTACGTCGCCCGCACGCGACGCTGAATCCGCTCCCCGCGAAGTCGTTTCCCGTCATCCGCGCGCCGGATGGCCGTACCCGTATACCGAGTGACACGTAATGATCAACAGAGCACTGAAAGCTGTTTTCGGCACACGCAACAGCCGCGAGCTGAAGCGCATGGGCAAGGTCGTCAAGAAGATCAACGCCCTGGCCGACGACATCAAGGCCCTCTCCGACACCGAACTCGCCGGCAAGACCGCCGAGTTTCGCAAGCGCCTCGAGGACGGTGAGGCCCTCGACAAGATACTGCCCGAGGCCTTCGCGGTCGTGCGCGAGGCGGGGGAGCGGACCCTCGGCCTGCGCCACTTCGACGTGCAGCTCATCGGCGGCATGGTGCTGCACGAGGGCAAGATCGCCGAGATGCGCACCGGCGAGGGCAAGACCCTGGTCGCGACACTCCCCGCGTACCTGAATGCGCTGACCGGCAACGGGGTGCATATCGTGACGGTCAACGACTACCTGGCCGGGCGCGACGCCGCCTGGATGGGGCCGCTGTACGAGTTCCTCGGCATGCGTTGCGGCGTCATCCGCTCGGGCCAGTCGGAACAGGAGAAGTTCGACGCCTACCGGGCCGACGTGGTGTACGGCACCAACAACGAGTTCGGCTTCGACTACCTGCGCGACAACATGGCCTTCTCCCTGCAGGACCGCAAGCAGCGGGGCCTGCACTTCGCGATCGTCGACGAGGTGGACTCTATCCTGATCGACGAGGCGCGCACGCCGCTGATCATCTCCGGCGCGGCGGAGGACAGCTCGGAGTTGTACAAGACCATAAACCGGCTGATTCCCCTGCTGCGCGCACCCACCGAGGAGGACGAGGGCCATTACTCGGTCGACGAGAAGCAGCGCACGATAGAACTCAATGAAGAGGGCCACGAGTTCATCGAGGGCCTCATGATCAAGGAGGGCCTGCTGGAGGAGGACGACAGCCTCTACGGCGCCACCAATCTCGCCCTGCTGCACCATGTCTATTCCGCCCTGCGCGCCCACGCGTTGTTCCACCGCGATGTCGAGTACATCGTGCAGAACGGCCAGGTCGTGCTGATCGACGAGCACACCGGGCGCACCATGCCGGGCCGGCGCCTGTCCGAGGGCCTGCACCAGGCGATCGAGGCAAAGGAGGGCGTCAACATCCACAGCGAGAGCCAGACCCTGGCCTCGACCACGTTCCAGAACTACTTCCGCCTGTATCACAAGCTCTCCGGTATGACCGGGACCGCCGACACCGAGGCGTTCGAGTTCCGCCAGATCTATGGCCTGGAGGTGCTGGTCATCCCGACCAATGTGCCGCAGCAGCGCGCGGACCTGAACGACCTCGTCTACCTCACGGTCGAGGAGAAGTTCGACGCCATCCTCGCCGACGTGAAAGACTGCATGGAGCAGGGCGCACCGGTACTCGTCGGTACCGCCTCGGTGGAGACCTCCGAGGCCATGTCCGCCCGCTTCAAGAAAGCCAAAATCGAGCACAAGGTTCTCAACGCCAAGTTTCACGAGCAGGAGGCGGAGATCATCGCGCAGGCGGGCCGCCCGGGCGTGGTGACCATCGCAACCAACATGGCCGGCCGTGGCACCGACATCGTGCTGGGCGGCAATCTCGAGGCGGAACTCAGCGCCCTGGGCGATAACCCGAGCGCGGTGGAGGTTTCGAAGGTGAAGGAGGCCTGGCAGCAGCGCCATGACAAGGTACTGGAAGCCGGCGGCCTGCATATCCTGGGCACGGAGCGCCACGAGTCGCGGCGCATCGACAACCAGTTGCGCGGCCGCGCGGGCCGCCAGGGCGACCCCGGCGTGTCGCGTTTCTACCTGTCCATGGAAGACAATCTCATGCGCCTGTTCGCCTCCGACAAGGTGCGCGGTTTCATGCAGGCGCTGGGCATGGAGAAGGGCGAGGCCATCGAACACCGCATGGTCACCAACGCCATCGAGAAGGCGCAGAAAAAAGTCGAGGGCCGCAACTTCGACATCCGCAAGCAGCTGCTCGAGTACGACGACGTCGCCAACGACCAGCGCCAGGTGATCTACCAGCAGCGCGATGAACTGCTCAGCGAGACCGATATCTCCGAGACCATCACCGCTATTCGCCGCGACGTGGTGATGGAGGCCATCGACAGTTTCGTCCCGCCCATGAGCGTGGAGGAACAGTGGGACGTGCCCGGCCTCGAGAAGCACCTGGAGGCCGAATTCGCCGCCACCCTGCCGCTTTCGCGCTGGCTGGAGGAGGACGACAGCCTGCACGAGGAGGCACTGCGCGAGAAGATCCTGGAGGAAATCCAGGCGGCCTACGACCGGAAATCGGCGGAGGTCGGCCCCGACATGCGCAAGATCGAGAAGCAGATCATGCTGCAGGTGCTCGATACGCTGTGGAAGGAACACCTGGCGACCATGGACCACCTGCGCCAGGGCATTCACCTGCGGGCGTATGCCCAGAAGAACCCGAAGCAGGAGTACAAGCGCGAGTCCTTCGAACTGTTCCAGACCCTGCTCACCAACCTGAAGGTCGAGGTGGTGCGCTTCCTCAGCCATGTCCAGATCCAGCGGCAGGACGAGGCCGAGGCCATCGAGCGGCAGCGCCGCGAGGCGGCGGAGCGCGAGCGGCTGGCCTTCGAGCACGCCCAGGCGTCGGCGTTGCAGGCGGAGACGGCGCAGGCCCAGCCCGGCGAAGCCGCGCCGCAACAGCCGTTCACGCGCGAACAGCCCAAGGTCGGCCGCAACGAGCCCTGTCCCTGTGGCAGTGGCAAGAAATACAAGCAGTGCCATGGCAAGCTGTAATCGTCCCGGCGCCGCCGCGATCACGGGAGGCTGAGTCGTGGCGGTCGGCTCCGACACCCTGCCCGAGTTGCACCCGGTCGCGGGACTCCGGCTCGGCACCACCTCCGCGGGCGTCAAGACCCCGGGGCGTCGCGATCTCGTATTGATCGAGGCCGCCCCCGGTACACGCTGCGCCGCTGTCTTCACCCGCAACGCCTTCTGCGCCGCACCCGTCACCGTCGCGCGTGAACACCTCGCCACATCGGGCGGCGCCCCGCGCTACCTGCTCGTCAATACCGGTAACGCCAACGCGGGCACTGGCAGTACCGGAATGCGCGACGCGCGCGCCTGCACCGAAGCGGTCGCCGCGCTGGCCGGAGTCAGTGCGCACGACGTCCTGCCCTTTTCCACGGGCGTTATCGGTGAGCCGCTGCCGGTGGGGCGCATCACCGCGGCGCTGCCCGCCGCGTTCGACGCCCTGTCGGAAGCGGGCTGGGCGGAGGCCGCGCAGGGGATCCTCACCACGGACACGCGACCCAAGGGGCATTCGGTGCGCTTCAGTGCCGGCGGCCGCGACTATGTCGTGACGGGTATCGCCAAGGGCGCGGGGATGATTCGTCCCGACATGGCGACGATGCTGGCGTACCTGGCGACCGACGCGGCCGTTGCGCCCGCGATGCTGCAGTCCCTGCTCGCCGCCGCGGTCGACCTGTCCTTCAACCGCATCACGGTGGACGGCGACACGTCCACGAACGATGCCTGTGTGCTGCTCGCCACCGGGGCGGCCGGCAACGCGCCGTTGGAGCAGGAGGCGGACCCACTTTGCGCCGCGTTGCGCGGCGCCCTCGAGGAGGTCTGCGTGGCGCTGGCGCAGGGGCTGGTCCGCGACGGCGAGGGCGCGAGCAAGTTTGTCACCGTGGAGGTCGCCGGCGGCGCCAACGAACAGGAGTGCCTCGACGTGGCGTTCACCATCGCCCACTCGCCACTGGTAAAAACGGCGTTGTTCGCGTCGGACCCCAACTGGGGGCGCCTGCTCGCCGCCATCGGGCGCGCCGGCGTGCCGGACCTCGATGTCGAGGCGGTCGGCCTGTTCCTCAACGACGTGCTGATTGCCGAGAACGGCTGCCGCGCGGCGTCCTATACCGAGGAGGCCGGGGTCGCGGCCATGGCGCCGGAGGATATCGTCATCCGCGTCGAGCTGCATCGCGGCGCCGCGACAGCGACGGTCTACACCACTGATTTTTCCTACGACTACGTGCGCATCAACGCCGAATACCGCACCTGATGGCCGAAGTGCACGTCGCGGTGGGCGTCATCCTCGACACGCAAGGCCGTATCCTGCTCACGCGACGCGCCCGCGATGCGCACCAGGGCGGCCTGTGGGAGTTTCCCGGCGGCAAGGTGGAGCCTCGGGAAACGCTGGAGAGTGCCCTCGCGCGCGAGTTGCGCGAGGAACTGGGCATTGCAATCGGTCGCACCAGTCCGCTCGTCGCCGTGCGCCACGACTACGGCGACAAGCAGGTGTTACTCGACGTGCACATCGTGTGGGAACACACGGGCGAGGCGCGCGGTCTCGAGAACCAGCCCATGGCGTGGGTGGAGGTGGGCGACCTGCCCGACTACGCGTTCCCGGCCGCGAATGTTCCTATCGTGGCGGCGGTGCAGGAGCATTTTGCCTGAACCCTGTGGGGTCGAATTTATTCGACCTGTCCCGTCGTTCTGGATCCCCACAGCGGTCGGTGTTGAAAGCCAGGTTCAACGTCGAACAAATTTGACCCTACCGGGCGTTGTTCGCATCCGCGAGAAACCGCGCATGCAGGCTGGCCACCTGCGCGTCCAGTGCCTCGACGGGACCTGAGTTATCCACGATATAGTCGGCGCGCGCCAGCCGGTCGGCGCGTGCCATCTGCGCGGCCATGATCCGCCGCACCTGCGCCTCGTCGTTGTCGTCGCGGCTCATCGTGCGCGCCAGCTGCACCTCCTCGGGCACGTCCACGACCACGATGCAGTCGGCGAGTTCACCCTGGGTGGTTTCCAGCAGCAGCGGTGAACTGAGTATCGTGTAGGGGCTGGTCGAGGCAGCGATCTGGTCCAGGATTTCCTGGCCGATCAGCGGGTGGGTCAGTTGTTCCAGCCACTCGCGCTCATCGGGGTCGGCGAACACCTTCGCGCGCAGTGCGGCGCGATCCAGCGACCCGTCCCCAAGCAGAATGCCCGCGCCGAAATGCGCGGCGATGGCGTCCAGCGCCGGCCTGCCCGGTTCAACCACCACGCGCGCGGCGAGATCCGCATCCACCACGGTAATGCCGAGTTGTTCGAAGCGTTGTGTGACGGCGGACTTGCCGCTGCCGATACCGCCGGTGATACCGACGATCACGCGGCGCCGCTCATGCCGAGGTAACGCGCCATGATGTCGTGGCCCCAGAGCAGGGCGATCCAGCCGGCGGCGGCGAGGTACGGCCCGAATGGAATCGGCACCTCGCGGCCGCGTTGTTTGAGCACCATCAACGCGATGCCGACCACGGCCCCCACCACGGAGGACAGGAGGATGATCACCGGCAGCAACTGCCAGCCGAGCCAGGCGCCGAGGGCCGCCAGCAACTTGAAGTCACCGTAGCCCATGCCCTCCTTGCCCGTGAGCAACTTGAACGCCCAGTACACCGACCACAGCGAGAGGTACCCGGCCATGGCGCCGATGACCGCATCCGGCAGGCTCGCATAGGTGCCGTTCAGATTGAATGCGAGGCCCAGCCAGATCAGGGGCAGGGTGATGTCGTCCGGCAGGAGCTGGTGATCCACGTCGATCATCGTCAGGGTGATGAGCGCCCAGGTGAGCAGGATGGCGCCCCCCAGGGCCGGGGACAGGTCGAAGTACCAGGTGAGGACCATGGTCATCACGCCGGTCAGCAGTTCGAGGGTGGGGTAGCGTTTTGAAATGGCCGCGCCGCAGCTGCCGCATTTGCCGCCCAACAACAGGTAACTGATGACCGGTATGTTCTGCCACGCCTTGACCGGGGCCTTGCAGTGCGGGCAATGGGAGTTCGGGGTCGCGAGGTTGAGCGGTGCTTCGTGCTTCTCGCCCTCGATTTCCAGCAGTTCGCAGCAGTCCCTGCGCCAGCGGGTCTCCATCATGATGGGCAGGCGATAGATCACCACATTGAGGAAACTGCCGACGGTGAGGCCCAGCAGCAATGCGAACAGCGGCAGCAACCAGTTCGATTGCGTCAGTGCTTCGGTCATGAGGTCAGTCGCGGTGGCTTATCAGTCGCGGTCGCCTAGATGACGGAACCCAGCATGAAGATGGGCAGGTACATCGCGATCATCAGGCCGCCGACGAGTACACCGAGAATCGACATGATGAGCGGCTCGAGCAGTGAGCTCAGGCTGTCGACCGCGTTGTCCACGGCCTCCTCGTAGTGCGTCGCCACCTTGTCGAGCATGTCGTCCAGCGCGCCCGACTCCTCACCGATGGACACCATCTGCAGCAGCATGTGCGGGAACAGGCTCGTTGCCTTGATCGCGTTGTACAGCGAGGAGCCCGTGGTGACGTCGTCGCGGATGCGCCGGATACCCTTGGCGTAAACCGAGTTGCCCGCCGCGCCCGCGGTGGAGTTCAGCGCATCGACCAGCGGCACACCCGCTGCGAACGTGGTCGACAGCGTGCGCGAGAAACGCGCGATGACAGCATCATGCACGATGTCGCCCACCACCGGAATGCGCAGCGCCAGGCGGTCGAGGAATTCCGAGAACTTGACGGAGCGCAGCTTGGCCTCGCGGAAAGAGATGAATATCCCGACGAGCGCCAGGAAGATGATCACCCACCACTCCTGCACGAACTCCGAGATGTTCATGACGAACTGGGTGAACGCGGGCAGCTCGGAGCCGAAGCTCTCGAAGGTCTTGGCGAATACCGGCACCACCTTGATCAGCAGGATGGCGCAGACGATGACGGCGACGCAGATCACCGCGATCGGGTAGGTCATCGCCTTCTTGATCTTGGCCTTCAGCGCCTCGGTCTTTTCCTTGTAGGTCGCGACGCGATCCAGCATGACTTCCAGCGTACCCGAGTCCTCGCCGGAGCCGACCAGGCTGCAGAACAGCTCGTCGAACTGGCGCGGGTGCTTGGCCAGGGAGGGCGCCAGGCCGCTGCCCGAGGCGACGTCGTTGCGAATCGTGGTGATGAGGGTCCGCATGCTTTCCTTGTCGACGCCGTCCTCGACGATCTCGAAGCTCTGCACGAGCGGCACGCCGGCCTTGAGCATGGTGGCGAGCTGTCGGGTGAACACCGCGATGTCCGCGGGCTTGATCGGCTTGCCCTTGCCGCCGAATAGCGGTTTGGGTTTTTTCTTGACGTTCTTTGGATTGATGCCCTGCTGGCGTAGCTGGGCCTTGGCCATTGCCTGGCTGACGGCGTGAATCTCGCCTTTGCTGGGGCGGCCGGCCTTGTCAGTGCCGCTCCAGGTGAAAACGTCCCCTCTGATTGCGCTTGTTGCCATTGTCCCCTTGGCCCCCTCGTATTACCGCTGTCGCCCGCCCGGGCTATCAATCGACCGTTATTCGGTTCGCTTCCTCCAGGCTGGTCACACCTTGTGCGACCTTGCGCAGGGCGGATGTGCGCAGGTCGGCGAAGCCCTCGAGCCGCGCCTGGTCTGCAATCTGGAGGGAGTTACCCTCCTCCATAATGATGCGCGCGATGGTCGGTGTGATCTTCACGACCTCGTAGATGCCGACCCGCCCCTTGTAACCGTTGTTGCACTCGCCGCAGCCCACAGGCCGCTTGATGTCGGCGTCCACCAGCATCTCCTCGGTGAAGCCCTCCTTCAACAGGGTCTCGCGCGGCACGTCGTCCATCGGCAGCGAACAGTACGCGCACAGGCGGCGCGCGAGTCGCTGGGCGATGATGAGGTCGACCGAGGAGGCGACGTTGAACGCTGGCACGCCCATGTTGAGCAGGCGGGTCAGCGTTTCCGCCGCGGAATTGGTGTGCAGGGTGGACAGTACGAGGTGGCCCGTCTGTGCCGCTTTGATGGCGATCTCGGCCGTCTCGAGGTCGCGCACCTCACCCACCATGATGATGTCCGGGTCCTGGCGCAGGAATGAGCGCAGCGCCTGGGCGAAGTCGAGTCCCACCTTCGGGTTCACGTGGACCTGGTTGATGCCCTCGATGTTGATTTCGACCGGGTCCTCCGCGGTGGAGATGTTGCGCTCGGGTGTGTTCAGGATGTTCAGGCCCGTGTACAGCGACACCGTTTTACCGGAACCGGTCGGGCCGGTCACCAGGATCATGCCCTGCGGCTGCTGCAGGACCTTGAGGTACATCTCCTTTTGGTCCGGTTCGTAGCCCAGCGCATCGATGCCCATCTGCGCGCTGGACGGGTCGAGGATACGCAGTACGATCTTCTCGCCGTACAGCGTCGGCAGCGTGTTGACACGAAAGTCGATCGCGCGATTGCGCGACAGCTTCATCTGGATGCGGCCGTCCTGCGGCACGCGACGTTCCGAGATGTCCATCTGCGACATGACTTTCAGGCGCGCCGCGAGACGCGAGGACAAGTTGCGCGGCGGCTTCACGACCTCCTGCAGCACGCCGTCCGTGCGGAAGCGCACGCGATAATTTTTTTCGTAGGGTTCGAAGTGGATGTCGGAAGCGCCCTGCTTGATCGCATCCAGCAGCACCTTGTTGACGAAGCGGACGATCGGCGTTTCGTCGAGCTCCCTGTCGTCCTCGTCGCCTTTCTGCTCTTCCCCGCTGGAGATATCGACGTCGTCGAGGTCGGAGGCGTCGAGGTCTTCCAGGCCGTCGGTCAGTGACTCCTGCGCCTCGACCCAACTCGTCAGCATGCGGCTGAGCGCACGCTCGTCGACCAGGATGGCGTCGGTGTTGATACCGGTGTGGAATTTGATCTCGTCCAGCGCCGCGAGGTTGGTGGGGTCGGAAACGGCGATGAAGAGCCGGTTGCCGCGGCGGTACAACGGCAGCGCGTGGTGCTTGACGACCAGTTCCGGTTCCACGAGCCCGACGGGAATCGACTCCGCGTTGAGCGCATCGAGGTCAAACAGCGGTACGCCAAACTCGTGGGAGGCGACCTGGGCAAGGCGCAGCGCGTCCACGTTTTTCTTGGAGACGAGGTACGGCACGAAGTGCATCTTCTCGCTGGCAGCGTCTTTCTGCGCCTGTACGGCGTCCTGCGCGCTGATCAGCGATTCGGCCACCAGTCGACCCGCGAGGCCGCTGAGCTGTCCGAAAGCCTTGTCGTTCATTCGGGGTGGACTCCGCTGTCCCGTAAACAGGCGGTCAGGTGCAAGCACCCGTAACCTGTTGTTTTGGTTAGGAGAAAGATTATAACCACCGATATCACACCTGGGCAGTAGCCGATTCAGGTCAAATTATACAAATTTGCCCGGTTTCGCCCGCGGGCTCAGCCGCCGCGGCAGTTGGGGGGGACCTGGTTGGGCGCGATACCGTTGTCCTCCGGGGGATAGCAGTCCCAGTACACGACGCCACCCTGCGTGGACGGCACCAGCCACAACTCCTTGCCGTCCGCCCCCGTCCCCACGAGGTCGAATGTAATCGCGATGGAGCCGTCCACCGGGGCCGTACGTATCTCCAGCTTCTGTATGAAGTCGAACTGGTCGTAATCGGTGGGGGGGACGAGACCGGCCTGAGTATTGTTCGTCGGCATCCTCCCGATGTTGTAGTAGTACTCGCTGACGGATGTCTTCGCCTCGCCTGCGAAGCTGAGGCCTTCCGACACCTTGCTGCGGATGGTGTAGTCGTTGTAAACGGCGAGCGCGACGACGGCCAGGATGCTGATAATGGAGACCACGGCCATTAGCTCGATGATGGTAAAACCCTGGCTGCGCTGCATGTCATTTCCCATAGCTTGCGGGTAACGGTGGCGGCGTGCGACCGCCTCGTAATCCGACTCTATTCTTCTTCCCCGAGCGTGAAACCGGACAGCTCGCTGGACAGTTTCTCGATCAGCGGGCCGACATCGCCGCCCTGTGTGTGCGTCTGTTGCAACTGCTGGCACAGCCCCTTGGCGGCGACGATGCGCGTGCTGAGGGCCGCGAGACTGCGATTGATCTGTTCGGCCTCGGGTTTGAACATGTCCCTGTCGCGCAGGTTGATGCGCGCGGTGAGGTCGCCGTTGCCCAGCTTGCCGAACTCCCTGGAGAAGACGTATACCGGGCCGGCTATCCGATGGCTCGCGCGCAGGCTCGCATACCAGATGCTGCCGATGAGAACCAGTTCGACCGTGCCCAGTGCGAGCGCGTTCGTCGGCGTAAGGTTGAGGGGGTCACCCGCAGGTACGAGCAGGCGCACGATAAAGTAGCCGTTGACCAGCAGCACCGCCAGTGCGGCGATCAGCAGTGAATACTGATACTGGAACTTCTTGTTAACGACTATCGTTTTACGTCGATTGTCCATGCCCCGTCCCGATCTTGTTTTGTGGTTCTTTTATACAACCAGACTAAACCAGTTTTTACGCCCCTATCAAGACGAGATGTCAGGAGTAGGCAATAAGTCACCTTTTTACTTTTATACTGGTATTTAAGCCTCAAACCGTCCTTCGACCTCAAACGGAAGGGTTCACTTGCCCGGCATCGGGGGTGCAGGTGACAAATTGGGTCGCAATGCGCGCACCAGTGGCAGGATTGCGCAACCTCTGACAAAAAATGTCAGGTCGAGTGACGCGATGCGCTTCGGCGGCGGCGTCGGGCATTTGTGAACCCTTTCACTAAAGCTGACAATCCGGAATTTATAACTGCCTGAAATATAAGTGAAAACAAAATTCCGGACACGTGCTCACGCGTTTTTGGCACGCTCCCTGCAGTGTAATCCCCCGCAAGGTCTTGCGCCGGTGGAACCCGTTTCTCCGTCGCAAACTTTAACTTAGCGGAGGAAGTACCAATGAAAATGCAACAAAAAGCACAACAGGGTTTCACCCTCATCGAACTGATGATCGTTATCGCGATCGTCGGTATCCTGGCCGCCATCGCGCTGCCTGCATACCAGGACTACATCGTACGTTCAAAGATGTCTGAGCCGCTGGCCGCCCTGGCCGAAGGTAAGACGACTGTCGCAGAGTACGTGGCTGCCAATGGCAACTACCCCACTGCGTCTACAGCGTTCGGCCTGAACACGGCGACTCGTCCGTCCAGCGAAATCATCAGCAGCATCAGCGTGAACAACCCCGCCGTTGGCGAAGTTGTCTACATCACTGCCAACGTTCACACCAGCGTGTGGGAAGGTGGTACTGCGGACGACAGCTCCACGGCAGCGTTCTCTCTGTCGGGTTCTACCAACCCCGACGGCACCATGGACTGGGATTGCATCCCGGGTGACGGCGCAAGCGGTACTGCGATTTCCACCAAGTACCTGCCGGCCAACTGTCGCGGCTAATACTGTCTTCACCATTCGGTGATACTGCAAAGCCCGGCCTCGGCCGGGCTTTTTTATTGCCTCGCGTACGGGGTATAGTGTTCGCGGGGACATGAACAATAACGATTCTGCTATGTGGGGTTCTTCCGCGCGTGTTCGCGAGACGCTGCCGGCGCTGCTGCTGGCGGGTTTTTTCTGCGTTCTGGCCTACGGCGTGGCGCTGGGCGGCCCGCTCTTCTTCGACGACCTGCCCAACGTCACCGAGAACAACCTGCTCAAGATCGACGGTCGGACTTTCGACCACTGGCGCCAGGCCGCGCTGAGTTCCGACGCGGGTGCGCTGTTTCGCCCCGTGGCCATGCTCAGTTTCGCGGTGAACCATGTCATCGAGGGGCGCTTCACGCCGCTGGGACTCAAACTCACCAACCTGCTGATTCACCTGGGGCTCGGCTATCTCATCTACCTGTTCAGCCTGGCCGTATTGCGCGCGCCGTTGCTGGCGGGACTCCCGCTGGACGCGCGCCACAGGCGTATCGCCGCGCTGACCGCCGCCGCGCTGTGGCTGCTGCACCCCATGCACGTCTCCACGGTGCTGTACGCCGTGCAGCGCATGGCGCAGCTGTCGGCCCTGTTCACGCTGGCGGGGCTGGTCGTCTTCCTCCACTACCGGCTGCGCTGGGCGGAGCGCGGCGCCGCCGCGGGCGATGTACTGGCGGCGGGACTGTGGTTGGCGGTACTCGGGCTGCTGGGCGTGCTGTCCAAGGAAAACGGCGCGCTGCTGCCGTGGCTGTTGCTCGCCGTGGAAGCCTGCCTCTTCAACGGCGCCTGGGCCGGGGGCCGCAACCGGCGCCTCGCACTGGCCGCCTGGGTGGTGTTCCTGCTGCCGCTGGTCGTGCTCGCCGGCTGGCTGCTGCTGGATTACGACAGCTTCACCTACCGCTTCCGCGGGCGCGAGTTCAGCTTCGAGGAGCGCGTGCTCACCCAGTTCCGGGTGTTGTGGTCCTACGCCAGTTGGCTCGCCGTGCCGAACATCCTGCAAATGGGTTTCTTTCACGACGATATCGAACTGTCGGCGGGTCTGTTCCAGCCGTTCACCACGGTGCTGGCCATCGGGCTGTGGCTTGCGGTCATCGTCCTCGCCGTGGCCCTGCGCCACCGCTACCCGCTGCTGTTGTTCGCGCTGTGTTTCTTCCTCGTGGGCCACAGCATGGAGTCTTCCATCCTGCCCCTGCAGATTGCCTTCGAACACCGCAACTACCTGCCGGGGGTGTCGGTGCTGCTGTTGCTGGCGGTGCTGCTGGTGCAGGGAGCGAACCGGGTGGCGGGTCTCAAGGTGGGCATCGCCTGCGCCGTGGTGGTCGCCGTGTTCGTCGCGCTGCTCGCCGTGCGCACCAGTATCTGGCGCGACGAGTTCACCCTCGCGCGCTTCAACGCGGTCAACCACCCGCAGTCGCCGCGGGCCAACTTTTTCTACGGCAATGCGCTGTTCAAGCAGTTCCAGCAGGCGCGGGAGATGGGTCTGGATGCGGACGAGGAGGCGGCACTCGCGGTCAATACGCGGACGCACTTCGAGCGCATGCACCTGCTGGACCCGCGCGACTTCGCCGCGCCCGTCATGCTGTACCAGGTCGATACCCTGTTCTTTCCGCGGCTGGCGGAGGAGAACGACTGGCTGGGCGTCATGGAGGAACTCGCGCAGAGCCGCCTGTTGCAGTCGTCCGACAGCACCGCGATCGGCGCGCTGGTCGGCTTCGTGGGCGCACGCGGCAGCGCGGCGGAGAAGGCGCGCCTGGAGGCGATGCTCGAACTGCTGGTGCGGCGCTTTCCCTGGCGCATGGACCTGCTCGCGCACTACTACCGCATGGTGCACAGCCTGGGTCGCGATGTGGACGGGGAACTGCTCGCCGCGTTCGAGCGCGCGCGAGACGCCTACCCAGACAGCAGCCAGGTCGCCTCCTACCTCGCGCAGTATCACAGCGGCAAGGACCTCGGCGAGACCTATGAAGCCATCAGGATATGGCTGGAAAGGGACCGGTTGCGGCGGGAACTCTCGGTGATCGCCGGGCTGTTCGACAATGGCTGACGCGGCGCCGGTGACATCCGGCGGCGTTGGGTCCACCGCCCGGGCGCTGGTCGCGGTGGTGTTGTTGCTGGTCTTCAGTGTGTGGGTCTACTGGCCGGGTATCACCGGTCCCGAGTTGCTCGACGACCGCTCGAGCGTGCTGGTCATCAAGGACGTGAAGGACTCGCCCGAACTCGCGCTGGACTATGTCTTCGGCGACCGCTCGGGCCTGCTCGGTCGCTACGTCTCCGTGGCCACCTTCGTGCTCGAGAAGATGTACCTCGACGAGGGCATCAGTGGCGGCAAGAAGATCAACATCCTGCTGCACGCTTGCAACGGCGGCCTGGTGATCTGGCTGCTCTGGCTGCTGCTGCGGCAGCAGCGGATCCCCGGTTATCGCGCCGTGGCGATCATCTGCGGCGGCCTGTGGCTGCTGCACCCGCTCATGGTGTCCAGCGTGCTGTACGTCGTGCAGCGCATGGCCATGCTCGCGACGACCTTCATGTTGTTGTCGCTGCTCAGCTACGTCTACTGTCGCCTGTCGATGCTGGCCGGGCGGCGCGGGCAGTGGGCCTGGCTGCTCGCCGTGCTCGCCTTTTTCCTGCTCGGTATGTTCTCCAAGGAAAACGCGGTGGTGACGATTCCCGTCATCCTGCTGCTCGAGGTGCTCTGGTTCCGCTGCCGCGGCCCCGACGGCGCCACGATTCCCTGGCTGCGCAATGCGAGCTACGGCCTGATCGCGGGCGGCGCCGCGGTGTTGCTCGGCATCCTGGTATTCGGCTGGGACACCCTCGCGGCGCGGCTGGTGCGGCGGCCCTTCACGCTCGCCGAGCGCCTGATGTCGGAGAGCCGCATCGTGTGGGACTACGTGGGCCAGTTGTTCTGGCCGCAGGTCGATCGCATGGGTCTGTACCACGACGACGTGGTGATCTCCAAGTCGTTCAGCGAGCCGGTGACCACGTTATACGCCACCCTCGGCTGGGCGTTCGTGGTGCTCGCGGGCGTCGTGTTGCTGCGCTGGCAGCTCGGTCGCTGGCTGGTACTGGCAGTCGCGATCTTCCTGGTCGGCCACTCGGTGGAATCCACCGTACTGTCGCTGGAGCTGTACTTCGAGCACCGCAATTATTTTCCCGCGGTGGGCATCGCGCTCGGCGTGGCGGTGCTGCTCGGCACATGGCTGCGGTATGTGCCGCAGTCGCAGGTGCCGTTGACGCTGCTGCTGGTCATCGTGCTCGCGGTGATGTCCGCTATCACCGCCTCCCAGGTGCAGGTCTGGTCGAAGCGCTCGTTGCTGGTGTTGCACCACGTCAACGGTCACCCGAAGTCGCCGCGGGCCAATATCGATATGGCCACCGAACTGGCCTCCGTGGGCGAGCTCGACCACGCGCTGGTCTATTCGCGGCGCGCCTACGAGAACAGCGTCACCGAGCGTCTGGGGGACTACGAGGCGCGCGATCTCGCGCTGGCCTGCATGGCGCGCAAGGAGGTGGCGCCGGAAGTCATCGACGGGTTTGCCGCGCGCGACGAGCGCCGCCCGCTGTCCTCGGTGACCACGCTGCTCACGCTCGTGCGCATGCTGCAGGCGAACAAGTGCCCCGAGTTTGATCGCGTGCGCCTGGCGGACCGCATGCGCGTGCTGTACCTGGACGACCCGAATGTACGCAAGGGCAAGTCCAACATTTACGCTAATTTAGCGGTGCTGGAAAACGCCCTCGGGCGTTATGATTACGCCTATGCCTACACCGAGCGTTTTCTCACCCTGGCGCCGGAGCACCGGCGGGGATTGCTGATGAAACTGCACTTCGCCACCGCACTGGGACGTGAAGAGGATGCACAGGCGGTCAAGGACCTGCTTCTGTCCTTCGACGAGCGCGGCCTGTTAACGGTCAACGAGCAGCAGACGCTGGCCCTGTACCTGGAGAATTAGCGTGAACTTTTCCATCATCATTCCCTGCAAGAACGAGGAGCTGGGACTGGCCGGCCTGTTGCCCGAGCTCAACCGCCTCTACCGCGGCGCCGAGATCATCGTGGTCAACGACGGTTCGACCGACGGTACCGCGCAGGTGGCCCTCGACGCCGGGGCGCGGGTCGTCACCCACCCGTACTCCAAGGGCAACGGCGCCGCCGTGAAGTCCGGCGCGCGCGCCGCCCACGGCGACTACCTGGTGTTCATGGACGGCGACGGGCAGCACGCCGCGGAGGATGTCGAACGACTCCTGGAGAAGGTGAAGGAAGGGTACGACCTCGTGGTGGGTGCGCGCAGCGGCAAGGAGTCCCAGGCCAGTGTCGCCCGCTGGAGCGCCAACGCGTTCTACAACCGCTTCGCGAGCTGGATGGTCGGCCGCAAGATCGACGACCTCACGTCGGGTTTCCGCTGTGTCGACCGGCTCAAGTTCCTGAGCTTCCTGTACCTGCTGCCCAACGGTTTCAGCTACCCGACGACCAGCACGATGGCTTTCTTCCGCGCGGGCTACTCCGTGGGTTTCGTGCCCATTGCGGTGTCGAAGCGCATCGGCAAGAGCCACATCAGCCTGCTCAAGGACGGCGTGCGCTTCCTGCTCATCATCTTCAAGGTGGGTACCCTGTACTCGCCGCTCAAGGTGTACTTCCCCGCGGCGGTGGTCACCGCCGGGCTCGGCCTGCTCAATTACGCCCTCACGGTGATGCAGAGCGGCTGGCGCTTCACCAACATGAGCACGCTGTTGATCCTGGCGGGCATGGTCATGTTCCTGATCGGGCTGTTGTCGGAACAGCTCACCAACCTGCAGTTCAAGGACACCTCCGACGACACCGCCTGAGCGCGGTTCGTCATGCCCTGACAAAAATTGTCAGCTTGCCATTGCCGGGCGGGTGCGTCCCCGCTCCCGCGGCGCGGCCCGCTCGTCGCGATATCCGTTTAACGCATTGAAATAAAAGAATAAATTGATAACTTTTCGCGCCACATGACGAGTTGGCACGTACGTTGCTGATATGCCAATGCTAACTAAAAAAACGCCCCGAGCATCACCAGGGGTGATTTCAGAAACAATGGGGAGAAGTAAGATGCGACACATCGGGGAACAGCAAAAGGGCTTCACGTTGATCGAACTGATGATCGTGATCGCCATCGTGGGCATTCTCGCGGCGATCGCGCTGCCGGCCTACCAGGACTACATCGTGCGCTCGAAGATGTCCGAGCCGTTGGCGATGTTGGCCGAAGCCAAGACAACGGTTGCAGAGTACGTGGCCGCCAATGGGGACTTCCCCGACAATGTCGCGGCCTTCGGCGTCAACATCGGCACGCGGGTCAGTGACATCGTGTGGGCCGTGGATGTTTCACCTGCCAACCCGACGGCTGGAGACACCATCCACATCGGAGCCGGCGTTTACACCAGCGTGTGGGAGGGTGGTACGCCCGACCCGAGTTCCTTCGCCGTGTTCTCGCTGTCCGGTTCCACTAACCCGGATGGAACAATGGCCTGGGATTGCGTATCCGGCTGGGGCGGCGGTTCGGGTGTCACGCCGGTGCCCAACAAGTACCTGCCCGCCAACTGCCGAGGTTAATGAATCCGACTGGGCTTCATAATCTCAACCAAGCCCGGCTCCGGCCGGGCTTTTCTTTTTTTGCGCGCGCCGAACGGACGCTAACCGCCGAACCGCGCTTTCGCCTCCTGCCGGCGGGCGTGCAGTACGGGCTCGGTGTAACCGTTGGGCTGGGCGCGACCGGCGAAGACGAGGTCGCAGGCCGCCTGGAAGGCGATGCTGTCGTCGAAATCCGGCGCCATCGGCCGGTACGCGGGGTCGGCGTTGTTCTGCTCATCGACTACTGCGGCCATGCGCTCCAACGTCTCACGCACCTGGGCTTCTGAACACACACCGTGATGCAGCCAGTTGGCGATGTGCTGGCTGGAGATGCGCAGCGTCGCGCGGTCTTCCATCAGGCCCACGTGGTTGATGTCGGGCACCTTCGAACAGCCCACGCCCTGGTCGACCCAGCGCACCACGTAGCCGAGGATGCCCTGGGCGTTGTTGTCCAGTTCGCGCTGGATGTCGGCCGCCGACAGGCCTTCGGCCCCTTTCAGCGGTATGCTGAGGATGTCGTCCAGCGACGCGGGTTCGCGCGCCAGTATTTCGTCCTGCCGCGCGGCCACATCCACCTGGTGGTAGTGGATGGCGTGCAGGGTGGCGGCGGTGGGCGAGGGCACCCAGGCGGTGCTCGCGCCGGCCATGGGGTGGCCGATCTTGGCCTGCATCATCTCGGCCATCAGGTCGGGCATGGCCCACATGCCCTTGCCGATCTGGGCGCGGCCCTTTAAGCCGCAGCGCAGGCCCACATCGACGTTCCAGTCCTCGTACGCCTTGATCCACGTCTCCTGCTTCATGGCGCCTTTCGGCGTCATCGCCGCCGCTTCCATCGACGTGTGGATCTCGTCGCCGGTGCGGTCGAGGAAACCGGTGTTGATGAACACCAGGCGCTCGCTCGCCGCGCGTATGCATTCCTTGAGGTTGAGCGTCGTGCGCCGCTCCTCGTCCATGATGCCCATCTTCAGCGTGTTGCGCGCGAGCCCCAGCGCGTCCTCCACCCGGTCGAACAGCTCGCAGGTGAACGCCACTTCCTCCGGCCCGTGCATCTTCGGCTTCACGATGTACACGCTGCCCTTGCGCGAGTTGCGCGGCGCGCCCGCCGGCTTGTTGAGGTCCTGCAGGGCGATCATCGAGGTGAACATGGCGTCCATGATGCCCTCGGGAATTTCCGCGCCGCCCTCGTCGAGGATCGCCGGGTTGCTCATGAGGTGACCCACATTGCGCACGAACAGCAGGCTGCGCCCGGCGAGGGTCAGCGTGCCGCCGTCGGGCGTTGTGTAGTCGCGGTCCTCGTTCAGGCGCCGCGTCATGTTCTCGCTGCCCTTCCGGAACGTGTCGGTGAGGTCGCCGCGCATGAGCCCGAGCCAGTTGCGGTAGGCCAGCGCCTTGTCCTGCGCGTCCACCGCCGCGACAGAGTCCTCACAGTCCTGGATGGTAGTCAGTGCCGCCTCGAGCACGACGTCTTTCACCCCCGCGGCGTCGGTCTGACCGATCGCGTGGTCGCGGTCGACCTGGATCTCGATGTGCAGGCCGTGGTGGCGCAGCAGCACGACCGAGGGCTCCGCCGCGCTGCCCGTGTAGCCGCGCAGTTGCCCGGGTTCCGCCAGCGTGGTGGTGGCGCCCGACGCCAGGCTGACCTGCAGGCCGCCGCCGGCGATGGCGTAGGCGGTGGCGTCGGCATGGCTGCCGTCCGCCAGCGGGCAGTGCGTGTCGAGAAACGCGCGCGCGTAGGCGATGACCTTCTCGCCGCGCACCGGGTTGTAACTGCCGGCTCGCTCGGCGCCGCCGTCCTCGGGAATGACGTCGGTGCCGTACAGGGCATCGTAGAGACTGCCCCAGCGCGCGTTGGCCGCGTTCAGCGCGTAGCGCGCGTTCATGACCGGTACCACGAGCTGCGGCCCGGCGAGCAGCGCGACCTCCTCGTCGACGTTTTCCGTGCTGATCGTGAAGTCCGGACCCTCGGGCAGCAGGTAGCCGATTTTTTCCAGGAAGGCGCGATAGGCGGCGCGGTCGTAGTCGGGACCCGGGTGGGCGTGGTGCCAGTCGTCGATCTGCGCCTGCAAGTCATCGCGCACCGCCAGCAGCTCGCGGTTGCGCGGCGCGAGATCGTTCACGATGGCTTCCAGCCCCTGCCAGAACGCGGCGGGCTCCACGCCGGTACCGGGCGCGATATCGTTCTCAAGCAAGTCGTAAAGTTCGCGGGCGATCTGCAGGCCGCCCTGCTGGACTCGATCGGTCATGGTTGTCGTTCCTTGCAGGCTGGTGCCCACGCGATGGGGGCACGGTGAATCAGACAATGCAGATTCTAGGACCGGGCGCGGAATTTAGCTAATTTATACCTGTGATCGCGGGCATTCCGACCAGGAATGCATCTCTTTCACTGCCCACATCACACCGCCCCGGTTCGTAAATGTCCTATGAGCGTAAACAGGACGAGCTTCCCTGCGGTCCTCTATGAGGCACTGTTCAAGGAGGTCCACAAAGTCGTTAGGGTGACGTGGTATTGGGAAACTTTTTTCGGGCCCTGCGCCCGTAAAAAGTTTCACGATGGCGCGGCGCCCGGGTGCCGCTCTCGCGAGCGCTGAATCCCCTCGTCCGCTAAGTATTCAAAAAGCTCTCCGCCTGACGTACTCGCCGAATCCCATCGTGCGCCAGGCACTCAAACAACCCTCCGCCCAACACTGTCAAGAACACAGGGCTGCATCACCCGCTAGGCTGCGTCCAACTCCTGCGCAGTCTCGGTAATCAAACCCCGCAGCCACCTGTTCGCCGGGTTGTGCTGCAGCAGCGGACTCCACGCCATCTTCAGCTCCAGCGGCGGAATCGCCAGCGGCGGCTCGCGCAGCACGACGCGCGGGTTGTCCTTCTTCAACTGTGCCGCCTTCGTGGGCAGCGTGACGATCAGGTCGTTCTGCTCCGCCAGCGTCATCGCCGCCTGGTAGTGGCGGGTGAAGACGCGGATCTGCCGCTTCTTGCCCAGCTTGTTGAGCGCGCCGTCGACCCAGCCGAGGCGCTGGACATCGGAGGGGTCCACGCCCACGCCGACGCCCATCCCCGTCTTGCTCACCCAGACGTGATTGGCCTCGAGGTAGGACTCCAGCGTCCAGTCCTCCAGCACGGGATTATTGGGACTGAGCACGCAGGTGAAAGAGTCGTTCCACAACGGGCGCTGGTGGAAGGACTGGGGCATCGAGTCGAAGCGGTTGATGACGAGGTCCACCTTGCCGCGCTCCACGTCGAGGAAGCTGACGTCCGACGGCGTCATGATGTCGAGCGTAAGGCCGGGGCCGAGTTCGCGCAGCTTGCCGAGCACGCTCGGGAAGAGGGTGGCCTCGGCGTAATCGCTGGCCATGATGCGGAAAACGCGCTCCGCCTTGTCCGGTTCGAAATCGCGCTTGGGCTGGACCGCCTGGTCGATCTTGCTGAGGACCTCGCGCACGAGGGGCTCGAGTTCCAGTGCGCGCTCGGTGGGGGTCATGCCGTCGGACGTGCGCACCAGCAGGGGGTCGTCGAACAGCTCGCGCAGGCGGCGCAGGCCGTTGCTCATGGCGGGCTGGGAGAGGTTGAGCTGGTTGGCGGCCTGGGTCACGTTGCGCTCGCGCAGCAGGGCATCCAGGTACACCAGCAGGTTGAGGTCGACGCGGTTCATGCTCACGGGGCGCTCCTCATTCACTCAGTGAATGAATTTTGCTGATTACATTTTCGGTGGGAATTATAACGGCTTGCGCGCGAAAGCCAATGGCCGCGCGCATCGCGATCGGGTCGGGCTATACTGCGGGCCTTTCGCCAGCAGCGCACAAGGAGCGGCCATGAGCGTGATTTCCACCCCGGACCTGTCGGACGAGGCCCCCGCGGCAAGGGCCATCGAACTGCAGTTCGGCAATTACGGCAGGGTCAAGCGCTTCAGCGGCCCGGCGGTCACCATCAAGTGCCACGAGGACAATTCGCTCGTGAAACAGTGCGTGGATGAGCCGGGGGAGGGCAGGGTGATCGTGGTCGACGGCGGCGGCTCGCTGCGCCGCGCGCTGCTCGGCGACATGCTGGCGGAGAAGGCGGCGAAGAACGGCTGGTCGGGCCTGGTCATCAACGGCGCCATCCGCGACGTCGACGAGATCGGCGCGACCGCGCTGGGCGTACAGGCCCTCGGCACGTGTCCCCTGAAAACAGAAAAGCTAGGCGTCGGCCAGCGCGACATCACCGTCCACTTCGGCGGCGTGAGTATCGCGCCGGGTGAGTACATCTACGCCGACAACAACGGCGTGTTGGTAAGCACAGCGGCGCTGACCTGACCTCCCGGCGCAGAACCCAACTACCCTCGCCCCTGTGCGGAACCCAACTATCGTCGCCCCCGCGCAGGCGGTGGTACGGCATCCCTGGGCCCAGTGGCCTTTGTTGCAGAACTGGCGTTGAATTCTTTAGGCCCACCCAGGCCCCGACCCGCGATATCTCTTCGCTCGCTGTCGGCGCCCCTCCGGGGTTCCCTCAGTCGGTCGGGAGCCCTGCGGTCTCCCTCCACTCCCTCGGCGCCTCCCTGACGGCTACGCGAAGAGATATCCCGGCTCGGGGCCTTGCATCGTGCTAAAGCACTAGCTTTGGTTCTGCGGGCGCGGTCACTGGGTCCCGAGACGTCGGACCGCCGCCTTCGCGGGGACGACGATGTGGCTCTATGCACTGGCACCAGGCGCGCGAGCGGCCGACTTCCCTGCTGTTCAAAACGTGCCGAGGGAGTGGAGCGAGACCGCAGGGCTCGCGACCGACCGAGGGCAGCCCTTCAGGGCCGCGTTTTAAAGCAGGGAAGTCGACCGCTCGCGGGCCGGCCAACGGAGCGCAAGAACCCACCACCCGTTGGATAGTGACGTAAAGCGCCCAGGTAGGGCGACGCGGTGGTGGGGAAGTTCCGGCGAGGCCCTACCT
>JAUIEP010000215.1 GCA_030428835.1 Gammaproteobacteria bacterium | reverse complement strand
AATTCGGCCGCTCGCGGGCCGGCCAACGGAGAGAAAGAACCCACCACCCGTTGGATAGTGACGTAAAGCGCCCAGGTAGGGCGACGCGGTGGCGGGGAAGTTCTGGCGAGGCTGCTTTTCCCGCCTCGCCAGAACTTTCACGACGCCGCGGTGCCCGGGCCTCGCGCACGCCCCCCGGAACCAAAGCCCGGCAGCCCTCACGACATCCAGCTCAAGAAAAACGGCGACACGACGCCACAGTGCCCGAAGAACCCTAACGACACCAAACTAGAGGCCAGCAAAACCCACCGGCCAAATCACCCAGGACAACCACCCCCGTCAGACCCCATCGGGGACCACAGAATCTCCCCGCCCCAACTTCGCGGTGATCTGCTCACCGAGCAGGTAAAGTGAAGGTACGAGCACCAGCGTGACCCCGGTGGCAAACAGCACACCGAAGGCCAGCGAGATCACAGTGGGGATCATAAACTGCGCCTGGATGCTTTTCTCGAACATGATCGGCAGCAGGCCGATGAAAGTGGTCATCGTGGTGAGGATGATGGGGCGGAAGCGATCCTCGGCGCCCTGCAACAACGATTCCATCACCCCATGTCCGGCGGCACGCAGGGCGTTTATGCGATCGATGAGCACGAGGTTATCGTTGACGACCACCCCAGCCGCCGCGATCACGCCCATGAGGGAGAACATACTGATGTCCCAGTTCGTGATCACATGACCGAAGATCGCGCCCATTATCCCGAACGGCACCGCCGTCAGCACCAGCAGCGGCTGGAAGTAGGAGCGGAACGGAATCGCCATCAAGGCGTAGACCACCAGCATGGACAACGCCATGTACTGGAGGAGCGCCTGCAGGAAATCGGACTCCTCCTGCAGTTCCCCGTCGAGTTTCATCGAGAGGCCCGGGTACTGCGCACGTAGTTGCGGCAACTGGTTCATCACTATGTCATTGACGACGGCACGCGGATCCGCCTTGCCACGCACCACATCAGCGGTGATTTCCAGCGTGCGCTTGCGGTCGAGGCGCTCGATGGTGAGGTAGCCGGGCTTGTAGGTGACGCTGGCCACGGTGTCGAAGGGTACCTCGTCACCGGCCGGCGTACGCACGCGCATGTCGCTCAGGTTTTCCACGGACAGGCGCTCCTCTTCGGGGTAGCGCACCATGACGCGCACATCCTCCCGCGGCCGCGGTATGCGCTGCGCCTCGGCGCCGTAGAACGCCTCGCGCACCTGGCGCGCGAGGTCGGCCAGGGTAACGGAGAGGTTTTCCGCCGCGGGCTTCAGGCCCAGTTCGATCTCCTCCCGGGGACTCTGCAACGAGTCGTTCACGTTGTAGACGCCGGGATAGGCCTCGAGGACGGCGCGCAAATCATCGGAGACCGCGCGCAGGTCATCGATGGAGTGGGAGGCGAGCACAAGGGTAATCGGGCTGCCGACATTGTTCATGGTGTAGTTGACGTCGTAGCGCTCAACCTGCCCGACATCGCCGATCAGCTCGCGATAACGCGTGGACACCTCCTTCACGTCGACATCCGTGTTCGGCACCTGCAACCAGGAGCGCACCCGGTCCTTGGTCGCCACCGTGAAGACATGGCCCAGGGCCGCTTCCTGTGCAAATCGGGGATCGGCCTCATATTCGGCCCGCACCTGCTCCGCGGCGGCCTGCACCTGCCGCTGGACCCTCTGTGCCGTGGCAAATGGACCACCCGCGGGCAGCTGGATTTCAACCTCCACAAAATCAGAGCGCACGTTGGGAAAGAACCCGGTTTTAATCCAGCCGCCGGCGTAGAGGCCGAGACTGACCAGCAGGGCGACCACGAAAAGGGCGGAAACCACGAGATTGTTGCGCAGGCAGAATGCGAGGAAAGGCCGGTAAACGCCGTGGGCGAAATCCGTCATACCGCTCACGAAGCGCTGCCGCACGGCCTCGAAGCGGCGCAGGAACTCGAAGCGGCTGGGGCGTGGCGGACGCATGTGGGCGAGGTGGGCAGGCAGGATAAGCATGCACTCCACCAGCGAAAAGGTGAGCGCAAGTATGATCACGACCGGCAGCGGCGTGCCCATCTTGGCCATCGAACCCGGCAGGATGAGCATCGGCGCGACGAATATCATCGTCGAGAGCACCGCGTAGACCACGGGTTTGAGCACCGAGCGCGTACCGCGCACAGCACCCTTGGTGCCCGCCTCGCCCGCCATCTGGTGGGAATGCACGGACTCGCCGACAATGATCGCGTCGTCCACCACGATGCCCAGCACCATGAGAAATGCCAGTAGCGACACCATGTTGAGGCTGACCCCCGTGTAGGGCAGCGCCATGAACGTGCCCATGAAGGCGACCCCGATGCCCGCGCAGACCCACATGGCCAGCAGCGGGCGCAAAAACATCATCAGTACCAGGAACACCAGCAGCAGCCCGCCGAGGCTGTTCTTGATCAGCATGCTGGTGCGTTCCCGGAATGGCTCGGCCTCGTCGCGCCAGATTTCCAGCACGACGCCGGGCGGCAGTGTCTTGCGCGTTTCCTGCACCCAATCGTGCACCACCTCGCTGGTGCGCAGGGTGTTCGGATTGGAGGTGACGAAGACCTGCATGTTCTGGGCCGGCAGGCCGTTGAACAGCACCTCCAGTTCGGCTTCCTCGAAGCCGTCGCGCACGGTGGCGACATCACCGAGCTGGAGCTGCGTGCCGTCGAGTTTACTGACGAGCGGGATGCGTTCGAAATCGTACCGGTCGTACGCCTGCCCGCGCGTCTGGAGCTGGATGTCACCCTCCTCGGACTTGATCGCACCCGCGGGCAGGTTGAGTGACGAGCCGCGAATCGCACTCACCACGTCGGAGAATGTCAGCCCGTAGCGGCGCAGGGTGAGCTCCGACACTTCCACGGAGACCTCGTAGGGCCGGCGCGAGGCAATCTCGACCACCGAGACATTGGGTTGGGCGGAGAGGTCGTCGCGCAGGCGCTGTGCCAGTTCCTTCAGCGCACGCTCGCCGATATCGCCCGCGAGCGTGACCATGACCATGAAGTGCCGGTGCGCCAGTTCAGTCACGATGGGCCGCTCGGCGTCGACAGGAAACGTGGTAATGGCGTCGACCCGGGTCTTCACTTCCGCGGTCAGCCGCTGCATGTCGTAACCGGGTTCGGCCTCGATCAGCACGGTGCCTGAGCCCTGCCTCGCCGTTGACCGGATCTCCTGCACACCATTGAGGTCGTGCACGGCCTCCTCGATGCGCTTGCAGATCTGCTGTTCCACCTCGCTCGGCCCCGCGCCGGGGTACGGCATGGACACGCTGACGATGTCCAGTTCTATGTCCGGAAAGTATTTTTTGTCCAGTCCGGGGATTGCCAGCAAGCCGCCGATAACCAGCAGCACCATCAACAGGTTTGCCGCGATGGGGTTGTGTACGAACCAGCGAATCGGTCCGCCCATGTCAGAGCCCGCCGCCCGCGAGTTCGGTGGGGGTGTGCAGGCGCACGGTCATGCCGGCAAGCAGGCTTGGCGGCTGGCGTACGATGACGCGGTCGCCCTTGTTGAGCCCCTGCACCCAGACCTGGCTGGCCGTCGAATCAAGCACGTTGACGGAGCGGCGGCTGGTGCGCAGCTCGGCGTCGACCACCATGACGGTATCGTCAATACTCAGGGCGGAGCGCGGCAGCTCGCTGACGCCGGGCAGCGCACGGCCGCGTATTACGGCCTCCACGAACAGCCCGGGCGAGAGCGGCGGCCGCTCGCTGTCGTCGCCACGCGCGAAGGGCTTTTCTACCTCCACCACTGCGAATACGACGCGGCTGTTCTCGTCAATGCTCGCATCTGTGCGCACCATGCGGCCCTGCCACTCCCAGACCCGGTTGGCGAAGCGCGCCGACAGCGTCACGGGCGCCGCCTGCGGCCCGGCCTCGTCCCCCGCGTAGGTGAGCGGCAGGTCCAGCAGGGCCACCTGGCGGTCGGTCAGGGGCAGGCGGACCTGGGCGATGTCGGTGTCATAAACAGTGGCAATGGTGGTGCCTGGAGTGACGAACTGGCCGATGTCGACATGTTTTTCGACCACGCGACCGTTGAACGGACCACGGATGGCGGTGCGGGCGAGGTCCTTTTCCGCCGCGGCGAGGTCTGCCTCTGCGGCCCGCAGCGCGGCCTCGGCGGACTCGATCTGGGGTTTGCGCAGGAACAATGCGTTGGCGCGATCAGTGCCGAGGTCGCGCCACTCGCGCTCGGCCTGGAGGGCGCGGCCCTCCTCCTCGGCCAGGCGCTGGCGCGCGGCCGCCACCTGGGATTTCGCCCGGGCGATGGCGAAGCCGTAATCGACATCCTCGATCTTAACGAGCACCTCGCCCTCGGCGAAGAACGCGCCCCGCGCGAAGGACTCGCCGACACTCTCGACAACGCCGCCCACCTGGCTCATGAGCTTGATTTCCCGCAGGGGCCGGACAGTCCCCTGCGTGCGCACCTCCAGGGAGCGCTCGGCGGGACTGGCGGACACCACCTCCACCAGCGGCGGCGGCAGGACGGGGGCCTCCCTCGGCTCGGGGCTGGGCCTGCCCACGAGCAGCCCATAGGCCACCGCGCCACCGACCAGCAGCACGGCCAACGCCGATATCCCTTTGCGAGCGCCGCTCTGCGCCATGACAAGTCCTTCTGTATAGGTAAGTCACACCCCGCCCGGCGAATGATAGCCGGACAAAATGAAACCAAACTTAACCAGTCTACCCCACAAGCTACGGAGCTCGAACTCGGACACCGCCAATGCCCGACGGTTCAAGGGTATTGCAGGATAGTACAGGCACCGCTGCGCATCGGATCGTTAAAAATAGTCTTTTTATTAGTATGTTTATTCTAATTTTTGCCCCTATTCTGCACCCCATCTGGCGGATTCGCCGCCTGTGAAAGACCCAAACAGGAGTCAAGACATGGCTGAACAAGCAAAGAAGGCGGCCGCCAAGCGCAAGGCCGCACCGAAGAAGACCGCTGCCAAGCGCAAGCCGGCTGCCAAGCGCAAGCCGGCTGCCAAGCGCAAGCCGGCTGCCAAGCGCAAGCCCGCGGCCAAGAAGGCTGCCCCGAAGAAGACCACTCCGGACTTCGCAGCACGCGCCCAGGAAGCTGGCCGCAATGCATTCCTGGCCGGCCTCGGCTTCTACGGCAAGGCTTATGACCAGGCGCAGGAGCAGTTCGACAGCATGCAGGACCAGCTGGAAGCGCGCCGCAAGAAGGCTGACAAGCTCTACAAGGAGCTGGTCAAGCGCGGTAAGCAGGTCGAGAAGGACGCCAAGGGCCGCATCGAGGATCTGGACTTCCCCAAGATCGAGCTCGACAGCCTGACTGATCGCAAGGAGCTGGAAAAGCAGCTCGAGAAAGCGAAAGCCCGTTTTGAAGAACTGAAGGAATCCTTCAGCTTCAAATCCGCCGCGTAAGCGGCAACCCGGGGTATCCCGGACCCATCCAGGACCACTTATCCCTGCTTTGCAGGGATGTTTTCGGGGCCACATTTGTGGCCCCTTTTTTTTGTCTGCTGCGTTTGGGGCTGGCGGGACGTTGATCTTGTGCTTCGCGGGCGAGAGTGGTCTTTGTTTGCGATAGCGTTGGGCGGAGAGTTGTTTGAGTGCTTGGCGGATGCGGGATTTTGCTGTCACGTTGGGCGGAGAGTTGTTTGAGTGCTTGGCGGATGCGGGGTTTTGCTGTCATGTTGGGCGGAAAGTTGTTTGAGTGCTTAGCGGACAAGGGGGTTCAGCGCTCGCGAGAGTGGCACCCGGGCGCCGCGCCATCGTGAAACTTTTTGCGGGCGCAGGGCCCGAAAAAAGTTTCCCAATAACACGTCACCCTACCCACTTTGTGAACCTCGATGTGCGGTGCCTGACACACGTTCGCGCAGACATCAGATGTGCGGTGCCTGCCACACGTTCGCGCGTAACGAAGGCA
>JAUIEP010000214.1 GCA_030428835.1 Gammaproteobacteria bacterium | reverse complement strand
GCGCGAGCCGCTCGAAGGCATACTCCAGCGCGCGCCGCGCCGCCTCCGTCGCATAGCCCTTGCCCCAGTGCTCGCGCGCCAGGCGCCAGCCGACCTCCACGCAGGGCGAGAAGGGCAGTTCGTGCCGCGGCTCGTGCAGTCCCACGCAGCCGATGAACTCCCGCGTATCGCGAAGCTCCACGGCCCACAGGCCCCAGCCCCGCGTCGCGATGAGGTCGCGGCAGCGTCGCGCCATGTGGTCGCTCTCCTCCTCGCTCAGCGGAGCGGGGAAATAGCGCATGACACCGGGGTCGGCGTTGAGGGCCGCGAAAGCGCTCAGGTCGTCGTCGCGCCACTGGCGCAGGTGCAGCCGGGCGGTCTTCATTCGGAGGGCACCGGATTGTACGCGTCGAGGGCACTATAACCCGGCAACTGTTGGGCAGCCTATTGATCGGGTGGCGAAAATGTTGTCGCCGGGGTCATTGGCGGTGCCCGCATTCCAGGGAAGTCGAACGTCCAGACAATGTGTCGCGTGGCTCTCCGCGGATGAAGCCCGTGCAGCGCTGCGGCCGGCGCGTGCTATGCTGCCGCAAAAGCCACGGCCCGCACGTATGGCGCTCAAGATCGGCACCTCTATCGGAATGTTGCACCCCCGTTACTTCACCGAGGTGGCGCTCGCGGCTGATCGGCTCGGTTTTGAGTCGTTGTGGATGCCCGAACACCTCGTGTTTCCCGAGGCCATGGCCGGCTCCCCCTTCGAGGCCGGTAGCGCCGACGCACATCCCCCCGTGCCGCCGGAAACACCGCTGTTCGACGTGTTTGCCTACCTCTCCTACCTCGCCGGGCGGACGCAACGGATCCGCCTGGGTACCAATGTCTACCTGCTCGGCCTGCGCCATCCCTTTGTCGCGGCGCGCGCCGTGCAGACGCTGGATATCGTTTCCGGCGGCCGCGCCGAGGTCGGCGTGGGCGCCGGGTGGCTGCGGTCGGAGTGGACGGCGACCGGCCTGGATCCCGCCACGCGCGGCCGCCGCCTCGACGAGGCGCTCGCGGTGTGCAAACGCCTGTGGAGCGAGCCGCGCGTTGCCCACGAGGGGGAGTTCTTCCGCTTCGACGCCGTGCGTTTCGAGCCCAAGCCCGTGCAGCAACCGCATCCGCCGCTGCACGTGGGCGGCGAGTCCGACGCGGCCCTGCGCCGCGTCGCCCGTTACGGCGACGGCTGGTACGGCATCGGGCACACGCTCGACACCATCGGGCCGGTGCTGTCGCGCCTGCGCGCGATCTGCCGGGCCGAGGGGCGCGACCCGGATGGACTCGAGATCATCACGGCGACGCACCTTGAACAACGCGAGGACCTGCGCCGCTGGGAGGACGCCGGCGTGACGCGACTGGTGGTGAATCCCTGGTCGCGCGGTCGCGACGCGGTGCGTGCGCTGGAGGATTTTGCCGCGGGATTTTTCTCCTGACGCTCCCGCGATTGAGCCGGCGCGCGGTTGCTGCCGCCGCGCAGCGCATCGTTAAGGTTGGCGGCCAGCCGGGCGAGCGCACCTGTTACATGACACGTACCTTGTAAAACCGAACGGCCACGGCCATACTTTCTGACGCATCCTCAGATTTAGAGCCCCGGCGGGGCCGCATGGAGAAACCGATGACCGACGTAATGAAAGGCGTACGCATTCTCGAAGTCGCCGAGCACATGTTCGTACCCGCGGCCTCCGCGATCCTGTCGGACTGGGGCGCCGATGTGATCAAGGTGGAACACCACGAGCGCGGGGACGCCATGCGCGGACTCGGCAGCACCGGCGTGCTGGACCTGTCCCGTGGCGTGCACGTGCTGAACGAACACGCCAACCGCGGCAAGCGCTCCATCGGCCTCGACCTGGCCAGTCCCGAGGGCGTGGCGGTGCTGTATGAACTGGCCAAGACCTGCGACGTGTTCCTCTCCAACAAGCTGCCGGGGGTATTGAAGAAGCTCCAGATCGACGTGGACGACATCCGCAAGCACAACCCGGACATTATCTACGTGCGTGGCACCGCCTCCGGACCGAAGGGACCGGACGGCAACCGCGGCGGCTATGACATGACGAGCTTCTGGTGCCGCGCGGGCTGCGCGCAGAGTGTCAGCCCGCCGGGCCTGGGCTTCGTGCTGCCGCAACCGGGACCCGGTTTCGGCGATTCCATTGGCGGCATGACGATCGCCGGCGGAATCTCGGCCGCGTTGTTCAAGCGCGAGCGCACCGGTGAACCCTCGGTCGTCGACGTCTCGCTGCTGGCGGCCGGCGTCTGGTCGATTGGGCCCGCGATCGCCCTGTCCGCCCAGAGCGGCCAGCCGTGGGCGCTGGGGGCGGGCGCGGCGACCGGTTCGAAGAACCCGCTCACGGGGCTGTACCAGACGTCCGACGAGCGTTTCATTTCGCTCGTCATGCTGCAGGGCTTCCACTACTGGCCCGATTTTGTCGAGCACCTGGACAGGCCTGATCTCGTCGAGGACGAGCGCTTCAATTCCGTGGAGAAACTCGCCGCCAACGCCACTGCCGCCGGCGATATCATCCGCGAGGAGATCGCGAAGCACACCCTGGCCGAGTGGACCGAGAAGTTCCAGACCCTGAAGGGCCAGTGGGCGCCGGTGCAAAACACCATCGAGGTCGCACAGGACGCCCAGGTCCGCGCCAACGGCTACCTGACAGGCTCGACCACCAGTGACGGCCGTGACTTCGAACTGGTGACGACTCCGGTGCAGTTTGACGAGACGCCCGCCGCGACCGCGCGGGCGCCGGAATTCAACGAGCACTGCGAGGAGATTCTCGCGGAGGCGGGTATCGACACCGAGCGCATGATCGAGTTGAAGGTGGCGGGGGTCATCGCCTGAACGCGGTGTTACCGCGCATGGCCGACGTTTAGCGGGGCAGGCGTGTCCCTATACGAATTGTTCAAAACCGGCGCGACCGGTGGGAGATAAAAACATGAAAATGGACGATATGATCCTGGTGAGCGTTGACGACCACGTGGTCGAGCCGCCGGATATGTTCGCCAATCACCTCACGCAGGAATACAAGTCAAAGGCGCCGCAGGTCACGCGCCTGCCCAGCGGCTGCGACGTCTGGGAGTTCAACGGGCAGAAGCTGCCGAACATCGGCCTCAACGCCGTGGTGGGCAGGGTGCCCGAGGAGTACGGCGTGGAGCCGACGTCCTATGAGCAGATGCGCAAGGGCTGCTACGACGTTCACGCCCGGGTGCAGGACATGAACGCGAACGGCGTACTGGGCTCGATTAATTTTCCGTCCTTCCCGGGTTTCGTCGGCCAGTTGTGGAATTCCTGCGAGGATCGCAAGCTGGCGCGGGTCATGCTGCAGGCCTACAACGACTGGCATATCGACGAGTGGGCGGGCAGTTACCCCGACCGCTTCATTCCGCTGGCGCTGCCCGCGATCTGGGACCCGAAGACCATGGCGGAGGAGGTGCGCCGCGTGGCGAAGAAGGGCTGCCGCGCGGTGAACTTCACCGAGAACCCGGAGAAGCTCGGCCTGCCGAGTATCCACTCCGAGCACTGGCGGCCGTTCTGGGAGGCCTGCGTGGACGAGGGCATGACCATCCTTATCCATATCGGCTCCGGCGGCGGCATGGTCTTCAACTCGATGGAGGCGCCGGTGGAGGTGATGATTTCCACCACGCCCATCAGTATCGTCAACCTGGCCGCGGACCTGTTGTTCTCCACTATCCTGCGCGAGTACCCCACGCTCAAGTTCGCGCTGTCGGAAGGCGGCATCGGCTGGGTGCCGTACTTCCTGGAACGCGCGGACTACGTGTACCGGCACCACCATGCGTGGACCCACCAGGACTTCGGCGACAAGCTGCCGAGCGACGTCTTCCGCGAGCATATCTACAACTGTTTCATCGACGACAAGGCCGGCGTGCAGATGCGCGACCTCGTGGGTGTGGAGACGATCATGTGGGAGTGCGACTACCCGCACTCGGATACCACCTGGCCGCGTTCACCGGAGGTGCTGTGGGAGAGCCTGGCGGGCGTGTCCGACAACGACATCAACATGATGACCCATGAGAATGCGATGCGCGCCTTCGAGTGGGGTTTCAGCGACCGGCGGCCGAAAGAACGCTGCACCGTCGGCGCACTGCGGGCCGAGGCCGAGGGCGTCGATCTGACACTGATGAGCGGCATGGGCGGCACGCAGGCACACGACGAGGGCAATCGCATCGTCACCGCCGGCGATATCGTCAACCAGCTCGCGAACGCGTTCGTGGAGCGCTGAGCCGACCATGAGCGCCGCCACCATCGCGGACCTGAGCGGTCGTCCGCTCGGTGCCCGGGCGCTGCAGAAGCGCCGCAGGATTCTAGAGGCCACGCGGGACATACTGGCCAACAGTCGCCTGCGTGACGTGCGCGTGGCGGATATCGCGCGGGCGGTGGACGCCTCGCCGGCCACGTTCTACCAGTACTTCGCCGACGTCGAAGATGTGGTGCTGGAGCTGGCGCGCGAGGCCAATGCCGAACTGCCGCCGCTCCTCGACCTGTTCGAGGGGCACTGGCGCGGCGCCGACGGCCGCGACCGCGCGCGCGCTGTGGTCGAGTTTTTCATGCTCTACTGGGATCGTCACGGCCCCATCCTGAGGATCCGCAACCTCGCCGCGGACGAGGGCGACAAGCGCTTCATGAACCTGCGCGGTGCGGCGATGCAGCCCGTGCTCGCGGCCATGGCGGCGCTGATGGAGCGCACCGGCGCGGTAAAGCGCAGGCCCGAGATCGACCCTCACTCCGCCGCGCTGGCCATGAGTTGCATCCTCGATCGGACCGCCGCCTACCGCAGGGAGATGGAGAGCAACGGCGTCAGCCAGGCCCATCTCATCGCGACCAACGCAGGCATACTCCTGCACACACTGACGGGAAGGTAAGCCCATGGCGAGCGATGTCCACGGTGAACAGCGACTCTACATCGACGGCGAGCTGGTCGCCGCCGGGGGCGGGCGCACCTACGACAACATCAACCCGGCTACCGGGGAGGTCCTGGGTGTCGCGGCGGACGCGAGTCCGGACGATGCGCGGCGCGCCATCGCGGCCGCGCGCCGCGCCTTCGACGAGACCGACTGGTCCACGGACCACGCCGGGCGACTGCGCATGCTGCGCCGGTTCGCTGCCGCTATCGAGGCCGCGGTAGAGACCGAACTGCGACCGCAGATCATCGCCGAGGCGGGGCAACCCGACATGGTGACACGCGGCCCCGGTTGCGACGAGCCCGTCGCGCACCTGTCCTGGGTGCTCGATACCATGGAGGCGTTCGACTGGCAGCGCGAGCTGCCGCGGGTGACGACCCAGCAGGGTATCCTGAGCGACCGCCAGGTGTGGTATGAGGCGAGCGGGGTGGTGGCCGCCATCACGCCCTGGAACTTCCCGCTGCAGACCAACCTGGCCAAGGTCTTCCCCGCGCTCGCGACCGGCAACACGGTTGTGCTGAAGCCGGCGCCCGATACGCCCTGGACCGCGACGGCACTTGGCAGGGCGGCCGCGAACGCCGGACTGCCGCCCGGCGTCTTCAATGTGGTGACCGCCGCCGACCCCGCCGAGGTCGGCGAGGTCCTGTGCGCGGACCCGCGCATCGACATGGTGTCCTTCACCGGTTCGACCGTGGTGGGCAAGCGCATCATGTCCGTGGCTGCCGCGACCGTGAAGAAGGTGTTCCTGGAGCTCGGGGGCAAGTCGGCGCTCATCGTGCTGGAAGACGCGAATCTCGATATGGCGCTGCTCAGCTCGCTGGGCGTGTGTTACCACGCGGGGCAGGGCTGCGCCATTCCCACGCGGCTGCTGGTGCACCGCTCGCGCTACGACGAGGCGGTCGAGAAACTCGCCCCGATCTTCCAGGGCATGCCCTTCGGCGACCCGACCGACCCGCAGTTCATGATGGGGCCGGTGATCAATCGCAGGCAGTACGACAAGATCCTCGGGATGATCGCAGACGGCGTCGCGGAAGGCGCGCGTGTCGTGGCGGGCGGCGCGGCGGCCGCCGATAACCGGGGTTTCTTCATCCCGCCCACG
>JAUIEP010000026.1 GCA_030428835.1 Gammaproteobacteria bacterium | reverse complement strand
CCGTGGGAGGAGCGCCACAGCTACGTGCTGCGCGGCCCCGGGCCCGACCGGCAGTGGTTGCGCACCGAGTTCGACAAGGCCATGCATGTGTCGCCCTTCAACCCGATGGACATGCGTTATCACTGGCGCAGCAACCTGCCCGGCGAGCGCCTGTCGCTGCACCTGGAAAACCACGCCGACGGGGAAAAAGTCTTCGACGCGACCATGGCCCTCACCGCCCGGCCGCTGACCGCGGCCAGCATGGCGCGACTGCTCGCCCGTTACCCGTTCATGACTGCCAGGGTCGGCCTGGCGATTTACTGGCAGGCCCTGAGGCTGTTCCTCAAGGGCGTGCCCTTTCACGCACATCCCGCTAAACAGGCCATAGGAGCAAGGCATGAGTGAAGTCAGTATCGGCGGGGTCCACCTGCCGCGAGCGCGCGGCACGCGCATGGCCCGGAAGATTGCCAGGGACGCGATCTACGGGCTCCTGAACCGGCTGGAGGCAGGCTACCTGACGGTGCACGAGGGCACGGCGACGCGTTCCTTCGGGCGGCCGGACGACCCGTTGCGCGCCGAGGTGCAGGTGCACGACCCCGCGGTGTTCGGGCTGCTGCTGACCGGTGGGTCGATCGCAGCGGGCGAGGCCTACATACGCGGCTACTGGTCCTCGCCGGACCCCGTGGCGGTTACCCGCCTGTTCAGCGCCAACCTCGACGTGTTGCAGGGTATGGACGACAGCCAGTCGCTGTTCGTGCGCCTCGGCCTGAACATCGCGCATTGGTTCAACCGCAACACCCGCGAAGGGTCGCGCGACAATATCAGCGCCCACTACGATCTCGGCAACGATTTCTTCTCGCTGTTCCTCGACCGCAGCATGATGTACTCGTCTGCCCTGTTTGTGCGCCCGGGCATGACCCTGGAGGCGGCGTCGGAGGCGAAGCTCGACGAGCTCTGCCGGCAGTTGGAACTGACGCCGTCCGATCACCTGCTGGAGATCGGCACGGGCTGGGGCGGAATGGCCCTGTTCGCGGCACAGAACTACGGCTGCCGCGTGACCACGACAACGATCTCCGCGGAACAGTACGAGTACGCCAGGGAGCGGGTGCGTGCGGCGGGACTGGAGGAACGCATCACCGTATTGTGCGAAGACTACCGCAACCTCGAGGGACAGTACGACAAGCTCGTGTCCGTCGAGATGATCGAGGCGGTGGGGCATGAATACTACCGCGACTACTTTGCGACCTGTGACCGGTTGCTGAAGGCCAACGGCAAGATGGTGATCCAGGCCATCACGGTGGCGGACCAGCGCTATACGCTCGCGCGCGACTCGGTGGACTATATCAAGCGCTATATCTTTCCGGGCGGCTGTCTGCCCTCCGTCGCCGTGATCGCCGACAACCTGGCGCGCCACACCAGCATGCAGATGGTGCACCTGCGGGATATCACCGAGGACTACGCGATCACCCTGGATCACTGGCGCCGGCGCTTTCTCGAGGCGCTGCCCAGCGTGCGTGCCCAGGGGTTCAGCGAGGAGTTCATCCGCATGTGGGAGTACTACCTGTGCTACTGCGAGGGCGGTTTTCGCGAGCGCATCATCAGCACCGTGCAGCTTGCCTTCGCCAAGCCGGATTACCGCTTCCGGTAAGCGGTAATCTGATAACGGCCGCGGTGCGTACCCAACGCATCCACCACACTCACCGGGAGTCCACATGAAAACTGCCCTTATGGAATCGGTCGCGCCGGCACCGCTCGCCATTTCCGACGATGCCCGCCGCGTACGCAAGGCGCTGGTCGAGCGCGGCCTGGAAACGCCGCTGATCGACAACGGTCTCAACCGCGACCAGAAGTACGAGCGGATTCGTGAGTCGTTCGCGGATATCGCCGCCACACTCGGCCTGGACCTGCGCGACGACAGCCTGTGCGAGACGCCGCAGCGTATCGCGCGCATGTACGTGGATGAGATCTTCTCGGGACTCGAGTACGGCAGGTTCCCCAAGGCAACCGCCATCGACAACAAGATGGGCGTCGAGGAGATGGTCCGTATCAACGACATCGGTGTGGTCAGCACCTGCGAGCACCACTTCATCACCATTGACGGCAAGGCCAGCGTGGCCTACATCCCGTCAACGAAGATCATCGGCCTGTCCAAGGTCAACCGCATCGTGCGCTTTTTCGCTCAGCGACCGCAGGTGCAGGAGCGGCTCACGCAGCAGGTGCTGGTCGCCCTGCAAACGCTGCTGGAAACCGAGGATGTCGCGGTGATGATCGATGCCGTACACTACTGCGTGAAGGCCCGCGGCGTGATGGACGCGGGTTCCAGCACACGCACCACGGCGCTCGGCGGCCAGTTCAAGAACGATGCGCGGACGCGGGCGGAATTCCTCGCCTGAGGCGACAGAGGTGGTGGCTTTGACGGAGGCCCGGTTGGCAGGCACGCAACGCTTTCCCCTGGACGGTGTGTGGGGCATCGTGCTCAACGGCACGCTGTTCAACATCAGCTGGTTCGCCATCGTCCTCACGCACTCGCCCTACATTGCCCCGCTGGTGGTGGCCGTGCATCTCGCCGTGCATTTCAGCCTGCTGGGCCGCGGTATGGCCGAGGCGCGGTTCATCGCGCTGGTCACGGCCATCGGTGCCGCGCTTGACCAGGTGCAGTTCGCCCTGGGCGTGTTCGTGGTGGACGGCGCCCGCTCCCTCGGGCCGCTCTGGCTGAGTTGCCTGTGGCCGGTATTCGCCACGACTCTCGGCCACGCGTTCGCCGGGTTTCGCACCCGGACCGTGACCGCTGCGCTCGTTGGCGGCATCGGGGGCGGCGGCTCCTACGTCGCGGGCACGCGGCTCAGCGACGTCGGCTTCGCGGACCCGCTGCTGGGTCCCATCGCGCTGGGGGTGACCTGGGCCGTGATGTTCCCGCTGCTGCTGCGGCTGGCCGCGCGCTTTATGGAGGAGTTGCGCAATGATGCGTAAGTGGATGGCCGGTGTCGCGCTGTTGCTGCCCCTGTTCGCCCGGGCTGAACCGCTCCTTCCCCTGATGACGGTGGGGACCGCTTTCAGCGCGGAGTCGGGCCGAGAGGTCTATTCGGAGTGGCATTACTGCGCCGAAGACCGCAAGCACTGCGAAGTCGAATACCGCGACCCCGACGGCAGGGTGATCGCGTTCAAGAGCCTGGACTACAGCGAGAACCGCAAGGGTCCGGCGCTGTACATGCGCGACCTGCGTGCGGACCTGGAACACAGCCTCGACACCGAAACCCGGGACGACGTCGTTGTCGACGCGGGCTTCGACAACTACGTGCGGATGCGCTGGGACGACCTGCTGGCGGGAGAGGATGTCATCTTCCCGTTCCGCGTGCTGGGCATCGACCGGCCGGTGAAAATGAAGGCCGAGGTGCGCGATGACGCCGACTGCCCGCGGGAACTGCTCTGTGTGCGCGTGGCTGTGAAGTCATGGTTCCTCGGCCTGATCGCGGACCCGATCGATGTCAGCTATTCGCGCGACGAGCGCCAGCTCATGCGCTTCGCGGGACTCAGTAACCTGCGCGACGAGTCGGGCAAGGCCGAGGCGGTGGACATTCGTTTCGACTACTCCGGCCGCGAGGCGCCGCCGGACGCGTTGTCCCACCTGGAACCGAAGTAGCCCAGCGGGGGCGCTCAGGGTCCGGGCTCGACCAGCCGGGCGTTGTCCGGCATGGGCCGCAGTTTCTCCACTCCCATGAGCGACATCCACGACACGATTGCGTGGCGTACCCCCGACGTCACTTCCATCGCCTTGTGCTTGTAGCGGCTGTCCGACGGGAAGTACACCAGCATGCCCGCGCGCGGGCGCAACTGGTAATCGAAATTGCGGAACGACAACTCCCCGCCCTCGTAGTCGTCGTCGAGGTACAGCAGCAGGCTGACATCCCGGTCCATGACCCGCTGCCAGTGGTTTTGCTCCCTGATGAAGTTCTCGCTGTCGGCGTGGGTGCTGTAGAAACCGCCCTGTTCATACTTCAATAGCTGCGGCTGCTCGAACCACTCCACCCGACAGTCCATGTCCGGCTCGATGCGGGTGCGGATGGCGCGCAGCACGAGTTCGTCCAGCAGGTCCTGCCGCGCGGACATGTCGACCCGCTGGGTGACGCGGCTGTCGTGGTAGCTGCGCACCACCGTGTCCGCCGTGCTCTTCTTCTTGTCCATGATCTGCAGCCGCGAGGATGACTGCTGCGCGGCGAACTCCGTGACCTCGCGGCACTCCTGCAGGGACAGGAAGTTTTCCTGCACCACGATGCCGTGGGGAATGCGCCGGTCCGGCTGCGTGGAGCCGCAGCAGCGGCGGTAGCGCTCACCGCTGCCGCAGAAACACGGATCGTTGCGGCCCATCGTCCAGGGCGGGCGCGTCAGTTGCATGGTCGTAAGATGTCCCCTGTCTCGGTACGGCGCAATGTAACCAAGGAACCGTGGCGCAACAAGTTGGGCGCCCCGCGGCGCAGCGGGCGACGCGCGGGGATATGCGCTATTCGGGTTTGACCTTCCCCCCGCTGGAAGCCCTAGAGTGCTTGTGACTGCTGCTCACGGGAGAGCCGACTCATGACACCGCTGGACATTTACCTGATCGTCTATTTCGCCCTTTTCCTGGGCCTCGTCTTCGTGCTGCGCAGTTGGCTGACCTGGCGACGCACGGGCCTCAATCCCTACAAGCTGAGCGATCGGCCGGGCCCCGAACAGGTGGTCGGGCGCTACTTTCGCCTCATGCCGCTGCTGTCCCTCACGGTGGTCGTGGTGTACGTCGGCTGGCCCGAACACTATGCGCTGCTTGCGCCCATTACCTGGCTCGAGGGACGGGGCACGCAGGCCGTGGGGCTGGTGCTGATGACCGCGGCGCTGGCCTGGATCGTCGTCGCGCAGGCGCAGATGCGCGAATCCTGGCGGATCGGCGTGGACCACGACACACCGGGCCCGATGGTCCGCCGCGGCCTGTTCAATTACTCCCGCAACCCGATCTTCTTCGGCATCCTCCTCAGCGTCCTCGGCTATTTCCTGGTATTGCCCAACGCGCTGACGCTCGCTGTCATGCTGCTCGATCTCGTCCTGGTCCAGGTACAGGTGAGTATCGAGGAGGAATTTCTCGAGAAAGCCTATGGCGAGGACTACAACCGCTTCCGCCGCGAGGTGCGGCGCTGGATCTAGGCGTGTCGGCGCCCGTTTGGGAACGGCGGCAGTGATGAGCCGCGGCGCTACGCGGCCGTCGTCATCCCGCCCCGGGCAGGTCGCGATAGCTGTCGATCGCGGGACAGGCGCAGAACAGGTTGCGGTCGCCGTACACATTGTCGACACGGTTTACCGGCGCGAAGTACTTGTAGCGCCGCAGGCTCTGCACGGGGTAGGCGGCGTCCTCGCGGGCATAGGGGTGCTCCCACTCGTCTGCGGCGACATCCGCGAGCGTGTGCGGCGCGTTGACCAGTGGGTTGTCAGCGCCGTCCCACTTGCCGTCCTGCACCGCGTTGATCTCTTCGCGAATGGCGATGAGGGCGTCGCAGAAGCGGTCGAGTTCCGCCTGCGACTCCGATTCGGTGGGTTCCACCATCAACGTACCGGCCACCGGGAAGGACATGGTGGGCGCGTGGAAGCCGTAGTCGATCAGGCGCTTGGCGATATCCTCCTCGGTCACGCCGCTCGCATGGGCGATGGGCCGGATGTCGAGGATGCACTCGTGGGCGACATTGCCGCTCGTACCCGTGTACAGCACTGGGTAGTGATCCTTCAGCCGGTGGGCGATGTAGTTGGCGTTGAGAATCGCGACCTTGGTTGCCTCCGCGAGGCCCTCGCCGCCCATGAGCGCGATGTAGGCCCAGGAGATCGGCAGGATGGAGGCGGAGCCGAACGGCGCCGCCGAGATGACGTCGTTGTCCCTGTCCACCCCCGGTACGGGTGAGACGGGGTTGCTCGGCAGGAAGGGCGCGAGGTGCGCGCCGACGCCGATGGGTCCCATGCCCGGGCCGCCGCCGCCGTGCGGAATGCAAAATGTCTTGTGCAGGTTCAGGTGCGACACGTCGGCGCCGAACTTGCCCGGCGCCGCGAGCCCGACCAGCGCGTTCAGGTTGGCGCCGTCGACATACACCTGGCCGCCGTATTCATGCACGATGTCGCACAGCTCGATGATCGACTCCTCGAACACCCCGTGGGTGGAGGGGTAGGTCACCATGATGCAGGACAGCTCCTGCGCGTGGCGCGCGGCCTTCTCCCGCAGGTCCGCCAGGTCCACGTTGCCGCGACCGTCGCACTCGACGATCACCACGCGCATGCCCGCCAGCGCGGCGCTCGCGGGGTTGGTGCCGTGGGCCGAGGAGGGGATGAGGCAGATATCGCGCTGCGCGTCGCCGCGGCTCTCGTGGTAGCGACGAATCGCGAGCAGGCCCGCGTATTCGCCCTGTGAGCCGGCGTTCGGCTGCATCGACAGTGCGTCGTAGCCGGTGCACTCGAGCAGCATGTGCTCCAGCTCATCGATCATCGCCGTGTAGCCCGCGGTCTGCTCCCGCGGTGCGAAGGGGTGGATGCCGGCGAACTCCGGCCAGGTCACCGCGAGCATCTCGGTCGTTGCATTGAGCTTCATCGTGCAACTGCCGAGCGGGATCATGGCGCGGTTGAGTGCGATGTCCTTGTCCTCGAGGTAGCGCATGTAGCGCAGCATCTCGGTCTCGGAGTGGTAGTCGTTGAACAGCGGGTGCGAGAGGTAGTCGAGCGGGCGCATGAGGCTGTCGGGAATGCCCGCGTTCTCGGTGACGTCCGCGTCGACGTTCTCCGCGCTCGGCAGCGTGCTGTCGGCAGTGAAGCTCTCCCACAGCGCCTCGATGTCCGCGCCTGTCGTGGTTTCGTCGAGCGCGATGCCGAGGCGGTCGTCGCCGATCACGCGCAGGTTGAGCCCGCGCTCCAGCGCGCGCGCCACGATGTCCCGCTGCCTGTCGCCCACCGTATAGGTCAGCGTATCGAAAAAGGTGTCGTTGTCCGGTACGAAGCCCGCGTCCGCCAGGCCGTGCTGCAGGATGCAGGCGAGGCGCTGGATGCGCATGGCGATACGGCGCAGCCCCTTGGGGCCGTGATACATCGCGTAGAACGCCGCCATGATGGCGAGCAGCGCCTGCGCGGTGCAGATGTTGCTGGTGGCCTTCTCCCTTCGGATGTGCTGCTCGCGCGTCTGCATGGCCATGCGCAACGCCTGGTTGCCGCGGCGGTCGACGGAAACGCCGATGATGCGGCCCGGCGTGGAGCGCTTGTACGCCTCGCGCGTGGCGAAGAACGCCGCGTGCGGACCGCCGAAGCCCATCGGCACGCCGAAGCGCTGGCTGTTGCCGACCACGACATCCGCGCCCAGCGCGCCGGGCGACTTCACCAGCAGCAGCGCCATGATGTCCGCGGCCACCCCCACGAGGGTCTGGCCGGCGTGTGCCTTTTCGATCAGGGGCGAGATGTCCTCGAGGTGGCCGTAGGTGCCGGGGTACTGCAACAGCAAACCGAAGGCCTCGGTGCTCCCGACCAGTTCTACGGGGTCGCCCACCACGACGTCGATATCCAGGGCCTCGGCGCGGGTCCTCACCACCGCGATGGTCTGCGGGTGGCAGTCGTCGGCGACCAGGAACGTGTTGCTGCGGTTCTTCTTGTTGACCCGCTGCAGCAGGGTCATGGCCTCGGCGGCGGCGGTGCCCTCGTCGAGCATGGAGGCGTTGGCCAGTTCCATGCCCGTGAGATCCATGATCATCTGCTGGTAGGTCAGCAGGGCCTCCAGTCGGCCCTGGGAAATCTCGGGCTGGTAGGGCGTGTAGGCGGTATACCAGCCGGGGTTCTCGAGCACATTGCGCTGGATGACCGGCGGCGTGATGGTGTCGTGGTAGCCCGTGCCGATGAATGAGCGGTTGACGATGTTCTGTCCAGCCAGTTCCTGCAGCCGAGCGATGACCTCGCGTTCGCTCTGCGCGCCCGGCAGGTTCATCGGGCGTTCGCGCCGGATGGCCCCCGGTACGGTGTCCTCGATGAGCGCGTCGAGATCCGCGTAGCCCAGTGCCTGTGCCATCTTCGCCTGCTGCCTGACGCTGGGGCCGATGTGCCGCTGCACGAAGTCGGCGTGGTTTTCGAGGTCAAACAGGGACTGGCGGCTCATAGTTGCTCCGTGGTCGGCCGGGTAGGAGTTCGGTGCTGAAAATAGCGGGTTGGCTAGCCAGCAAGCGATGGTAGCAAGAGTGCTCAAGTACGGGCAATAATCGGGGTAAATGGCGGCAATTTCTCGCCGTACCGTTTGATACTGTGACCGGGCTCGCACTGGCGAGGCCCGCACCCCGGGGGATATCGTGGCGCGCAGGTCCGCTGCCGACATCGCACTTGTCGATCTGCTGGAGGAGGTTCGCGCCTGCCGCCACTGCGAGCCAGCGCTGCCGCTGGGCGCCAGGCCGGTCCTGCGGGCCGCCACCAGTGCGCGCCTGCTGATCGTGGGGCAGGCGCCCGGCACGAAGGTGCACGCCAGCGGCATTCCCTGGAACGACCCCAGCGGCGACCGCCTGCGGCACTGGCTCGACATGGACCGCGACACGTTCTACGACGAGTCGCGCATCGCCATCGTCCCCATGGGTTTCTGCTACCCGGGCAAGGGCAGGTCGGGCGACCTGCCGCCCATGCCGGAGTGCGCGCCGAAGTGGCACGCGCGCATCCTCGAGTACCTGCCGCGCGTCGACCTGGTGCTGCTGGTCGGCAGCTATGCCCAGCAGCATTACCTGGGCGGGGGTCGCGAGACGCTCACCGCGCGGGTGCGGCGCTGGCGCGACTTCGGCCCGCGCTTCATCCCGCTGCCGCACCCGTCGCCGCGCAATACGCTGTGGCTGAAGCGCAACGCCTGGTTCGAGGCCGAGGTGGTACCGGAGTTGCGCCGCAGGGTGACCGGCCTGTTCGACTGAACGCGCTTGCGTTTTGCCCGGCCTGTCGGTATCACTGGGGGCCTTTTTTCCGAGAGAGAAACACGATGGACCTGGTCAGCCCCGAATCGGTCGGTATCGACAGCGCCGCGCTGGCACGCGCGGCCGAGCACCTGCGCACACGCTATGTCGAGCCGCGCAAGATTCCCGGCTCCATCACCCTGGTCGCGCGCCGCGGCCAGGCCTGCTTTCTCGACATTCAGGGCGAGCGCGACGTGGAACGCGGCACGCCGATGAGCGAGGACAGCATCCTGCGCATCTACTCGATGACCAAGCCCATCGTCTCACTCGCATTGATGACGCTGCACGAGCGCGGACTGTTTGCCCTGGGCGACCCGGTCCACCGCTTTATTCCCGAGTTCCGCGACCTGCGCGTGTGGACGGCGGGCTCCTACCCGTTGTTCGCCACCGAGCCCTGCAAGCGGCCGATGACCGTGCGCGACCTGCTGATGCACACCTCGGGCCTGACCTACGATTTCCTGCGCGCCAGCAACATCGACTACGCCTACCGCAAGGTGGGCGTGGGCAGGCCGCGGCCGGGCTACACCCTGCGAGATATGATCGGGGAACTGGCGCAGTTGCCGCTCGAATTCTCGCCGGGTGAGCGCTGGAACTACTCGGTCTCCGTCGACGTCATCGGTTACCTCATCGAGGTGTTGAGTAGCAAGTCATTGCCGGACTTCCTGCGCGAGGAAATCTTCGAGCCGCTGGGCATGCGCGATACCGCGTTCGAGATCGCGCCGGACAAGGTCGCGCGCTTCGCCTCCTGCTACGAGCGCAACCTCGCCAGGGAGATGGTGCTGCAGGATGACGGCCAGGACAGTCGCTATCGCGACGTCGATTTCCACTCCGGTGGTGGCGGACTGATCTCCACCGTGGGCGACTACTACCGCTTCTGCGCCATGCTCCTGAACGGCGGCAGCCTCGACGGGCAGCGTATCATCGGCGCTCGCACCCTGGACTTCATGACGCGTAACCACATCCCGAACGGTGCCGACATGTCGGACTTCGCCACGGGCAGCTTTTCCGAGTCGGCCTACGAAGGTGTGGGCTTCGGGCTCGGGTTTGCCACGAAGGTGGACGCGGTGCGCAACGGTCACCCCGCGTCGGTGGGCAGCTACCTGTGGGGCGGGCTCGCGAGTACGCTGTTCTGGGTGGACCCGGTGGAGGAGCTGGTCGTGATCTTCATGACGCAGCTGATGCCCTCGAGCACCTTCAACTTCCGGGGGCAACTGGAAAATATCGTGTACGCCGCGTTGCAGTAGGTGCATCCTGGCGATGCGGCTGGCGCATTTGCGTGCGTTGCAGCTACACTTATCTTGCTTCGCGGGGGCGATTGCCCGTCGCCCCCGCGAAGGCGGTGGTCCGCCATCGCGGGGCCCGGTGGGCCCCAGACGACGCTGAGTCCCGGGCCGTCGTACCACTGCGTACGCGGGGACTACAGGTTGGCTCATAACTACAACTATCCGGAGCTATTTATGCGTACCCGCAGTATATTTGCACTCCTTGTATCCACTCTCGCCCTCACGGCCTGTCTCAACGACAACAACAATGGCGGCCGCCGGGTGGACGTCGAAACCACCGATGCCGGCCGCTGCGAAATACTGGACCAGGCCAACTGCCTGCTCCCGTTTCCCAGCAACGCCTACCTCGTGGAGGACGACACCACCGACACCGGCTGGCGCGTCAACCTGCACATCGACTCCATGCCGCGTAACAAGCAGGACGTGCCCGTGGACCCGGCGGAGTGGAACCGCAACGACGGCTTCTCGCCATCGCAGCTCATCGTCACCCAGGTGCCCGGGCTGGATCTCGACCAGACCGGCGCGCCCCGCCTCGGGGACCTGACGGCCTCGCTGAGCGCGGACTCGCCCGTGCAGGTCATACGCGTGAGCACCGGCGAGCGCCACCTGATCTTCTCCGAACTGGACGAGAATACCGACGACCCGGTGGAGAAGACCTTCCTCATCCGCCCGCAGGCGCAGTTCGAGCGCGGCGAGCGTTACATCGTCGCCCTGAGCAACCTGCGCGATGCGGGCGGCGACCTGATCGAACCGCCCGAGGTGTTTCGCGTACTGCGCGATCGCGTGCGCACCACCAACCAGGCGATCGAGGCGCGCCGTGACGCCATGGAAGATATCTTCGACATCCTGGATGACGCGGGCGTGGAGCGCGACGGCCTGTATCTCGCTTGGGACTTCAATGTCGCCAGCGTACGCAACATCACCGAGCGTATCCTGCACATCCGCGACGAGGCCTTTGCCGCGCTGGGTGCCGCCGCGCCCGCGTTCACCGTGAACGAGGTGATCGACTTCGCCCCCTGCGGCGACGACGGCTGCGGCGACGGCGAGAACGAGTTGATGTCCCGCGAGGTCAACGGCACGTTCATGGTGCCCAACTTCCTCGACTCCGATTCGGGTGACCCCGGCTCCGCGTTCTTCTACGACGAGCCGGATGACGGGCTGCCGGACCGCATCGGCGGCGACAACCTGTTCGAGGCCAATTTCATCTGCCGCATCGCGCGCTCCACTGTCGCCGACTACGCTGTGCCGCCCGCTGAGCAGGCGCGGCCGTCGCTGTATGGCCACGGCCTGCTGGGCAGCGCCGGCGAGGTGCGCCGCGGCACGGGCGGCAATATCAACATCATGTCCAGCGACCACAACATGATGTTCTGTGCTACCGACTGGGCCGGCTTTGCCGAGGACGACGTCGGCCAGGCCATCCAGGGGCTGCAGGACATGAGCAACATCAAGGCCTTCTTCGACCGCACCCAGCAGGGCATGCTGAATTTCATGTTCCTCGGCCGACTGCTCAAGCACGACGACGGGTTTGCGGGGCATGAGGCGTTCCGTGCGGGCGGCGTGCCCGTGTTCGACAACAGCGTGGTGTATTACGACGGCAACAGCCAGGGCGGTATTCTCGGCGGCGCCCTGATGGGCGTTATCCAGGATGTCACGCGCGGCGTGCTCGGTGTGCCGGGCATGAACTACAGCCTGCTGCTGCGCCGCAGCATCGACTTCGAGCAGTATTCGCTGTTTCTCAGCGGTGAACTGGGGCAGGGCGGCTACCCGAGCGTGAAGGACCAGACTATCGTCCTGTCGCTCGCCCAGATGCTCTGGGATCGCGCCGAGGCCAACGGTTACGCCTACCACATCGAGAACAACACGCTGCCCAATACGCCCTCGCACTCCGTATTGCTGCAGGTCGCCTTCGGCGACCACCAGGTGACTCACTGGGCGGCGGAACTCATGGCGCGGGCCATCGGCGCGAAGCTGCGCGTGCCGGCCCTTGAGCCCGGGCGTCACCCGGACAGCAATCCGTTCGTGAATATCGAGCCGGTGCCCGCGGGAATGTTCACCGGCTCTGTGCTCACGTATTGGGACAACGGCCCCGTGGGTGGCGGCGCCGGGGGCGGCGGCACCGCCGCGCCGCCGAGCAACAACACCTCGCCCTTTGAGCCGGACTTCGGGGAGGACCCCCACAGCCTGCCGCGCAAGGATCCCAACGCCCAGGCGCAGAAGTCCGCGTGGCTGATGCCGGACGGCGTGGGCGCCTTCGTCGATACCTGCGACCCCGCGCTGCCGTGCACTACCGACGGTTACGTCCCCGGCGCGCAGTAGGGTCGAATTCGAGCGACCGTTCGCGGCGCGTTGTGGCGCGAATTCATGCGCGCCTGCCCTGCACCCGGTAGGGTCGAATTCATTCGACCTGGCCGGCGTTCGCAATGGCGGCGATGGTGTGACGAGCGAGCGAAGTTCCACGTCGAATAAATTCGACCCTACGTGGAGCCCAACCTGTGGGGTCGAATTCATTCGACCTGGCCGGCGTTCGCAATGGCGGCGATGGTGCGACGAGCGAGCGAAGTTCCGCGTCGAATAAATTCGACCCTACGTGGAGCCCAACCTGTGGGGTCGAATTCATTCGACCACGGGGCGTAGCCCCGCCATCCGCAGGTCGAATGAATTCGACCCCACAGGAATTCTGGTGGCGCCATCCGCAGGTCGAATAAATTCGACCCCACAGGGTTTCTGGTGGCGCCATCCGCCGGTCGAATAAATTCGTCCCCACGGGATGCGGCGGCGTTGTCGGGATGAATTCATGCATGCCCGGACCGCACCCGGTAGGGTCGAATTCATTCGACCTGGCCGGCGTTCGCAATGGCGGCGATGGTGCGACGAGCGAGCGAGGTTCCACGTCGAATAAATTCGACCCTACGTGGAGCCCAACCTGTGGGGTCGAATTCATTCGACCACGGGGCGTAGCTCCTCCATTCGCAGGTCGAATGAATTCGACCCCACAGGGTTTCTGGTCCTGCCACCCAAAGGTCGAATAGATTCGACCCCACAGGGTTTCTGGTCCTGCCACTCAAAGGTCGAATAGATTCGACCCCACAGGATGCGGCGGCGCTGTCCCGGGCATTGCCATTCTGTGAACCACCGCAAATCCCCGCCTTGCGCTTCCCGGCATCCTTTTCTACACTTAAATGATAATTAGTCGCATTTGGTATTGTTCTTGAGAATGATTCGCATTAGTATGCGGTTCAGCCGATCAAGGCAACACCACTCGCAGACTCACATAAGGGACACCGATGAAACGTACCACCGCGGGCCTCGCTATCGGCCTACTCAGCGCAGGCGCCACCGCCGCGACCCCCTCGATGGAGGAGCTGTGGCAGCTGGTCCAGCAACAGCAGGCGGAGATCGCCGAGCTGAAACAACGCCTCGCGGAGACGGACGAGGAAGTCCAGCTTTCCTCGGAGAAGATCGAGGCAACGGCGACCCTGCTCGAGGAAGGCGGCGCAGGCGGCAGCCTGGCCTCCGACTGGGCGAGCCGCACCTCGCTGGGCGGCTATGGCGAGATGCACTACAACAACCTCGAGGACCAGAACGGCGATAACGACAAGGACGAGATCGACTATCACCGCTACGTGCTGTTCATCAATCACGAATACTCGGAAGACACGCGCTTCTTCTCCGAGGTGGAACTCGAGCACTCCCTGGCGGGTGACGGCAAGAACGGCGAGGTCGAACTCGAGCAGGCGTTTATCGAGCACGACCTGAACGACGCCACGCGCCTGCGGGCCGGCCTGTTCCTGGTGCCGGTGGGCATGCTGAACGAGACGCATGAGCCACCCACGTTCTACGGCGTGGAGCGCAACTCCGTGGAGAGCGCGATCATCCCGACCACGTGGTGGGAGGGCGGCCTGGCGCTGAACGGCGAACTTGCGCCGGGAGTGAACTACGACGTCGCGTTCACCTCCGGTCTCGCGCTCGACGCGGATGCCGGCAAGTTCAAGATCCGCGACGGCCGCCAGAAGGTGTCGGAGGCGGACGCCTCCAAGGGCGCCTTCACCGCCGCCATGAGTTACACCGGTATCGCCGGCCTCGAGATCGGCGGCGCCGTGCACTACCAGCAGGACATCTACCAGGGCAACTTTAGTCAAGACATCGACGCGCTGCTGGTGGAACTGCACGCGGCTTACACGAACGGCCCCTTCGGCCTGCGCGCGCTGGCGGCGAGTTGGGATATCGACAACGACATCGAGCGCATCCAGGTCGGCGCCGACACGCAGGAGGGCTGGTATGTCGAGCCCTCCTACAAGCTCACGCGCGACCTCGGCGTGTTCGCGCGCTACAGCGAGTGGGACAACCAGGCCGGCGGTGGCGGCGACACCGAGTACACACAGTACGACGTGGGCCTGAATTACTGGCTCGAGGACAACGTGGTATTCAAGGTTGATTACCAGGTGCAGGATGTGCCGGACAACACCAGGGAACTGGAAGGACTCAACCTGGGGGTAGGGTTCAATTTCTGATGCACGCAAGAAGCGGACGTAAGCGGCTCTGCCGCTACGCTATGGCTGCCATCCTCTCGATGGCAGCCTTTTTTGCCTATGGCGACGAATACATGGACAGGGAATCCTTCCTGTCACTGGCGTTCGGCGACGCGCAACCCGCGATGCACACGTTCTGGCTGACCGATGAATCCCGCGGCGCCGCGCAGAAGGCGGTGGGCTGGACGCCGCGCGGCCTGCGCGTGCGTTACTGGCGGGTAGGCGAGCGCACGGCGTGGATACTCGAGGACATCGGCAAGGAAAAACCCATCACGCTCGGCGTGGTGGTCTGCGGTGAGCAGATTGAACGCGTCGAGGTGCTCGCATTCCGCGAAAGCCGCGGCTGGGAGATCCGCTATCCCTTCTTCACGGGGCAGTTTTCCGGCCTGCGCCTGGCCGACGACGGCTACCTTTCCGCGCCGATTGACGGCATCACCGGCGCCACTCTCTCTGTGCGCGCCGTCGAACGCGTGGCGCGACTCGCGCTCTGGCTGGACGACCGGGTCCAGGGCTGATGCGGCGCGGCCAACGGCTGGTCGGCCTGCTGTGGCGCTGGCACCGGCGCACCGGCGTTGCCATCTTCCTGTTTCTTATCGTGCTCGCCGCGACCGGCGTGGTGCTTAACCACACGTCCGACTTCGGCCTTGACGCACGTCTCGTGCAGTCGCGCTGGCTGATGAGCCTGTACGAGGAGGGGCAGCGCGACCTGCCCGCTTACCGGCTCGGCGAGCTCTGGCTGTCGCGCAGCGCCAGCGGCTACGTTTACGTGGATACCGTCGAGGTGGCCTCCTGCCTGGGTGACCTCGTGGGCGCGCTCGCGGCCGACGGCATGTTGCTGGCGGCCTGTACGCAGGAACTGCTGCTGGTGACGCCGGCCGGTGAGTTGATCGAGACCGTCAACGCGAGCACCGGCCTGCCGGTCCCGGTTGTCGGGCTCGGGCGGGCGGAGTCGGGGGTGTTGCTGTCCACGGGCGAGCGCTGGTGGTCGGTGGACCTGGACGCGCTGGAATTCGCGCGACAGCCGGGCGGCACGGAGATCGTCCAGGTGTCGCCGGGGCGGTTGCCCACTGCCATACGCGACGCGATCCCCGCCCCGGAGCAATGGCTGACCTGGGAGCGCCTGCTGCTGGACGTGCACAGCGGCCGCCTGGTCGGCAGGGCGGGCGTGTGGCTAGTGGATGCCGTGGGTGTGCTGCTGATCTGTATCGCCTTCAGCGGCCTGACGATGTGGGCTTTCCACCACCGCCGGCGCTCGCGGGGCAATTAGCAGGTCGTCTCTCCTCAGTTTCGAGTACCAACCTTAGCGAATCGATGTGGGGTCGAATTCATTCGACCTTCGGACGGCGGGGCAGCGCCCCCGGTCGAATAAATTCGACCCCACAGGGTTTTGCGGGTCTGCCGGGTGTTGTGCGGCGAACCCACGTAGGGTCGAATGTATTCGACGCGGAACAGCGTTCTCTCGTTGCACCCGTGTGTGTATTGAGAGCGTGTGCCAGGTCGAATGAATTCGACCCTACAGGGACGGAGATAGAGCGCCGTCACCTGTGATGTCGGAAACTACCGCTGTTAATATCGATTATGGAAACACGCGCCGCTATCTGTGGGGTCGAATTCATTCGACCTTCGGACGGCGGGGCAGCGCCCCCGGTCGAATAAATTCGACCCCACACGGAGCGGCGGCCCGCGTCAGGATTCGTACGTGATGCCGATAATGCAAAAGGTCTGCACGCCGGACGGGGTTCGCACCTCCACCTCGTCGTCCAGGCGCTTGCCGAGCAGCGCGCGCGCCATGGGTGAGTCCATACTGAGCCTGCGCTGCTCGATATCAAACTCATCCGGCCCGACAATGCGCCACTCGTGTTCCGCGCCGGCCTCGTCCTCCAGTGACACCCACGCGCCGAAAAAAACCTTCGTCCGGTCGTCCGGCGCGCGGTCGACTACCTCGAGTTCATCCAGTCGCTTGTTGAGGAAGCGCATGCGGGAGTCGATCTCGCGCAGCCGGCGCTTGCCGTAGATGTAATCGCCGTTTTCGGAGCGGTCGCCGTTCTTGGCCGCCTCGTGCACCGCATCGGTCACCTGCGGCCGCTCGACCTTCCACAACTGGTGCAGTTCGTCCCGCAGGGCCTGCTCGCCCTGGGGGGTGATATAGCGTGAGCCGCGCCTGCGCGGCGGTCGGTAACGTCCCATGGCGCTATTCTAGCGCTGAATGTTGCGGCCGGTCAGCGCCCAACCTGTCTCCCGGTGCGGCCGGTACGCGAGCAGTTATCATGCGAGGCCGGAACTGCCCGCGGGTCGCGAGCGGGCGCGCGTCGTACTGCGCCCGGGCACCTAATCGAGAAGCGGCAGGCGGAAAGGGCTGCGCGCGCGCAGCAGTTCCAGCACCGCAGGGTCCCGCGCCTGGGCGAGGGTCAGGGCGGAGTCACCGAGGTCGTTGCGCCGGTACGGGTCGGCGCCCTGTTCCAGTAGCGCGGATATCAATGCGCGGTTGTCACCGCGTACCGCGTACATCAGTGCCGTTTCACCAACGCTGTTGGCCAGGCGCGTGTCCGCGCCGCGGTGCGTGAGCAATAGCGCACTGCTGGTAGCGCCGTGTGTGGCCGCCAGCAGCAGCGGCGTGTTCCCCAGCTGCGAGCGACCATCGATCGCCGCCCCGTTGTCCAGCAGCAGCGCAACCACGGCCGGGCAGTTTTCGCGCGCGGCGATGTGCAGGGCGTTCTGTCCCTTCCGGTCGACGCGACGCACATCCGCCCCGCGCTGCAGCAGCGTGCGCGCCACGGTTTCATCGCAGTGTTTTGCCGAGTACCACAGCGGCGCGCGCCCCGCCGCGTCGGCGATGTCCGTGTTGGTGTCCCGCGCCGCCAGCCACGCAGCGCTCGTCGCGGCGCCGCGCGCGATAGCCAGTCGCAGGTACTCTGCGAGGCGTTCAGGGGACTGCGGTGTGGCCTCTACCAGCAGCGTGTTTGCGATGCCGTCGTGGTCGGACAGCAGCGCGTGCATGATCGCGTCGCGGCCGGCCTTGTCCGTGAGTAGTGGGTCCGCGCCGCTGTGCAGCAAGTGCAGCGTGATTTGCGCGTGGCCGTTCCGCGTCGCCAGCATCAGGGCGCCCAGGCCCTCCGCATTGACGAGGTCCGCATCCGCGCCGTGTTCGAGCAACAGGGCGAGCGCTGCGGGGGCGTTCGCCTGTGCCGCGTACATCAGCAGGCTGTAGCCGCTGTCGTCGACCGCGGTGACCAGGTTGTCGCCGCCGTGCTCGAGAAGTATTTCCAGTGCGCGCTTCGCATCCTGCTGCGCCGCCTGGCGCGCCGTGTCCCAGGTGTCCGTCCCGCCGGAAACCAGGTGGGAGGCGATGTCCTGCCCAGCGCCGGTGTCGAGGCGTTTGCCGCGGCGCGCGCCGGATGCCCGCAGCAGGCGCGCGGCCTCCTGACGGTCCTGCTGTATTGCCCGGTCCAGCGCGGTGTAGCCCTGGGCATCGACCCGGTCGAGCGCCGGTCGCCCGGCCAGCAGCGCGGACAGTGTGGACAGTGCGTTGCGATGGACCGCCTCGTGCACAAGCGTGGAACCGGCCTGGTTCGTGCCCGTGGCGTCGGCCCCCGCGGCCACCAGGCGCGCAACGATCGCGGCGTTTTCGCGTGCCACCGCGCGGGAAAGCGCCGTCTCGCCGTACCGGTCGCTCCTGTTCGTGTCGGCGCCGTGCTGCAACAGGAGTTCCACGCCTCGTGCGTCGTCACACTCGACCAGGTGGTGCAGCGCGGTGCGCCCCTGGTTGTCCGTGATATCGATGTCAGCGCCGGCCTCGAGCAGCTCCGCGAGTTCCTGTGCGTCGCAACCCTTGCCCGCGCTGCGCCAGCGGGCTGCCAGTTCGGTCGGCGTCAACCCCGGTTCATTTTGCGCGGCGACCTCAAGGTAGCGCGCAGCCTGTGTGGATCCGCCGGCGGCGGCTCGCTGCAGCCACCTTTCACCCTCGATGCGTTGACCATGCTCCACCAGGTGTAGCCCGAGTGTGTACTGGGCCCCCGTCTCTCCGGCGTCGGCGGCCTGTTCAAGCCACCGTAATCCGCTCGCGCGGTCCTCCCCGTCACCAGCATGCAGCAGGTAGAGTTTGCCGAGCTGGTGCTGGGCCTCGGCGGAACCTGCCTCGGCCGCGGTTGCGAAGGCGGCCATGGCAGCCTGCAGGTCGCCGCGCCGCAGCGCCCCGTAGCCGGATTCGAGATCCTGCGCATAGCCCAGCGTGCAGGCGAGGCAGCACAGTAGCGCGGCGCAGGTGCGCAACATCATTGCACCGGTACGCGCCCGAAGTGGGTCGCCACCTCGATGCCGATGGTGCGCAGGAAGGCGTCGGGCAGGATGCCGCCCGCGCAGACGATGACGGTGTCGTTGGGAATGGCGCCGCACGTGCTCAGCACCACCTCGTCCGCGCCGATACGCTCCACCTCGGATTCCATTGCCACGATAACGCTCGCCGCACGCTGTGCCGCTTCGAGGCGTTCGCGGTTCTTCTGCTTCGCCCTGTTGAACGCCGCGCCGCGATAGCTGAGCGTCACCGTGGTGCCAGGTTCTTCGCCCAGGCTCATGGCCGCCTCCAGCGCACTGTCACCGCCCCCAACCACCAGCACGTGTTGACCCCGGTACTGCTCGGGATCGCAAAGCCGGTACACCACCTTTGGCAGTTCCTCGCCCGGCACCCCGAGCTTGCGCGGTGTGCCGCGCCTGCCGATCGCGAGCAGGACGTTGCTCGCCCTGTACGCCTGGCCAGCCTGCAGAATGAAGCCGTTGTCTTCCGCGGTGATGTCCTCCACTGCGTGCCCGGTGCGAATCTCGATCCCCGTTTGCGTGATGGTGTCCGTCCAGAATGAGACAAGATCCTCCTTGCGCGTTTCGCGGAACTGGAACTCACCGACCATGGGCAGACGCGCGGGACCTGTCATAACCACCTTGCCGCGCGGGTAGTGCGCGATCGTGCCGCCCACGCTGTCCCGCTCCAGCACGATGTAGTCGAGGCCTTTTTCCTGCGCGGCCAGGGCGGCGCTGATACCGGCCGGACCCGCACCCACGATGGCGACGTCATAGTGTCCTGCCCGCCCGCAGCGACCGTTGCCGGCGATGGCGTCGATGGCCTGCACGCCCTGTTCGATAGCGTTGCGGATGAGGCCCATGCCGCCGAGCTCACCCGCGATGTACATGCCGGGCACGTTGGTCTGGAAATCGGCGCCGACATTGGGGATATCGACGCCCCTCGTCGCGGTGCCGAACACGAGGTCGATTGCACCGGTGGGGCAGGCCGCCTTGCAGGCGCCGTGGCCGATGCACGAAGCGGGCGTGATCAGCCTGGCGCGTTGCTCCACGATACCGAGCACCTCCTTTTCCGGGCAGGCGCGGACACACGTGGCGCAGCCCAGGCAGCGCGTGTTGTCGATAACCGGGTGCAGTGACGCCGGTTCGGTCAGGCCGATGGCCACCGATTCGCGGTAGATGCGTTTTGCCTCACGCTCCCCGCGCGACTTGTGCCACACGTAGCCGGCGATCAGCAGCGCGCCGGGGCTCAGGTAGAGCAGCACGATCGCCAGCGTCGAAGGCATTGGAAGTCCCCACAAAAAATAATGTGAATGATCACACAATTGGGACATATATCCCAATATTGTGTATATTATTGTAAAGAAATAATCTGCCGGAATCACTAGATTAATTAAAAATTCCCAATGAGAATTTCAGCATGAGCACCGAGGTATTGAATCCGGCCGGGAACCCCGCACCAACCGCGGGCGGATGGTTCGCGTCCAGGCTCGCCTTTTACCTGTTTGTCGCGACCATTGCCGCGGTCACGCTGCTGGCCTGGACGAGTCGCGATTACCGCTACATCCACGCGGAATCCGGCATGGGGTACGCCCTCGGGATCGTCGGGGCCGGCCTGATGGTACTGCTCCTGCTGTACCCCCTGCGCAAGCGGGTGGCTGCCATGCAGCGCTGGGGCCGTCTCTCCGGCTGGTTCCGCACACACATGCTGCTCGGCATCCTCGGTCCCTTCTGCATCATCCTGCACAGCAATTTCCAGTTGGGGTCCACCAACAGCACCATCGCCCTCACCTCCATGCTGCTCGTTGCGGGCAGCGGACTGTTCGGGCGTTACCTCTACGGCAAATTCCACTACGGCCTGTACGGCGAGGAAGTCCGGCTCAAGCAGATACTCTCCGACTTCGAGGCGTTTCGCCCCGCCATGGCCAGCGGGTTGTTGGACAGCGGCGACGAGGAGAGGCTGGCGCAACTGTACGCGGGTTGCCACGCCATCGCCCGGCGACAGGCAGAGGGCGACGTATCATTTTTCGGCCTGCTGCGGCAGCGCCGCTGGTTGTTGCGGCAACGGCGGTCGGTGGCGGCGATCGCTCGTGACAACCCCGAGGTGCGCGCCACCCTGACGGGCTTCGCCGCGACCCTGCGACGTCTCGCCGGCCTGCGCGTGTGTGAGCGGTTGTTCTCGGCCTGGCATGTATTCCACATTCCCATCTTCCTGCTCATGGTGATCTGTGCGGTTGTGCACGTGATCGTCGTGCACTGGTATTGATGCTGTGCGTCACGCGCCTTCGATCCCGTGCCTGCTACTGCTGGTGTTGGTTATGGCAGTAGGCGGTACATCGGCGCCCAGCGCGAGCGCGGTGGAACGCGGACTTAAGTCAGTGATCCTGTCGCCCGGCCCCCTGTCCAGCGCGCATGCCGAGCACGAGAACGATTGCGACGCCTGTCACAGCGGGCTGGACAAGCAGGCGCAGGACGACCTCTGCCTGGACTGCCACGAGGCCGTGGCCGGGGACCGGTCGAATGGCACGGGTATGCACGGCCGCCTGCCAGGGGGCACCGCAGGCCGCTGCACTACCTGCCACACCGAACATCGCGGCCCCGATTTCGTCGACCAGGCGCTGGACCCGGACACCTTCGACCATACCCTGGCCGATTTCCCGCTGTCGGGCGGCCACCGCGACGTCGAGTGCGCCGGCTGCCACGCGCCGGGTGACAAGTACCGTGACGCACCCGCGGAATGCGTGAGCTGTCACGAACAGGACAGTCCCCACGGCGACGCACTGGGGGAGGACTGCGGCGGCTGCCACACCCCGCGGGGCTGGCAGGAGGGGGGAAAGTTTGATCACGGCGCCACCCGGTTTGCGTTGCGCGGCGCGCACGATGAGCTGGCGTGTGGCGCCTGTCACGCGGGTGAGCGCTATACATTCGAGTCGCTCGACTGCGTGAGTTGCCACCGCGTGCGGGATGTTCACCTCGGCGTCTTCGGTGCGCAGTGCGAGTCCTGCCACAGCGAGGCGAGCTGGAATGAAACGCGCTTCGACCATAGCGTGGAGACGGGCTTTACGCTGCGCGGCGCCCATGCCGGGCAGGAGTGCGCGGCCTGCCACCACAGCGGCGCAAGTGCGCTGCCCGAGGACCCCGCGTGTGTTACCTGCCACGAGGGTGTAGACGTGCACGCCGGGCGCCACGGTGACGACTGCGCCGCCTGTCACAGTGAACAGGGCTGGGATACGGGCGCGTTTGATCACGCGCGGGAGGCGGGCTGGGCCCTGCCCGGGGGACACGGCGAGTTGTCGTGCAGGCAGTGTCACCACGGCGACCTTACCGATGAACTCGACGCGACCTGCCGCGGCTGCCACCGGGCTGACGACATTCACGGCAAGGAGCAACCCGACGACTGCGCCCTCTGCCACAGCCCGGTGCAATGGCGTGGTACGCCGGGTTTCGATCACGAGCTGACCCGGTTCCCACTCGAGGGCATGCACGGACTGGCTCCCTGCCTCGCGTGCCACCGCGATCACCGGTTTGCGCAGGCCCCAGGTGCGTGCAACGACTGCCACGCCGTGGATGACGCACACGACGGCAAGCTGGGCGGGGAGTGTGCGAGCTGCCATACGCCCAACGGTTGGGCGCTCTGGCGGTTTGACCACGGGCAGGAGACCGGTTTCAAACTCGAGGGCGTGCATGCGGACGTCGCGTGTGCCGGTTGCCACCGGCTGGCCGGCGACAGCCCACCGACAACGTGCGGCGGCTGCCACGCGGCGGATGACCGTCATAACGGTGAGTTCGGCCTGCAGTGCGACCACTGCCACAAAGGAACTACTTTCGGAGACATCACATGGTGACGCCAGTTTTTCGCAGGCCGGGCCTGTGGTTGTTGCTATTGCTGCCAATCCTGCTGCTGCCCGCGCGGGTTGCGCTGGCGGAAAGTAAAAGCTTCGACCACTTTCGTACCGGTTTCGAGCTACGCGGTGCGCATCGCGACCTGCAGTGCGAGAGTTGCCACCAGCGGCGGATGTTCGGCGGCACGCCGCGCGAGTGCGCGATCTGCCACCAGCCGGGCGCGATCATGGCCAACTCGTTTATGCCCAATGACCATATTCCTGTCGGCGGCAACTGCGAGAACTGCCACAACACATTCAACTGGCAGGAGGTCGCGCGAGTCGATCACAGCCAGCTTCCGGGGGCCTGCGTGTTGTGCCACAACGGCTCGCGGGCGCCGGGCAAGCCGGCTGACCATGTTACCTCGGGCGAGCAGTGTGAAAACTGTCACTCGGTGTTCGCCTTCGCGCCCGCGACGTTTGATCACAGCAATGTCACCCAGCCCTGTGCCACGTGCCACAACAACATCCAGGCTGCGGGCAAACCCGCGAAGCACATCCAGACGAACCGGGACTGCCAGGACTGCCACGCGACCTTCGCCTGGCTCCCTGCCCGGTTTGATCACGCCGGCATTACGGGCAGTTGCGAGAGCTGTCACAACGGTGTCGAGGCGGAAGGTAAGTCGCGCGATCACCTGGCCACCAGCCAGGACTGCGTCACCTGCCACACCACCGTTGCCTGGACGCCTGCAAACTTCGAGCACCAGGGCATCACGGGTAATTGCGCGAGCTGTCACAACAACGTGACGGAGGAAGGCAAGCCGGGTAACCACCTCCCGACCAGCCAGGACTGCGTGGCGTGCCATACGACGGTCGCGTGGACGCCGGCGAGCTTCACGCACCAGGGCATCACGGGCAACTGTGGGAGCTGCCATGACAACGTGATCGAGGAAGGCAAGCCAGGCGATCACCTGCCGACCAGCCAGGACTGTGTGGCCTGTCATACGACGGTCGCGTGGGAGCCTGCGAACGTCGCGCACCAGGGCATCACCGGCAATTGCCAGGCCTGTCACAACAATGCGATTGAGGAGGGCAAGCCGCAGGACCACATCGCCACCTCGCTGGACTGCAACGCGTGCCACACGACGGTCGCCTGGCAGCCTGCGAATTTTACGCACCAGGGCATCACCGGTAACTGCGCAAGCTGCCACAACAACGTGACGGAGGAGGGCAAGCCGCAGGACCACATCGCCACCTCGCTGGACTGCAACGCGTGCCACACGACGGTCGCCTGGCAGCCCGCCAATTTCACGCACCAGGGCATCACCGGTAACTGCCAGAGCTGCCACAACAATGTGACGGAGGAGGGCAAGCCGCAGGATCACATCACCACCTCGCTGGACTGCAACGCGTGCCACACAACCGTCGCGTGGACGCCGGCCAACTTCGCGCACCAGGGCATCACCGGTAACTGCCAGAGCTGCCACAACAACGTGACGGAGGAGGGCAAGCCGCAGGATCACATCGCCACCTCGCTGGACTGCAACGCGTGCCACACGACGGTCGCGTGGCAGCCCGCGAATTTCACGCACCAGGGCATCACCGGTAACTGCGCAAGCTGCCACAACAATGTGACGGAAGAGGGTAAGCCGCAGGATCACATCACCACCTCGCTGGACTGCGTGGCCTGTCACACGACCTTAGCGTGGCTGCCCGCGAGCTTCACGCACCAGGGCATCACGGGTAACTGCGCGAGCTGCCACAACAACGTGATCGAGGAAGGCAAACCGGGCGACCACCTGCCGACCAGCCAGGACTGCGTGGCGTGCCACACGACGGTGGCGTGGGAGCCGGCGAGCTTCACGCACCAGGGCATCACGGGCAACTGTACAAGCTGCCACAACAACAGCATCGAGGACGGCAAACCCGGTGATCACCTGCCCACGACGCTGGACTGTGTGGCCTGTCACTCCACGGTGGCGTGGACGCCGGCCGGTTTCAGTCACCAGGGTATCACCGGCAACTGCGCGAGCTGCCACGACGGCGTTGCCGCACCGGGCAAGGACAACGGCCATTTCCAGACCAACCTGGACTGCGCCGGCTGCCACCGGACCACAGGCTGGACGCCCGATACCTTCAGTCACACCTCGCCGGGTTACCCCGGCGAGCACCGGCGCTCCCTGGACTGCACCGACTGCCACCGGACCAACGCGCAGGTCCTGCCGTGGCCCCATGCGGCTTACGCGGGTTCCTGCGCCGGCTGTCACGCTTCCGATTTTGAAAGCGGGCCGCACAGGAAGCACGAGAATCCCGATCGCAACTACAACGTGTCCGAACTGCGCGACTGCAGCGGTTCCTGCCACGTGTACCAGGACAGCACCCTGACGACGATCAAGGATTTCAGGCCCGGCGAGCACCGGGTGGGAGACGGCGATTTTGATTAAGTCGAGAGCAGTGTGCAGGGGCGTGCGGCGGTCGTTGTTGGCCACGTTACTCGGCGTCGCGCTTGTCGCGGGTGCCGTCGCGGAAGTCCCGGGCGACAGGGAAGAGGTGGCCGTGCGCCTGCAGGAGGCCGCGCGGCTGTTCGCGGAGGATGACTTCAGCACCGCGGCCGCAATGTACCTGGAGCTGAGCGCCGCGCAGGACCCGGAACAGGCGGCGTGGGCGTATGAACTCTACGGCGTGTGCCTGGAAAAGCAGGGCGACCTCGCCGGCGCGGGCGCGGTGTATGAACAGTGGCTGCAATCCTACCCGCGGAGCGTCGGGGAGGGGCGTGTCAGGCAGCGCCTGCTGGCGGTGCGGACCGCGAGCGACCAACCCAGGCTGGCCGCGGCGCGACGGCCCGGCAGGGACACCCAGGTCTACGGCAGCGCCTCGATGCGCTACCGCGGCCTCGTCCGGGAAGTCGACGGCCAGGACCGGGAGACACCCATCTCGTCGATCGCGGGGGATGTCGACCTGCACCTGCGCGGGCAGAGTGACGGCTGGCTCTGGCGTGGCCGGGTCAACGGCGGCTACCTGTCGGATCACGGCGACCGCGGCGACTCCGACGGACGTGTGAGCAATCTTTATATGGGTGTGACCCACCGGCGCAGCGGGACGGAGCTTGTCGTGGGGCGCCGGCGCAGCAGGGACCTGGGCGTCTACGGCTACCTGGATGGGGCGTCCCTGAGCGTGCCGCTTGCCGGCAGCGTGTCGCTGTTGGCCACCGTTGGACTCCCTTCATCCTCGAGCCGCGAGCAGGGCGACAGCGACCGGCTGGTGTACGCGCTGGGCGCTGAGTTCGCGCCCGATAAATCCGCGTTGAACCTGCAGGGCTACATCGTGGAGCAGGAGTTCGACGGCCTGACCGAGCGCAGGGCGCTGGGTGGGCAACTCTCCTGGTTCAATGACACCTCGCGCTACTTCGCGGTGCTGGACTACGACGTCGAGTTCGGGGAACTCAACAACTTCACCTTTAACGGTAGCTGGGATGTCGGGGCGGCCACGAACCTGTCCACGACGCTGGGCTACCAGCGCAGTCCCTTCCTCAGTGCCAGCAACGCGATTATCGGCGAGTACGGCGTCAATCTCGACGAGTACATCGACACGCTGGACCCCGGCCGCGATGTCTACGACGCCGCGCTCGACAAGACGGCTCTCAGTCGTTACGCGTCCGTCGTCCTGAACCGGGAACTCGACAACGGCCATCGCCTGATCGCGGAGGTCTACCACTTTGAACTGAGCGAACTGCCGCGCTACGAATTTTCACCGGATGCGCCGGACTCCGACGCCAATACCACTTACGGCCTGCAGTATGTCTGGCCCGATGCGGTGTTCGCGAGCGACAGCCTGAGTGTCGGCTTGCGTTACACCGCCGGCGATACCAGCGAAGTATTGAGTATCTACACGGACGAACGGGTCTACGCGTCGCGGGGACTCACGGTGACACTGCGCCTGCAGGCCTCGCGCCGGACCCTGGACGAGGTAGACCAGGACGCCGTGCTGGCGCGCCCGGGTGTGCGGCTGGATTACGAGTTCAACAGGGACCTCTTCCTGGAGGCTGAGTTCGGCTACGAGTGGCTGCTGCAGGAGTTCGGCAGCGAGGACTTCGAGGTACAGCAGGGCTTTCTCATCCTGGGTGTGCGCAGGCGTTTTTGACACGCGCGGCGAAGCGCTGCGGCGGGTTCTCCTGTAGTGCGGCCGAATTTTTGCCGGAATTCGCGGGAGTCGGGTGGAGAAAGGGAATATAATCCCAAACATGAGCGATTCCCTGCACAATGCCCTCAGTGCAGCCGTCATCCGCATTTTGCGCCCGCTGGTCGCGGTTTTGCTGCGTCACGGCATGGCCTACGGCACGTTCGCGGAGCTTGCGCGCAAGGTGTACGTGGACGAGGCGTTTGACCAGATGGCCGGCTCCGGCAAGCGTCCCAGTATCTCCGGGGTATCCGCCCTCACGGGCCTCACGCGCAAGGAGGCCAAGCGCCTGCGCGAGCAGGAGGGCCTGGACGACGAGGCCTCCTCACAGCGCTACAACCGCGCCGTGCGAGTGATTTCCGGCTGGACCATCAACAGGGATTACCTCGATACCGACGGCCGCCCGCGTATCCTGCCCATGGAGGGCGATGAGGCGAGCTTCGCCGCGCTCGTGCGCGAGTACAGCGGAGACATACCGCCGGTTGCCATGCTCAAGGTGTTGGAAGCGAGCGGCACGGTCGCGGTGCGGCAGGAGGGCGTCGAACTGCTCGCCCGTGCCTACGTACCGGTGGCGACACCCCTCGAGAAGGTAAACATCCTTGGCCACGACGTTGCCGAACTCATCGCGACGATCGGCCACAACCTGCAGGCGGAAGAGAACAACCTCCACTTCCAGCGCAAGGTGTTTAACGTGCTTGTGCATCCCGATGCAATTGAGCCTTTCAAGGAACTGTCCAACCAGCGTTCGCAGGAATTGCTGGAGGAGTACCACCGGTTCCTGTCGGAGCACGAGATCGACGTAGATGACGATGTCGAACCACGGTACGTCGCTGTCGGCATTTACTACTCGGATTACCGGCCCCGGTCGGAGGAGTCATGATGTCCCTGTCCAGATTGCGCCTCGCACCACTGCTTGTTTTCCTGCTCGTGTTCAGCGCCTGCGGTGGCAGCAGCGGTGGTGGCGGCGGAGGCATCGGCGGCAGCGGGCTGGTCTCATCGGGTACGATCGACGGCTTCGGCAGTATCTTCGTCAACGGCGTGGAGTACGACACCGCCGGCGCGGCGATCGAGATCGATGGCGTTAATGCGCAGGAGTCGCAGCTGGGTCTGGGCATGGTGGTTACCGTATTCGGCACACGCAGTGCTGACGGCCTTACCGGCACCGCCGACCGTGTGGTCTTCGACGATGACCTCGAGGGGCCGCTGGAGACCATCGAGTTCAGCCGGGACGGTGACAGTGCGCTGCTCACCATTCTGGGTACGGAGGTCATCGTTGAGCGCACCGGCACGGTGTTTGCCAACGTGGACTTCGCCGCCCTTGCAGTCGGGGATGTGCTGGAAATCTCGGGATTTGCCATCGGCGCGGGGCAACTGCGCGCGACCCGCGTGGCGAAGACGGGGGAGTTTGTCAGCGGTGTCACGCAGGTCGAGGTGAAAGCCAGGATTGCGAACCTGACCCCGACGACGTTCGAACTGGACGGTACGCTGGTGGATTACTCCAACGCAGACCTCAGCGACGTGCCCGGCGGCACACTGGCAGACGGCCAGTTTGTGGAGGTTCGCGGCGTCCTGGTCGACGGTGTCCTGCAGGCGTCGAGGGTGGAGCGCGAAGATGACATCGGTGACCAGGCGCGCGATGGCGACGAGATCAGCGTACAGGGGACGATCGCCAATTTCGCCGGGCCGGGCAATTTTAGCGTCAGCGGCTTTACGGTCGACGCCTCCCGCGCGGAAATTACGCCGGCGGGATTCACGCTTGAGAATGGCGTTATCGTGGAGGTGGAAGGGGTTGTCGTCGGCCGCGTGCTGCGCGCGGAAGAAGTCGAAGTGCGTCGCGGTCGTATCGAGGTCGAGGCGGCCGTGGCTGCCATCGACGCCGCAGCGCGCCGCGTCACGCTGCAGTTCTTCGGCGGCTCGGTGACCGTCGACATCGACGCGCGCACCCAGTTCGAAGATGATACCGGCAGGGCGAATCCCCTGCGCCTCGCCGACCTGCGCGTCGGGGACTTCCTCGAGGTCGAGGCGATCATGTCGGGCGATGCGCTCCTGGCAACGCGCATCGATCGCGGGGAACCCGATGACGACGTCATCCAGGCGCCGGTCGAGGCGTTTGTCGACGGTGTCAGCCTCACGGTACTGGGTATCCAGTTCGCCACCCGCGGCGCAGAATTCGAGACCAGCGACGACGAGGATGTTTCGGCTGCGCAATTTTACGCGGCGCTGGAGATCGGCGCGCTGGTCAAAGTTGAAGATGAACGCTCTCCTGACGGCGTTGCCGACGAGGTGGAGTTCGAGTCCGCGACAGGGCTGGATGGGAATCACGAGTTTGAGAGTCGCGAACCGGACGAACCGGATGAACCGGATGAACCGGATGAACCGGACGAACCGGACGAACCGGATGAACCGGACGAACCGGATGAACCGGATGAACCGGATGAACCGGATGAGCCGGACGAACCGGATGAACCGGATGAACCGGATGAACCGGATGAACCGGATGAACCGGATGAACCGGATGAGCCTGACGAACCCGACGAGCCGGACGAACCCGATGAACCAGAAACGACATAGAGCCGTCCCGGCGCGCTGGCAGCGCTGCTGCGTCGCGCTGCTGCTGGCCCTGCTGGCAAGCCCGGCGCCGGCGGCGGGGTGCCCTGCGCTGAGTGGTGATCTCGTGCAGGGCGGCCTGGTCGCGGGGCGAGTCCCGCCGGGCAGCGCGGTCTCCCTCGGTGGCGCCGACCTGGATGTGCTCCCCGACGGCACCTTCTTCGCCGGTTTCGGGCGCGACGCCGCGCCCGCCGCGGAGCTAACGGTCACCGGGCCGGCGCCGTGCTCCGTGCAGCTCGCCATCGCGCAGCGCGACTACGTGATCCAGCGCGTGGAAGGTGTGCCCCAGGAAACCGTGACGCCGCCACCCGAACGCCAGGCGCGTATCGCCCGCGAGCGCGAGCTGGTGGCCGCCGCGAAGGGGCGGCGCTTGCAGCGCCCCGACCTGCTGCGCGCTGCCCTGGACGGCTTCGCCTGGCCGGCCGTGGGACCCATCTCCGGCGTATACGGCAGCCAACGCTTCTACAACGGCGTGCCGCGCAGTCCCCACTACGGCGTCGATGTGGCGCTGCCCACGGGCAGCCCGGTGAGCGCGCCGAGTGCCGGCGTGGTGACGCTGGCGGAGGACGACCTGTTCTATTCCGGCGGCACGATCATCCTGGATCACGGCTACGGCCTGTCCTCGTCGTTCCTGCACCTGTCGAAAGTGCTGGTTGAAGTCGGGCAGGAGGTGCGCACAGGCGACCTGATCGGCGAGATCGGCGCCACGGGGCGCGCCACCGGCCCGCACCTGGACTGGCGCATGAGCTGGCGCGGCGAGCGCATCGATCCGCAGCTCCTCGTGCCGCCGATGCCGGAGTCCTAGACCCTAAACATTAGACCCGGAGCACCAGACGCGCCTCACAGCAGCTTGGGCGGCCTGAGCTTGATGTCGATGCCGGCGTACCAGCTTGAGCCCGCGTCGAAATCGGGCTCGTCAATCTGGGTGTCCGAAACCCTGAAGTTGCGCAGGCCTCCCACACCGACCTCGCCACTCAGCCAGAGCAGGCGTGACAGCCTGCGCTCGACGCCGATGCCGAAATCGAAGGCGTCGAGGTTCAGGGTCGCGTTGCCGTCCTCGGGGCTGATGGACCATGACGCCTCGGAAGGGGAGGCTCCGAACCTGACCAGCCACCTGTCGTTCGGGGAGTAGTTGATGGATGGCCACGGGAGTATCGCGCTGACCGTCCAGGCCTCGTTGATCAGCCAGGAGGCGCCGATGTAGGGCAGTGCGAAGCTCTCCTGCGACCCCACATCGAAGTAGACGCCGAACGCCCACCATACCTCCTCGTTCTGGGTCCACCGGGTGAACGCGCCGCCCAGCGTCTGCCATGTCCAACCTCCGGTCTCCAGCGTGTTGTCGTGCCCCATGGGCATGACGAAACTCATGGCCTGCCATTCGGGATTGATCTGTCGCGCCCACCCCAGCGGTACGCCGATCGTCGTCACCTCGAAATTCTCGACGGGTCCGTCCTCGACGCGAAAACTGGAAAAACTGACATATTCGCCGACACCGAACAGGTCGCGTTCGTTCAGGATATAAGGGACGAACGCGCCCTGGGAGAGGCTGCTGATATCGTAGGCGGTTTTCACGCCGCGCTTGTCCGCCTCAACTTCGGCCCTCCCGTACCGGCTGGCGCCGACGAAAGCGAGGGGTATGAAAGGGGTGTTGGAATCGGCGCGCTTGACGTTGAAGTCGCTGTCGCGGAACGCGTCGATCTGTTGCGCGATAAACCCGGCGTCTTCGGACCATGTCACGGTCGATTGGAGCGCGAACAAGACACTGGCTACCAGTATCCGGAATTTGATTGCTGCTGGCGGCATGGCGATGCACTCTCTCGCGTTACGCGGCCTATGCTAATCAAATGCACCTGCGCGGGCCAGTGCGAGAGGGCGGCGCCACGCGCTGCGTATGTCGCTGCGCCGTGTGCCCTATCTGAAGCACACGTGCCATTTCCATCCGCTGCAAACCTGGTCTATCTTTTTGGCAGGAAGAGCCTGGCCGCCGGGCCGGCCCGGGTGCCGCGCTGCCTCGCATCGGTCGCCATCGCGACCGGGTTGGTTAATGGTAGGCGGGTGCACAGGGCAACCGGCCAACGCGATGGTCCACAACGCCGTCTGAAGAGAAAACTGTCATGAGAAATCACCTGCAGCACCTCGTAATGGTGCGCCCGGAAACAACACGCGAATGCACCGGCGGCATCCGCGGCTTTCGTGGCGCGTCGGGCGGCCGTCCGCGCGGGACTGCATGGGCACCGCGCCTGTTGCTCGTCCTGGGCCTGTTGCTGAGTTCGGCGGCGTTCGCGTCGCTCGAATGGCCCAAGGAAGTCACGGCGCAGGAGGGCTCCATCATTGTCTACCAGCCCCAGCCGGAGTCCCTCGACGGCAACACGCTGACGGGGCGCGCCGCGATGTCCCTGGAGCTGAAGGGTAGGCCCGATGCAATTTTCGGCGCCTTCTGGTTCGAGGCGAAAATCGACACTGACCGTGCGGCCGGCACGGCGCAGATTCGCGACCTGAAAGTCACGCAGGTGCGCTGGCCCGATTCGAAGGACGCCGGTGAACAGCGCTTCACCGCGGTCGTCGAAGCCGCTATCCCGGAGAACGGGTTCACGATCTCCCTGGAGCGGCTGTCGGCCAGCCTGAAGGTGGCGGAAATCGAGCAGGACAGCCTCAGGGAACTGAAGCACGAACCGCCGCAGATCCTGTTCCGGGAGGAGCCGGCGGTGTTGTTGCTGTACGACGGCGAGCCGCGTTACGCCGAGCTGGACAACAGCCCCTACGAGCGAGTGCTCAATACGCCCCTGGCCGTCGTGGCGGGCAAGAAGCGCAGGGAATACTGGCTGTCCAGCGGCAAGTTCTGGTACCGGGCGGACAACGCCATGGGGCCCTGGAAGGTGACGGATAACCCGCCGGCGGACCTCGAGAAGATGCTGCAGCAGGCCGCGACCGATGCAGAGCAGCCCGACAGCCCGCCCGCGATCGTGGCGGTCGATGAGCCCACGGAGCTGATCGTGACGCAGGGCAAGCCCGATTGGAAGTCACTGCAGGGCGGCGCCATTCTCTACGTCAACAACACGGAATCCCCGTGGCTGAGGTATCTTTCCAACGGCAATATGTACCTGTTGCTGTCCGGCCGCTGGTATCGCGCCAAGTCCGACAAGGGCCCCTGGACTTTCGTGCCGGCGGACGAACTCCCCGCGGAGTTTCGCGACATACCGCCGGACTCCGACATCGGCGGCCTGCGCACCGCCGTCGCCGGTACGCCCGAGGCGGAAGACGCATTGCTCGATGCGCAGATTCCCCAGACGGCCGCGATCAAGCGCGATGCCGCGACCCTCGAGGTCGAGTACGACGGCAAGCCCAAATTCGAGAAGGTTACGGGCACGTCAGTCTCCTACGCGGTGAATACCGCGACGCAGGTGCTGCTCATCGACAAGCGTTACTACGCGGTCGACAACGGGGTCTGGTTTACGGCCGGCTCCGCGACCGGGCCGTGGCAGGTAGCCGACAGCATCCCCGAGGAGGAAATCGGCAAGATTCCCCCGAGTTCACCCGTGTACAACACCACCTACGTGCATGTGTACGAGTCGACGCCGGACATTGTGTACGTGGGCTACCTCCCCGGCTACATGTGGAGCTTCCCCTATTACGGCGTGCCGGTATACGGCACGGGCTGGTATTACCCTCCCTACTACGGCCGCTACTACTACCCGCGCCCCCCCACCTGGGGCTTCAACGTGGGTTACAACCCCTGGACCGGCTGGAGTTTCGGGTTGAGTTACTCCACCGGCTTTTTCACCTTCGGCGTGAGTTGGGGTGGTGGCTACCATTACGGCGGTTGCTGCGGTGGCTGGTATGGCGGCGGTTATCGCGGCCCCGTGGTCATCAATACGGGCGACATCAACATCGGCAACAACGTCAACGTGGGCAACCGCACCAATATCGGCAATCGCATCGATCGCGGGGACCGGGTGAGACTCGACAACAGCCGCCAGAATATCTACCACAACAGCGACAACCGCGCGCGCCTCGCGGATGCCACGAGCGCGCGCAAGAGCCTCAAGCAGGCCAGGCCCGCGACGGGCCGCGCGAACAACGTGTTTGCCGACGCCAATGGCAATATCGCGCAGCGCGGTAAGGACGGCTGGAAGACGCGCAGCGGCGGCGACTGGCAGGTGCCCGGCAACGCAGCCGCGCGCGACCGCTCCGCCGATACGCTGGGCAGGACCGCGACGGGACAATGGCAGGGCGGCGGCTCGCAGGTACATGACCGGGCGGGCCAGGGGCACTTCGACCGCGCCGCGATGGATCGCGCGAACCTCGCGCGGCAACGGGGTATGGCGCGGGAACGTGCGCGACCCCAGATGTCGCGCACGCGACTGCGCCGGTAACCGGCGCCGGTGCTGGCGAATTTTCCGGGGCAGGTGCGGCCAACCCGCAGCGCCATACCCGCAATCAGTGGCGGTGTGATCCACGCTTTGTGGTGCTTGCGACGAGGTCTTTGCATCAATGGCCCGGTTGCGGGTGTGGGCGTTCTCCTGCTGCTGGGCGGCTGTGTACATGCACAGGAGCGCTTACCGACTGCCTCGGCGGCGCCCGGCGCAGACCTTGGCCGGCAGACCGAGGACGTCGATCAGCCGCAACCCCTTGACCTGCCTTCCGGCGTGAGCATCTTGTTCGATTGCGGTGTGGCGGGCACCGCGGGCACACGGTTCGCCGGTCCCGAAACCATGGAGTTGCTGTTCGCGGGTAAGCGCCATGTCCTCGCGCGGGAGCGCACGGCCTCCGGCGCGAAGTATTCTGCCGGGGGCGTCAGCTTCTGGAACAAGGGGAGCGAGGCCATGATCGAGGCCGGGGGCAGGAAATTTGCCTGCACGCGCGAGCGCCCCGCAACCACCCCGGCGACGCCCGCCAACCCTGCCCCGGCGGGGCCGTGATTGGCCGGGAGAACCCGCCGCCAGGCGGGCGCAGGCGGTCGTTCCCCGGCCGCACCCGGTCATCCCCACGGGGGCCAAAAGGCCGTATAATGGCGCTCCGTTTGCGCGTCCAAAGAACCGATGATTGACAAGAAGCTGCTCAGTATCCTGGTGTGCCCCGTGAGCAAGGCGCCGGTGGAGTACGACGAGAAGAAAGAAGAGCTGATCTGCAAGGCCTCGGGTCTTGCCTACCCGGTCCGTGACGGCATCCCCGTCATGCTCGAGAGCGAGGCGCGACAACTCACCGCCGACGAGAAACTGGGCTAGAAACCGGGACAGGGGCATGGCAGAAGACACGATATTCGGCAAGATCACCCGCGGCGAGATTCCCACGGACTTCGTCTACGAGGACGAGCACTGCGTGGCCATCAACGACATCGCCCCCAAGGCGCCGGTGCACGTGCTGGTCATTCCGCGCAAACCGATTCCCCGGCTGGTCGACGCGGGCCCCGAAGACCAGGCTCTGCTGGGTCACCTGCTGCTCGCGGCGAAGAAGGTCGCCGAGCAACTGGGCGTGGACGAGGCCTGCAACATTGTCATCAACAACGGCGCAGACGCCGGGCAGACCGTCTTCCACCTGCACATCCACCTGTTGTCCGGGAGGAGCTTCGGGATCGGTTGAGCACCCGCCGCGCACTCGCGGCCGCCTTTCGCAGAACCTGGAACACAGTATGAAGACCGGAGAGATTCGCGAGGCCTTCCTGGCCTACTTTGAACAGCAGGAACACACGCGTGTGGCCTCCAGCTCGCTGGTGCCCGCCAACGACCCCACGCTGCTGTTTACCAACGCCGGGATGAACCAGTTCAAGGACACGTTCCTGGGCACCGACCCGCGCCCGTACTCCCGCGCCGCCTCCAGCCAGCGCTGTGTGCGCGCGGGCGGCAAGCACAACGACCTCGAAAACGTGGGTTATACCGCGCGCCACCACACGTTCTTCGAGATGCTCGGCAACTTCAGCTTCGGCGACTACTTCAAGCAGGACGCCATCCGCTTCGCCTGGGAATTCCTTACCGTGACGCTGGGCCTGCCCCCGGAAAAACTGTGGGTGACCTGCCACGTGTCGGACGACGAGGCCGAGGCCATCTGGGTCAACGACATCGGCTTCCCGAAGGAGCGCATCTCGCGCCTGGAAGAAGACAACTTCTGGCAGATGGGCGACACCGGCCCCTGCGGCCCCTGCAGCGAGATCTTCTACGATCACGGCGAGGACGTGCCCGGCGGCCCGCCGGGCTCGAAGGACGACGATCTCGACCGCTATATCGAGATCTGGAACCTGGTGTTCATGCAGTTCAACCGCGACTCGAACGGCACGATGCATGACCTGCCCAAACCCTCGGTGGACACCGGCATGGGGCTGGAGCGCATCGCCGCCGTGATGCAGGGCGTGCACAGCAACTACGAGATCGACCTGTTCCAGGCGCTGATCGGCGCCGCAGCGAAGCTGTTGGACGTGAGCGACCTCGAGGACAAGTCGCTGCGCGTGATTGCCGACCACATCCGCTCCTGCGCCTTCCTCGTGGCCGACGGCGTGTTGCCCGGCAACGAGGGCCGTGGCTACGTGCTGCGCCGCATCATCCGCCGCGCCGTGCGCCACGGCAACAAGCTCGGCGCGACCGGCCCGTTCTTCCACAAGCTCGTGGCCACTTTGGTGGGCGAGATGGGCGAGGCCTACCCGGAGCTCGCGAAAGCGCAGGCGCAGGTGGAGAAGGCCCTGCTGACCGAGGAAGAGCAGTTCGCCAGGACGCTCGACAACGGCATGCAGATCCTGGAAGAGGCGCTGGACGGGCTCGCAGGCACCGTGATCCCGGGCGACGTGGTGTTCAAGCTCTACGACACCTACGGCTTTCCGCTGGACCTTACCAACGACATCGCGCGCGAGCGCGGCCTGACGCTCGACGAGGCGGGATACGAGGCCGCCATGGCGCAGCAGCGGTCGCGCTCACAGGAGAGCGGCAGCTTCAAGGTCGATTTCAACGACGTACTGACGCTGGAGGGCAGTACGCAGTTCACCGGCTACGACGGGCTCAGCGGCGCAGGCACGGTGACCGCGCTGCTCAGGGACGGGGAGGCCGTCGACAGCCTGGGCGCCGACGAGAGCGGTGTGATCGTGCTCGACCGCACGCCGTTTTACGGCGAGTCCGGCGGCCAGGTGGGCGATACCGGCTACCTGCAGGCAGACGGTGTCAAGGTTGAGGTCACGGACACCACCAAGGCCTCCGACCAGCACCTGCACCACGTGAAGGTCCTGTCCGGCAATGTCTCCACGGGCATGACACTCAATGCGCAGGTCGATGCCAGCGTGCGCCAGAGCACGCGGCTCAACCACAGCGCCACGCACCTGCTGCACGCCGCATTGCGCGAGGTACTCGGCGAGCATGTGCAGCAGAAGGGTTCGCTGGTGGACTCGCAGCGCCTGCGCTTCGACTTCTCCCATCCCGAGGCGGTGAGCGCGGACCAACTGAAGCGCATCGAGACCATCGTCAACGACCAGGTGCGCGCGAACACGCCCGTGACCACGCGCATCATGTCGATGGACGACGCCGTGGCGGCCGGCGCCATGGCGCTGTTCGGCGAGAAGTACGGCGACGAGGTGCGCGTGCTCTCGATGGGCGTGAACGACTACTCGGTCGAACTGTGCGGCGGCACCCACGTGGCGGCCACGGGCGACATCGGCCTGATGCGTATCGTGTCCGAGTCCGGCGTGGCGGCCGGCGTGCGCCGCATCGAGGCGGTGACCGGCGCCGGCGCGCTGGCGCAGTTCGACGCGGTGGAGCGGCAACTCGCGGAAGTCTGCGAGGTGGTCAAGGGCAACGCGTCCAACGTGACGGACAAGGTGGCGGCCCTGCGCAGCGAGAACCGCGACCTGCAGAAGGAGATCGAGCGCCTCAAGCAGAAACTCGCGAGCTCCGCCGGCGGCGACCTGACGGCCGATGCCGTGGAGGTGTCCGGCGTGAAGGTGCTCGCCGCCAACGTCGACGGCGCCGACGCCAAATCCCTGCGCGACACCATGGACCAGTGCAAGAACAAGCTCGGCTCGGCCGTGATCCTGCTCGCGGCGGTGAACGACGACAAGATCGCCCTCACGGCGGGGGTGACGAAGGACCTCACCGACCGCCTGAAAGCGGGCGACCTCATGAAGGAATTCGCACAGCGCCTGGGCGGCAAGGGCGGCGGCCGCCCGGACATGGCCCAGGGCGGCGGCTCCGACGTGGCGGGCCTGCCGGAGGCCCTGAAGGCCGTGCCGGAGTGGGTGGCGGGGCAGTTGGGGTAGGGCTCGCACCACCGCGGCCCGTGACCCAAATAAGCCTCTAAGTGCTTGTTACTGTTTAAACTTTCAGCGCTTTGGTGTTTAATGGCGCCCCTTTTTGGGTAGCCCCGCTTGTTTGGGGTTGTGCCCGGTCCCGTCGTCCCCGCGCAGGCGGGGACCCAGCGACCTTGCCACAAGTCACTGGGCCACCGCCTGCGCGGGGGCGACGGCTAGAGCAAGCAAATTGAGTCAATGAGCCTAATCGTCCAAAAATTCGGCGGCACCTCGGTCGGCAGCATCGAGCGCATCGAGCAGGTCGCCGACAAGGTGGCCAGCTTCCGCGCCGACGGCCATGACGTGGTCGTGGTCGTCTCCGCCATGGCGGGCGAGACCAACCGCCTGATCGACCTCGCCCACCAGATCCAGCCCCGCCCCGTGCCGCGCGAGATGGACGTACTCGTGTCCACCGGCGAGCAGGTCACCACCGCGCTGCTGTCCATGGCCCTGGCCAAGCGCGGCCAGAAGGCCAAGTCCTACAACGGCAGCCAGGTGCGCATCCTCACCGACAGCGCCCACACCAAGGCGCGCATCCGCGAGATCGACGACGCACGCCTGCGCGCGGACCTGGAGAAGGGCTACGTCCTCGTGGTCGCCGGCTTCCAGGGCGTGGATGAACACGGCAACATCACCACCCTCGGCCGCGGCGGCTCCGACACCACTGCCGTGGCATTGGCCGCCGCCCTGAAGGCGGACGAGTGCCAGATCTACACCGACGTGGACGGCGTGTACACCACCGACCCGCGCGTCGTGGACGGCGCGCGCCGGCTGTCGCAGATCACCTTCGAGGAAATGCTGGAAATGGCCAGCATGGGCTCCAAGGTGCTGCAGATTCGCGCCGTGGAGTTCGCCGGTAAATACCACGTGCCCCTGCGCGTCCTGCACAGCTTCCAGGACGGCCCCGGCACCCTGATCACAGTAGAGGACAGCGCCATGGAAACCCCGACGATCGCGGGCATCGCCTTCAATCGCGACGAGGCCAAGCTCACCATCGAGGGCGTGCCGGACATGCCCGGCGTGGCCTATCGCATCCTCGGCCCCGTGGGCGAAGCCAACATCGAGGTGGACGTGATCGTGCAGAACGTCAGCCACGACAACACGACCGACTTCACGTTCACCGTGAGCCGGGGCGACCTGCCGCGCGCCGAGGACGTGCTCAACGCCGTGGCGAAGGAGATCAACGCGGAGAAAGTGAGCTCCGACGCGAAGATCGCCAAGGTCTCGGTGGTCGGTGTCGGCATGCGCTCCCACGCCGGTGTGGCCAGCCAGATGTTCCGCGCGCTGGCCGAGGAGGGCATCAACATCCAGATGATCACGACCTCCGAGATCAAGATCTCCGTGATCATCGAGGAGAAGTTCCTGGAACTCGCGGTCCGCGCGCTGCATTCATCATTCGGGCTCGACAAGGAACCGGAAGCCGAGAATCTGGACTAAGCTCTGCAAGTGATTGATGTGCAAGGGCAAATAAAGCGATATTTCCCAATATTGCGTTTGCCCGGATGTTGACTACAACTAGTAGTGCACCGCAAGTATTACGGCCGGATTAGCCGTAAGGGACGAGTCGGGAACCGCTGCGAATTGCCCGACTGGAGATGAGAACCGATGCTGATACTGACCCGCAGAGTGGGTGAATCCCTGATGGTAGGCGATGACATCACCGTGACGGTGTTGGGCGTCAAGGGCAACCAGGTGCGGATCGGCGTGAATGCGCCGCGCGACGTCGCGGTACACCGCGAAGAGATCTACAGCCGCATCCAGGGCGGCGAGGAACCGGAGTCCAAGAAGGGCCCGGAATAGGGCGGCCAGCACCCGCAACACTTTGATTCCATGACGATTGTGGTATGATGCCGCGCCTGTGGCCGGGTGCGTTTCGCGCCGTATTTGCCGCAGAATCTGACCTTCCGGAGAGCTGGCCGAGTGGCTGAAGGCGCACCCCTGCTAAGGGTGTATAGGCTTATACCCTATCGAGGGTTCGAATCCCTCGCTCTCCGCCATAAATGAAAAAGGGCTACCCGCAAGGGTGGCCCTTTTTCATTTATTGTGGCGAGTGGGATTTGGATGAGAACCCCGTTCGAAAAATTGCGACCACAGGAGCAATTTTGACGCCGCAGCGCAGCGGAGGCGCCCCGCAGGGGTCACAGCGCCCCTTAGGGCGTTGTGATCAATCCCTCGGCCCGAGCGCCGAATCGATCCGAAAGTTCGGGTAGAGCTTTCGTTCACGG
>JAUIEP010000213.1 GCA_030428835.1 Gammaproteobacteria bacterium | reverse complement strand
GTCCGCCACCGCCACGCCGTCCACCGACACCAGCGCCACGACGCAGGCATCGCGCGGCGAGTACCAGCGCGTCTGCACCAGCCCGGCGAGGGCGGCGTTGATCTGCGCACCCACGTGCGCAAGCCCCTCGACATCGTTCACCTCGTTGTCGGCGCTGGAGAAGTGCGCCTCGCTGAGCGTGAGGGCCAGGTGTTGGCGCACATGCTCCGTCACGGCATCTTCCAGGCGCGCCCGGTTTTCGCCGTATACGAGCACACAGAGCAAAGCAGTGCCGCACAACCAGCCGAGTAGCAGCCAGGATCGATTACTCACCGCAGGGTACCTCGACCCGTATGTCGCGAAAGAAGTCGACGCGGGTTTCCTCACCAAAGCGCGCAATGCCCTCGATCACCGTGCAGTAGGCCGCGCTGTCGATAAGTTCCCGCGAGGCAAACCACGCGGGGCCCGGCAGGTTCTCGGCAAGCACCAGCCCGTCGGGCACCTGCAGTTCACTTTGCGGGCCCTCGTCACTCACGATGGAGGCAATGGCGTCGACCCTGTGCGCGAACAGTGCGCGGTACATCTCGCGGTAGGAACGGAAGTAGGTAATGTCGGCGACGTCCATCAGGCCGCGCTCGCGCAGGGCCGAGATGGGAACCTGGTAGGCCGACACACTGTTGGGGTCGTCCAGCAGGCCGATCGTGCGGCCGACCAGCCACTCGCGCGTGAGTTCAGGCTTGCCCGACAACGCCACGAGCTGGCTGCCGTAGGCCCGGTACTGGGCAATCATGCGATAGGGCACGCCGGCTCCGGCGACCACCGCGCCCTCGATAAGCTCGGGCTTGGCGAGCACGAGGTCGTAGCGAGACTCGTGCAACTCGCGCAGGTTGAAGTAGTCGCGGTGCACGCTGCGCGACTCCAGCGCGCCGAAGTGCGCGGCGAACGCCGGTGACTCGCACCAGCGGTGGAACAGTACCGAGCCCTCCAGGTACACAGCGTCCAGCAGGCGCAGTACCCGCGTGCCGTCCGCGCCGGCCATCGCACAGCGCCGCACACTGTAGTCATTCACCGGCAGCGGCTGCAATTCAAACGACGGCACCACGACGGCCCGCGCCGACAGGAAGACGAGCACCAACGCCAGCAGGAAAACCGGGTAGTACAACGCGGGGTAGCTGAGGGCGCGTGGCAAGTGGATGTCGGCCTGCTCCTGTGGGTACGACCTGTAATTATGGGTATGCGGCGGCAGCCAGTTGCTATTTAAGCGCCGCGGCCGGGGGCAGGCAACTACCGCGAAGGCGCGCGATCAGCCTGCGGCGGCGCGACGCCGGTACAGGATAAACAGGAGCACCAGCAGGGCCAGCGCACTGGTGGTCAGCGAGGTGATCTGCAACTGCGCAACGTAGGGGTCGCGCAGGGATTCGAGGAGGCCCTTGGCACCGTCGTGCAGGACCAGGTACAGCAGAGCCACCTGTCCGTTGAAGCTGCGTCGCCCATCGAACCACAGCAGGAATACGCCCACCGCAAAGGACGCGGCCATGAATAAAAAGTGCAGGGGCAAGACGGGATGACTGGGATGGTCGGCCTGGGGTAACAGGCCGTTCTGCAACTGGTAGTACCAGGGCTGCGTACCCACCGGGAAACTCAGGCAGTAGACGGCGTCGCACTGTACACCCGTGCAACAGCCATTCAGGAAGCAACTCACGCGCACCAGCGCAAAGGAGAAACAGACCGTAATCGCAAGGACGTCCAGGAAGCGTGCCAGAGGGAGTTCGGGCAGGATGAACCGCTTCAACAGCGGCGACAGCAGGACGATACCGATCATCGCGCCGGGGTAACGCAGGCCGCCACTCAGCTCCGCCGACAGGGAGCGCCACTCCCAGCCCCGCGTCCACAGCGAGAAGAGCTTGGCGCCCAGCAAGCCGACGATAGCGATGCCGATCAACAACAGTATCGCCCTGCCCGCCCGGGCGCCCTCGCCACGGATGTACAGCACGAAAAACGTGATACCGAAAAGGGCGACGGGTGTGATAAGCACCCGCAACCAGTCAAGACCGAACAGGCCGGCAGGATACATAGGCGCGCCTCTGTTGCGTGACGGGCGTGCGGCAGCGGCCGCCGCGTCGAACCGCTACTATAAACGCTGGACGATAAGCGAGGTAGCGTAAAAAGTGGGGAAGGACAGCCGCGCGGCACGGCGCGCGGCTGTCGCGACACGCTTTAACAGCCGTTGATCTCGCAGGCGTCGCCCCTGCCGTCGTTGTTGGTATCTTCCTGCCCGGGGTTGGCAACCAATGGGCAGTTGTCGACGCCGTCGCCGATACCGTCGTTGTCACTGTCGAGACCTACCACGTTGTCGCAGGCGTCGCCGATACCGTCGGCGTCGCCGTCCGACTGCCCGCCGTTGGCCACGGTGGGACAGTTATCCAGCCCGTCGAGCACGCCGTCCTCGTCGCGGTCGATGCCCATGCGCGTGCCCGAACCCGGCGGCACACAGGTATAGGTGACGGGACCCTCGGAGTTGACGAGATTGCGCAGGTCGCCGTTGCTGATCAGCGTGCCCACGTCGGACAGGAACTGTCCGCCGGGCTGGCGCAACCAGCCGCGCTGCACACCGCCTACCGTGCCCTTGGCGATCACCTCACACTCCTTCACCGCGCCACCCAGCGTCAGCGAGTTGAAATTGGCGTTGGAGCGGGTGTTCAGCAGGTCGAGACGGGGACCGACGGTGGGACCGAGGCCGGCAGCCAGCGTACCCTGCTGGCCGACGATCGGCGCGAGGTCGGACGGGAACTCGAGGGCGAAGGCCTCCAGTGCACGCTGCTCCACGTTGTTCAGTGTGAAAACGGAGGCGCCGAGGAAGTTGAAGATGGTGTCGACGGAGCCGTCGTGCAGGAAGCCGAAACCGCGGACCTGGTCGCCCAGTTCCGGTCCCGGGGTCTGCCCGAACATGCCGATCTTGTCGTACATGTTGCGCATGTGCGGCACCTTGAACTGCTGCGTTTCGCCCTCGTTGCTCTGCTCGCCGCCCGTACCGAAGAAGCCGTTCCCCGGGTTGAGCGTGTGGCAACCGTCACAGTTGACGGCGCCGTCGGTGGTCGCACCGAAGAACCGGTTCCGGCCCTGCTGCGCGGCGGAACTCAGCGCGTTGTTGAGTCCGCGCACGGGGTTCGGCGGCAGGAAGACCTGCAGGATGAAGTCCGTGAACTCCTGCATGTCGGGGTCGGAGATCGTGCCGTGCTTACCGACCAGGCCCTCGAACGCGACGATGAAGTTATTGAACGAGTGATCCTCGGAGCAGGGCGCCCCGGTCGGCTCCGCGCAGGGGTCGAGGCCGAAGTTTCCGTCCACGCGGTCGCCGCGCCAGTGCAGGGCGCCGTGGGTCGCCATGCCCTTGAGGGTCTGCGTGGTCATCGGGCCTTTCATCGGGTGGAAGTCCTGCGCGATACCGGACGTCGCGAAGGGCTGCGAATTGGTGGTGACGTGGTCGTCGGGGTTGCCGAGGTTCCAGGCGAGCTGGTCCATGCTGCCGAAGATGTGGCAACTGGAGCAGGAGGCCTCGCCGTTGGCCGACGTGATCGTCGCGTCGTACAGGAACGGGCGGCCGTCGATGATCGACTGCGGCTCGGGGTTGGGCAATGCGTGCGTCTCCACCGTATTGTTGGTGGACAGGTCGATGACCTCCAACTGGTTGTTGAAACGCGTCATCACGTACAGGCGGTTGTTGGCCTCGTCCAGCACCATGCCGCTGGGGCCGCCACCCACGTTGATGTAGTTGCCGCTCTCCGCCGTGGGGTCGAAGTTGCTCTCGAAGTTGGCGTCCTCGATGTCGGCGGTGTCGAACACCCCGATCTTGCCGGAGCCGAAGGCAGCGACGTACAGCGTTGCGCCGTCGCTGGACACCACCGGCTGCATAGGCGTGGCGAGGCTGTGCGCCGCCTGGGCGTCGATCGCCGCGTGGTCCGCGCCGGCGTCAGTGTGGCGCTGGTTGTAGTCGATGTGCTGGTTCAGGTGCTGCGGGTCGACGCCGCCGGTGCCCGGATTGAGCACGGTGATGCGCGACTCGGACAGGCGGCCCTGCACCGTGCTCCCCCCGTGAATGCCGGGGCCCTCGAATTCGACATTGTTCGGCAGCTCCGTGTTGGTCACGTAGACGCGGCCGCTGACCGGGTTCACCACCATGTTGAAGAGGATGGTGCCGACGTGGTCGTACTCGACGATGGAGCCGGTCGCCAGTGTGTTGGCGTTGATCGAGAACACGTCGTGGTCCGGCAGGAAGAAGTTGACGTCCGAGTTCCAGTTGGTGCCCTTGGAGTCGCGCCAGTCGGAGCCGTCATACTTAACGATCACGCCCACTTCGGGTGCGGGTTCGCTCTCCTCGCAGGCGGGATCCGCATCGTTCTGCCAGCAGTTGTCGTCGGGGCCGGGAACGCCGTTGGCATTGAAGCCGTTGGGCACGACCGTTTCGTTGATCACGGTCGTCTGGTTACCGGACTGGAAAGCGGCAACGTAAACGGTGTTGCCATCCGGTGACACGGCGAGACCGCGGGGAGTGTCCGCGAAGAAGCTCAGGATTTCAACCGGCGTGCCGCCCAAGGAGGTGCCGATGGCGGTCGCATCAAACACCCAGACATCGGCGCGGCCGATGCCCTCGGTGAGCAGCCCCGGGTCGCCGGAGCCTGGAACTGCGGCCACAGACGGGTCTTCCCTGTGCTGGCCGCGGTGCGCGGTGGTAATGAATGCGCGGTTACCGCCGGTGCCTGCAAACACGATGTCGCGCGGTTCGTCACCGACAAGGAGGGTACGCGTTACCTTGCCCGAGGGAATGTCGACAATGCTCACGCTGTCGGACAGGTGGTTGACCACCCACACCTCGTTGTTGGAACGCGCCGCTACCGACACCGGCTCCATGCCCACGGGGATGGAGCGCCAGTGCACCAGGTAGCCGCCGTAGGCCACCTTGTAAACCTCGATGCTGTTGTCCGGCGTGTTGACGGCGATCAGTCGATTGCCGTTGGGCGTCATTGCCACCGGGCGGACATGGCCGCTCTCGAACGCAATGAATGAAGGTTGGGCCGCGGCCGGTACGGCGCTGATGGCGAGTGTTGCAACCACAGCTGCACAAAGCGCTCCGCAGACCGACATTTGCCTAAACGATTGCAGAGTGAAACGTGCAATGGATGTGAAGTTCATACTCTTTACCTTTATATCGTCGGTCCGTATCTTCGGACCCTGTTTGCAGGCGCTACCATCCATGGCCGCAGAGCAAGGCGCTGTTCACCATGAGCGCGAGAGGCTAACAACCCCCGCACCAGGCATGCATACTGAGAAACGATACCCAACCGACTCTGTCGCACCCGGTCTACCCAGTAGATGGAATGCCGAAGTGGGCCCTAAGCGAAGGCGGTGTCTTTAGCAGTAGTGCGCCCCGCAGGTGCCCGGTTGAGTATGAAGCCGCAGAGTGGATACAGCACAAACGCCCAAGCAAGCCACACGCTACCTTAGAAACAGGCCCGATTCAATCATGTGAATCGTGAATACCTGAACAGCAAACCACTATTTATAAAGGGTCTGCGCGCGCCGGCGGCGGTTCCCTGCTTGTCACTCCTGGGCTTTGGCGTCCCTCCAGATAACCCGTGCCTCGAGAAAGTGGCAATTTTTATGCCACCGGCGCTAAGCGCTTGTTTTTGCAGCGTTCCGGGCATTACAGAGCTGTAATGTTTGAGGTAAGTGTAAAAAAAGCTGTCACTACCTGGACAACGTTGCCTTCCAGGTCACATGCCAGCCCTGGAGAGGAAAGCTGTGTTGAGCGTCGCACACAGCCCACACCTTCGCGTTGTGCGCGGGGCGGTGTCGTGTAAGCTGTGCCGACGCGCCGGGCCACACAAGCCCGCTCCACTCGCAGCAGCCACCGGGCCAACCCATGCACAAAACGCTCTGCCAACTTCTCGTCCTGGTGTCGACGCTGGCGTCGCTACCCTCGCTGGCCGAGGACGAACCCTTCGCCCTCGCGGGCCTGCACACCAACCTCACCATGACCGAGGCGCTGGCGCGCGCGGAGGCACTGGGCGGC
>JAUIEP010000025.1 GCA_030428835.1 Gammaproteobacteria bacterium | reverse complement strand
CTCGAGGCCCGCGGCATAGCGTACGAGGCCTACCTCCCGCTCTTCGTGGTGCTGCTCGAAATGCCCGCCATCGCGGTGGGTATCGTCCTTGCACGCCGCGCCCGGGCGGGCGCGCCCGCCGGCGGCGGCACCCTGGTCTCCGCCGATACGCGTAAATTGCTGCACGAGGTGTTCCTCAACCAGGGCGTGGTACTGATGGTGGGCGGACTCCTGGTCGGACTGGTGGCGGGCCCGCGTATCGAGGCCGTCGCGCCGCTGTTCTTCGACCTGTTCAAAGGCGTGCTCGCCCTGTTCCTCCTGCAGATGGGCATCCTCGCCGCCAACTGCATCAAGGACATCAGGCGCCTCGGCAGCTTCATGCTCGCCTTCGGCGTCGCGATGCCCCTGGTGGGCGGAACGCTGGGTTGCCTGCTGGGTATCGCGATCGGGCTGTCCTCAGGCGGTGCGATACTACTCGCGGTGCTGGGCGCCAGCGCCTCCTACATCGCGGTGCCCGCCGCCATGCAGCTCGCCCTGCCGCAGGCCAATCACAGCCTCTCGATCAGCGCGTCGCTGGGGATCACGTTTCCCTTCAACGTCCTCATCGGTATCCCGACCTACATGGTGATTACCGAGGCGTTCTCGGGGGTCATGGTATGACGGGCAAGGTCGCCATCATCATGGGGTCGCGCTCGGACTGGCCCGTGCTGCGCGGGGCCGCCGAGGTGCTCGATGCGCTGGGCGTCCCCCACGAGGACGCGGTGGTGTCGGCGCATCGCACGCCACAGCGCCTCTACGACTTCGCCCGCGAGGCCGAGCGCAAGTACAGCGTCATCATCGCCGGCGCCGGCGGCGCGGCCCACCTGCCGGGCATGACGGCGGCGCTGACATGGTTGCCGGTCATCGCGGTGCCGGTCACGAGCAGGGCGCTCAACGGCATAGACAGCCTGTTGTCCATCGTGCAGATGCCGAAGGGTGTCGCCGTAGCGACCCAGGCCATCGGCGAACCCGGCGCCTGCAACGCCGGGCTGATGGCGGCGCAGATCCTCGCGACGAGCGACGCACAACTGCGCGAGCGCGTCATCCGGTGGCGCGAGGCGCAAACAGCGGACGTTCCCACGGAGGTCGAGTAGTGCACATCGCAATCATCGGTTGTGGCCAGTTGTCGCGGATGCTGGCGCTCGCGGGCATACCGCTGGGCTTCAGGTTCAGCTTCATCGCCGACGACCCGGGCCAGGACACCGCCTGTGTGGAGCAACTCGGCGCGGTCGTGCACTGGCGCCCCGGGCAGGCACCGCAGGAGCTCGTTGCCGCGCTGGGCGGCCCCGACGTGGTTACGGCGGAGAAGGAGCAGATAGACCCCGATCTACTGCGGGCGCTGGAGACCTGCTGCACCGTGCACCCCAACCCCGGCGCCTTCGCGGCGCTGCAGGACCGCGGCAGGGAAAAGCGGTTGCTGGCCGACCTGGGAATACCCAGCACACCGCACGTGCTCGGGCGGACGGCCGCCGCGGCCGCGGCCTCACTGTCGCTACCCATGGTGGCCAAGTCCTGTCGCGGCGGTTACGACGGCAGGAACCAGCAGCTCTTGCGAACCCCGGAGGATATCGCGGCATACGACGCGCGGGCGGGGCACGCCGACTACATCATCGAACAGTGGATCCCTTTCGAGCGGGAGGTCTCGCTTATTTCCGTGCGCGACCGCGCCGGCCACATCAAGCACTACCCGGTGACCGAGAACGTGCACGAGAGCGGCATCCTCAGGCATTCGATCGCGCCCGCGAGGAACCTGCCGATGGCCGCGACCCGCGCGGCGCACGACTACGCGGCGCGGGTGCTGCAGGCCATCGACTACGTCGGTGTGATGGCGATGGAGTGTTTCATCGTGCAGGGCGAGCTGCTCGTCAACGAGATCGCGCCCCGGGTCCACAACAGCGGCCACTGGACGCAGGCCGGCTGCAAGACCAGCCAGTTCGAAAACCACCTGCGCGCCATCACGGGGCTGCCACTGGGCAGCACGGAAAACCACAGCATCGCGGGCATGGTGAACCTGATCGGCAACCGGGTGCCCGCGGAGGCCGCGTTGTCCACGCACTCCACGCTGCACTGGTACAACAAGACAGCAAAACCCGGTCGCAAACTGGGCCACGTCAACTTCTCGGGCAGCAGCCACGACGAGCTGTTGCAGCGCATGGACCGGTTCAGGCGCGAGACGGGGGCCGCGTCCGCGGAGACCTGAGCCATGTCGAACCAGCTCAACTACAAACACCTGCACTACTTTTACACGACCGCACGGGAGGGCAGCGTCGCGGGTGCCGCGGAGCGCCTGCACGTGTCGCCACAGACCATCAGCGGGCAACTGGGCGTGTTCCAGGACTACCTTGGCGTGCACCTGTTCGACCGCAAGGGCAAGCAGCTCGTCCTGAACGACATGGGTAGAATGGTCTACGACTACGCGCAGGACATCTTTTCGCTCGGTGCCGAGCTGCAGCAGAGCATCCAGCGGCGCGACAGCAAGGAGCAGCTCCGGTTCGCCGTCGGCGTCACCGATGTCATTCCGAAGATCCTGTCCGTGAACATCCTGGAGAGTTGCTTCGAGCTCACCGGTCCCATGAAGTTGATCTGCAGGGAGGGCGACTTCGACACCCTGCTCTCCGAGTTGGCCCTGAACAAGCTGGACCTCGTGTTGACCGACAGGCAACTGCCGCCGGGCATGCCCATTCGCGCCTACAACCATTTCCTCGGAGAGTGCGGCCTGACATTCTTCGCCAGCAACGACACGGCGCCGGATCTGGCACGGGAATTCCCGCACTCGCTGCACGGGGCCCCGCTGCTTATCTGCGGTGACAAGTCCAACCAGAAGATGAACCTGCAGAGCTGGTTCGACAGCCAGCAGATCACGCCGCAAGTCGTCGCGGAGTGCGACGACAGTGCGCTGATCAAGTACTTCGGCCGCTCAGGTCACGGCGTATTCTGCACACCCGGCATCATCGAGAGCCATGTCGTCGCGCAGTACGGCGTTGCGGTTATCGGGCGTACCGGGGAAGTACGCGAACAGTTCTACGCCGTGTCCCCGGAGCGCAAGGTCAAGCACCCCGGAGTGAAACAACTGCTTGAGTCCGCGCGCCGTTTCTTCGCCACGGATGACCGGCAATGAGTGTCGCGGAGCCCGGCCTGCAAGCGTCGAATTTGTCGATGTATTGCGCAGCAATATACGACTTTCCTGTATCGAGAAAATCGTTAATCTGGCAAACGCAAGCCAAGGAGTCTGCCATGAACGCACACGTCAAACAGCTACACCGCCGCGATGACCCGCGAGGCGAGGCCTCCATCCGTCTCCCCCTGCTGCAGGAACCGCTGCGCTCGCGCGACTCGGACATACCGTTGATTGCGCTGCTCGGCGCAATCGGGCAGTACCACACGCTGCGCGACCGGAGTCACCAGGAGCGCTTTGGCGAGCCCGACTCCGCCTCCCGGCGGGCACTCACTCAGTTACAGGCTCTGGAGCGCCTGCTGCGCGACGCGGGCGAAGACTTCGTCGTTGACGCAACGCTGAACATCGAGCTGAGTACGAAGACCCTCTAGGCCAGGTGCAGGACGCACATCGGCCACTACCGTAGCTGCACTCCCCGCAGCACTGCGCCGCCGAGGAAACCGTCCTCGGCGGCTTTTTTATCTATACTTGTCCGCACCTGTTTACACCGGGAGTTTGTCCTGCTGCGGCTCCCATTACTTTTTTGGAGCTGCCCAACTTGATTTTCATTGCATCAGCGCGGTGCGTATCCCGGTCGATCGCGCTCCCCGTTATCCTCGCCGCGCTGTTGCTCGCCGGCTGTTCAGACGGCCATGACACGGCGCCGCGCCAGGACCTGCTCGCGGCGCGTGACAGCTGCACAGCGGCGGCCGAACACGCCGCGCGGGCGTGCCTGGGCCGGTGCGAACGCTTCACCGACCCGGCGGCTGGCGCCACGTGCGAGGAGGCCTGTTCCGCTTCCGGGGAGACCGGCGCCGCGTCCTGTGCGCTGTCGCTCAACGAGTTCGCGCCTGTATGCGGCGGCGCCGACTGCGCGCCCGGTATCAACGAGTGCCGTGCGAGCGCGACCGCACGACACGCGCAGTGCGAACAGTCCTGCGACCCTGACAACCTGTATTGCAGTAACCGGTGCCGCACGGAGTTCGCGAATGAGGAACAGGCGTGCGGCTTCCTCCCCGCAAACCTGACTGCGGGCAGCGTGGCCCTGCCCGCACTGCCCGACGGCAAACCGGCGGACCTCAACGGGTTTCTCGACGCCGCTGAACTCGCGGTGGTCGCGGCGGCAGACGAGCGCGCCGCGGCGCTGCGGGGCAGGCCCATCCGCCTGTGGACGGGAGCGCCCGCCACCGCGGTCAACGTCACCCAGGTGGAACACGCCTTCCGCTTCGGCGTACCGCTGGACATCCGCGAGTTCCGCGACGAACCGGGCAAGCTCGAATTCTACGGCGGCATCGCGCGGCCCCACACGTCGCTGCTGGTGGCGGAGACCAGCCTGAAATGGCGCAACACCGAGCGCGAGGAGGGAGTGCTCAACTTCGACCTCGCCGACGAGGAGCTGGCCTGGGCCGAGGCCCTGGGCTTCGACGTGAAGGCCCACGTGCTGCTGTGGGGCAATGCACCCCCGCTCGCCTCGGGCAGCGGCACGCCCGAGTGGCTGCGCGACAGGTTTCCCGATACCGACCTGACCGACGAGGAAGCGTCCCAATTGCGCGCGCTGATACGACAGCGCATCGAGACCGTGGTATCCCGCTACGCGGGCCGCATCGACGTCTGGGAAGTCACCAACGAGATGCTGAACGCGCTGACGCCGTGGTTCATCGACCGCCTGGGGCCGGGCATCGTCGACGACGCCTTCCGCTGGGCGCGCGCGGCGGACCCGGGCGCCGAGCTCGTGTACAACGAGTGGATCAGCGAGATTTTCACCGGCGTCGGCGGGCCGGACTCCGTCGCGGTGCGCGACCGCATCCTGGACATGCTGGCAGCGGGCGTGCCGGTTGACGCCGTGGGACAGCAGGGGCACTTCGCGCCCGGACTCGTCAACGTGGGCGTCGATGTCGACCTGAGCCAGCGCACCCGGGTGGACGACTACGCCGCCGCGCTGGACACGCTCGCTGGGGCAGGCCTGCCCATCCACATCACGGAGGTCACGTTCGCGGCGCCCGAGGAGCCGGAGGAGCGCGCCGCGCAGGCCGAGGCCATCATGCGGGTGTGGTGGGGCCACCCGCTGGTGGAAGAGATCATATTCTGGAACTTCTGGAACCCGCTCGGGCCGCGCAGCCACCTAAACCTCGGCGTGTATGACGACGACGGCAACCTGTCACGTCACGGCGAGGCAATCATCGCACTGCTCAACGAACGCTGGCGGACGCAGGTCGACGGTACGACAGACGCCCGTGGCGTCATCGAGCTGCAGGCGACCTACGGCGACTACGTGGCGCAGTGGGTGGGCGCGGACGGGCCGCTTCATGTGCGGTTCACGGTGCCGCGCGGCGACAGTGTGCTGGACGTCGTTGCGGTGCAGTAGCACCGGGTCAATAACGACAGCTCAGGCCCGCGGGTTTTGCCTGGTCGCACGTGTTCTTATTTCAGTGACTGTCGTGCCAGCAGCCGGCCGTTCAGGATGACCTCGCGAATATCGCTCGCCACCGCAATATCGGCGGTGGGATCACCATTCACCAACACCAGGTCCGCGCGCTTGCCCGGGGCGATGATACCGGACAGCGGGTCGTCGGACTGCTCGAGGTAGCGCGCCGGGTCGAGCGTCGCGGCGCGCAGCGCCTCGGCGGGCGTCAGCCCCGCCGCGACCAGGGTAGCGAGTTCGCGGTGCAGCCCCGCGCCGGGGAACACGCCGGACTGGGTATCGCTGCCCGCCAGTATCGTCACGCCCGCCCTGTGCAGTCGGCCCACGTTGTCCAGGCGCACCTCGCGGGTGTCCTGCATCAGCGTGAGCCAGCCCTCCAGGTCGCCGAGGTCGAAGTCCTCCGGCGGCGGGTAGAAGGATTCCAGTTTGTGGTCACTGACCGTCTCGCTTTCCAGTATTGTCGGCTCGATCGGGCCCGCCATCGCGCGGCCGTAGCGATCGAACACCTCGCTGGTGGTCACCATGGGAATCCCGAAGGATGCGATTGTCGCGATCTTTGCGTCGGGAATCCGCTCCTTGTAGACACCGTGCACCCACAGCGCCACGCCGTTCTCGGCGGCGGTGATCGCGTCTTCGGTAGTGCCGATATGTGCCACCGTGCGCAGGCCGCGCTCACGCGCGCGTTCAATGATGCTGGCGAGTACCGGCCTGGCCAGGATGTCCGCCTCGAGCGGAATGCTGTCGACCACGACCTTGATGGCATCGACGCCACTGTCCGCGCGCGCGTCGACCTCCGCGCGCGCCTCCTGGGGCGTGGATACACCGGTGGCAACGCCGTCTTTCAGCAGCCACGCAATCCAGCCGGGCGCGAACGCCTCCACCAGGGTGCGCGGGTGCCCGTCCGGGTGTGTGAGGATCTTGCCCGCCGTGAAGATACGCGGTCCCACCAGCTCACCACTCGACACGCGCTCGCGCCGGCTGAACGCCTCGTCGGAGCTGTCGCCCGGGTCGAAGATCGTGGTCACGCCGGCGTAGGCATACGCCAGCAGGTTGCTCTCGGGATTGGCCGCCGCGGAAGCCCAGGTCGGCCCCGTGGTGGTCGTGAGGTGGCCGTGCATGTCGACCAGACCGGGGATGAGTGTGGCGCCGTTGCCCGGTATGACGTGAACACTATTCCCGCCGTCAAGCGCACGCGTCGGTGTGACCGAAACAATGCTGCCGCCGCGGATCAGCACGTCCCGGCCCGGTACTGTTTCAAGCGCGGCGCTGTCAAATATCGCGACGTCGTGGACAAGGATCGGGCGACCCTGCACATCGAGTGTCGCTACCGCGATGGGTGCGTCATCCTCCTGCGCCACACAGCCCGCGAGTACAAGGCCGAGTACGCCGAGCAGTATGCGGGCCGGTCTGGATAAACTGGGCAACGTCGGGAAGGCTAATGGGGGTTTCAGCACGGGTGTCACTCCTTGTATGTATTGTTTTTAAGGACTGCAGCCAGTATAGACGCCCCGGCGGCAATACTCAGCCAAGTGGAATGCCCTTTCCCGCGGGCCGCTGCGTCATACCCGGCACGGCTGCGGCGCTCACGGCGGCCTGGCGAACCGGTGGTAATGCCCGGCGATCTCGCCCGTACCGTAGCGGATTTCCCCGGCATCCAGTCGCTCCATGCCCGCGGTGACAAAAACCTCGTGCCACCGCGGCGTGTCGCGCAGGGCCAGGTGCACCCCCAGCAGGTCGCGGGCGATGCCGCGGCTGAGCTCGACCTGTTGCTGCAACTGCGCGTAGTTGCGCATGGCGGTCGCGAAGTCGGTGCCGGACTGTTTGAGGATGTTGTCCAGCGTCCGGCCTATGCCACTCAGTACGGCGGACGCGCGATTGCGCTCGAACAGGCGATAGATATTGTCCAGCCCCCGGTTCAGCCGCCCCCGCACCTCGTCCGGAGCAGTATTGCCGACAGCGGACAAGAGGCCGCCGTCAAACACCTCCAGCTCAAACAGTTTGTCGTAGTCGCCGCACTGCTGTTCCATTTCACGCAGTATCTTCGATTCCGGCGTATGGCAGACAAGGGCAAAGTGCGCGCCGGGTTTCAGCACGCGGAAAATCGCGGCGGCCGCCACGGTCCAGTCGGTGTACTCGATGCCAAACTGGCTGGTGACGAGATCGACCGACGACGACGGTAGTGCGAGTTGTTCGAGCGGCGTGTTATCGATGAACTCGATCGCGTGCACATGCCGGGCCCAGGCCGGGTTCGCGGCCAGCAACGGCGCGCTGGTGATTGTGGCCGCGTCCAGCGCCTTGACCACCAGGTCCAGTCGATTGCTCGTCGAGAACGCCTGCGCCAGCAATGCGATCGAACCGTTGCCCGAACAGACGTCGAGCACGACATGCCCACCAGCGAGTTGCGCAAACTGCGCGTTCCAGAAGTCGAGGAACTCGCCGTCGTAGTTGGACTTGAAGCCGTGGGGCAGCGAGGTCAGGTGGCCCTGCTGCCAGTAGCGGCTCCAGTGGTCTTGTGCATCTCCGCTCAATACAAGTATTCCCTATCCTAGGCTCCTGTATGCCCCTTACGCCGCACAACGCCTGCGATGCGGCGATTTTGCGATGGTCTCGCCGGCAGATGCGCATGCCGCTACCAGCTTGCCAAAGCCAGACCGGTTGTCTATAGGGTAATTATGGCTACTAAACCAGATCGGGAGATCGCCATGCAAAGGTTTCTATCCAAAGCGGTTCCCTGCGCCCTGTTTGCCCTCGCCCTGCCTGTGCTTGCCGGACAGTGGATACCGACCAACAACGGCGCCGGGGCGGATTCCGAGGTGCGCGAATCCAACCCCTTACAGGTTCGCGGCAGCTCGTCGGAAATCGCGACCCGCGTGCTAAACCAATTCCCCGCCGGTGATGGTTTCGACGGCTTCGACCGTAATAGCGTGATCTATACCAAGTTCGACCTGACCGGCATCCCCGTACCCCCGACCCTGTCCGCGGCCTTTCGCCTGACGTATCGCAATTCAAACTTCGCGGGCAACAGGATCCAGGACACAGTCACTCCCAACCCGGCGATCCGTACGGGGCTGGCAGTGTACGGCATCAACCCCGCCCTCGCCTGGACCGAGGCCACGCTCAATTACAACAACGCGCCCGGTATCTCGCCGGACGGCAACGTCGGTACGCTAGACTTCAACAGCGAGGCGACTTTCCTGGGCACTATTGCGTATCCCGAAATCGGTAACCAGAACCATCTGCCGATCGGGTACGAACTGCGCTTTTGCAGCGCCGCGCTCAACCAGTACATCCTCAACGCCTACAACGCCGGCTTCAGTACCGTTACGCTCGCGGCCGCGCACCTTCACAGCGGCGAAGCGCCTTTCAATAACTGGCTAAATTTCAACTACGTGTTCAACCCGAAGGAACAGACCACACTCAACGTCGACTTCTATGAGCCGGGGACGGGCGTGGGCAACATCGGCAACCTCACCACGACAGACAACTCGACCGGCGCTTTCTCACCGGCAATCGCCATCTTCAGCTCGGGCGAACTGCCCAACGGCAACCTCTGCGCCATCTACCCGCCACCGCCACCGCCGGGGTGCTGACCTGAACGATATTCCGCGGGCCGGCGTCAGCGCCGGCCGGTGCGGTGCTTCTCCGAGGTGCGAATCACCAGTTCGCCGATGGCGAGGGTGACCACGACACCGATCAGCACCGCCCACTCCACGCCCGCGCCGGGGGTGTACATGAACAGCACGATGGACAGCGCAAGGACCACGATGCAGACCCAGGCGGTAAGGCGCGCCACGGCCATGCCGCCCGGTACGCGATAGGGACGCGCGCGGTCGGGGTCTTCCACGCGCATCTTCAGGAAGGTCAGCAGCATGCCCTCGTAGGGCAGAAGGAAGATCACGGCGCTGAACGCGAACAGCGACCAGAACAGGTCCTCGTTGGAGCCGGACAGGAAGCCGTAGAGCACCAGCACCACCGTGCTGACGATACCCATCAGTACCGCCGCGCCTATCGGTGTACCGCGCCGCTTGTCCTCCAGGGCGAAAATGCGCGGCAGCTCGCCCTCCAGCCCCGCCTCCGCCGCCGCGCGGTTACATCCCAGGGCCCACGTGACGCCGTTGGAGAAGAACGTGTACAGCGCGCCGACGCCGAGCAGCAGCACAAGCGCCTCGCCCGCGGCGCTGCCGCCGAAGAACAGCCTGAGCGTGTCGACCAGGCCCTCGACGAGGTTGATGTCGGCGGCGGGAATGGCGGCGAGCACCGCCATGGTGCCCGCGATGTACAACGCGATGATGATGAGGCCGGAGATGAAGATCGAGCGCGGCACGTCGCGGGCCGGATCTTTCATTTCCTCGCTGCCCGCGCTCACCAGTTCGAAGCCGAGCATGCCGTAGATGATCGCGGGTATGTATTGCAGGCTGCCGCCCCAGTCGGGTTTCACGCTGTCCCACGTGAGCGGGTTGGCCATGCCGTGGTCCTGCACGTAGAACAGCGCGCCGAGGATAATGGCGAGAAACACGATCATCTTGATGACGGCGCCGAGGTTGGGCACCCACTTGCCCACGTCCAGCGTGACCACGTTAACCGCCACCGCGAGCCAGGTGAGCCCGACGCCGATCGCGATCTGGGCACCCAGCGACAGGTCCGGGAGGAACATCTGCTTGAACACACCGGCGAACAGGATGTAGATGGCGGGCATCCACACCGCGGTGTTCACCCAGTAACACCAGCTCGCCCGCGCACCCCAGCGGCCGCCGTAGCCGTCGCGAATCCAGGCGTAGATGCCGCCCTGCTCCGGGTAGGCGCAGCCCATCTCCGCGCAGATCATCGCGAAGGGAATGAAGAAGATGATGCCCAGCAGTACCCACCAGGCGACGCTCGGGGCGCCGACCGAGGCGGCGGCGGTGAGGGTGTCGAGCAGGAGGATCGCCGAGACGGTGAAGAGGACGAGGTCGCGTTGGCGCAGGGTTTTGGGGTGGGCGATTTCCGGGGTCATTCAGCTTCTCCAGCACCGGGCCAATCCCGAAGGCCGCTGGATTCCCGCCTGCGCGGGAATGACGGCATGGGGCCAGGATGCAAGTTCTGGTCAGGTCACCAACTAGATCACGCCGTAGTGGGCCGCCGTCTTGTCCAGAGCCTCGGACAGCATGTCGATCAGACTGTCGATCTCGTTCGTGTCGCAGACCAGCGGCGGGGCCATGATCATCGCGTCGCCGGTCTGGCGCACCATCAGGCCGATCTCGTTGCAGGTGTTGCGGCAGTACACCGCGGCAGCGGCGTCGGGCGCCAGGCGCTCGCGGCTGTGCTTGTCGCGCACCAGTTCCACCGCGGCGAACATGCCGAGGCCGCGCACCTCGCCGACGATACGGTGCTGGGTGAACTCCCGCAGCCGCGACTGGAAGTGTGGCGCCACGTCGGCGGCGGCCTTCTCTATGATATTGCCCTCGCGCAGTATGCCCAGCGTCGCGAGCCCGGCGGCGCAGGACGCCGGGTGACCCGAGTAGGTGAGGCCGTGGGCGAACTCGCCCGCGTGGGTGGTTAGCACATCCGCGACGCCGTCGCTCACCAGCACGCCGCCCAGCGGCATGTAGCCATTGGTCACCGCCTTGGCGAAGGTGATGAGGTCGGGATTGAGGCCGTAGGTCTGCGAGCCGAACCACCGGCCCGTGCGGCCGAAGCCGCAGATCACCTCGTCGGCGATGAACAGGATGTCGCGCTCGCTGCAGATGCGCTGCACCTCGGGCCAGTAGCTGTCCGGCGGGACGATCACGCCGCCCGCGCCCTGCACCGGTTCCGCGATGAATGCGGCGACGTTGTCCTCACCCAGCTCGTCGATCTTCTGCTCCAGTTCGCGCGCGACGCGCATCCCGAACGTGTCCGGGTCTTCGTCGGTGCCCGCCTCGAACCAGTGCGGCTGGGCGATGTGGTGCACGTAATCCAGGCCCCGGGTCTGCTCGTGCATCGCCTTCATGCCGCCCAGCGAGGCGGCCGCAATGGTACTGCCGTGATAGGCGTTCCTGCGGCTGATAATGTGCTTCTTGTGCGGCTTGCCGAGGCAGTCGTAGTAGCGGTGCACCAGGCGCAGGTTGGTGTCATTGGCCTCAGACCCCGAGTTGGTGAAAAACACTCGGCTGAAGCCCGCGGGTGCGACGTCGACGAGTTGCCCGGCCAGTTCGACCGCCGGCTGGTTGGAACACTGGAAGAAGTTGTTGTAGTAGGGCAGCTCCCGCAACTGCCGCGTGATCGCGTCGACGATGCCCTGCTGGCTGTACCCCAGGTTGCAACACCACAGGCCCGACATGCCGTCCAGCATGCGGTTGCCGTCGCTGTCGTAGATATAGATGTGCTGCGCGCGCGACACGATGCGCCCGCCGCGCTCGCTGTAGTCCTTGAAATCCGTGAAGGGGTGCAGGTGGTGCCTGCGGTCGAGTTCCCTGAGTTTCCTGGTATCTGCGGACATAGTCTGGCTGGCTCTTCATCCCCGTAGGGTCGAATTCATTCGACTCAGAATTGCGCTCTCAATACTGGACGATAGCCTTATCGAGAGCCGGGTCTCGAGTCGAATAAATTCGACCCTACATGGCTACAGGCGACATGGCCATCGGTACCATCGCGACGAAAAAGGCGCCCGCAGGCGCCCTTTCCTAAACCGCGTGCTGATTCCAGTTCCAACTCCCGTTGCGTGGTATCAATCCCAACTCGCGTTGATCCGCGCGCCGAAGGTTCGACCCCTTTGCGGGCCGAAGAAATGCGACGGTATCACCGCGCCGTTGTTGTTCTGGCCGTCCCACTTGAACTCGTCGAACAGGTTCTCGACGTAGAGCTCCACGTCCCAGAAATCGCCCGACTCGTAGCCGAGGCGCAGCGCCGCGATGGCCGCGTCGTCGATCTTGGTCTCCCCGAGGCCGGCCCAGCCGCCACCGCGCTCGTCTTCCCAGAACACCTCGAAGCTCGTGGTCACGGCGCCGTCGCCCATGGGGAAGCGGCCGTCCAGCACCGCGGCGGCGGTATATTCGGGCGCCCAGAACAAACTGCTGCCCTCGCAGCCGTTCTCGTCCTCGGGGTCGTCGCATACAAGCTGCACCTCGTTCGCCTCCGAGTCGAGGTAGCTCGCCGCGAGGTACAGGGTGAAGTTATCGCCCAGCGCCGCCGTCAGGGAACTCTCCAGGCCGTAGGCCTCGACCTCACCGACGTTGGCGACCTTGGAGGCGCCGCCGTCGAAAAACACGATCTGCAGGTCCTGGTACTCGTAGTAGAAGGCCGTGACATCGAAGTTAACGGCGCCGTCGAGCAGGCTGTCCTTGTAGCCGATCTCATAGGAGTCCACGGTCTCCTCGTCGAACGTGGTGGGCCTGTAGCCTTCCGCCGTGGAAATGTCGGTCTGCCCGAACTCAGGCGGCGTGCCGTCGGCCAACGCCGCCGAGAAGCTGCCGAAGCCACCCGACTTGAAGCCCTGGGTGTAGCTCGCGAACAACATGCTGTCGTCGGTCGGCCGCCACTTCACAATGACGCGACCCGTCACGTCGTCCCAGCTGTCCTGGGCCTGGATGAAGCCGTCGGTGGAAAAACCGTAGCCGAAGTATGGTCCGAGGTCGCTGTCCGGGGTCGGCACGTTGAGCGCGAAGTCCTTGTCGTCCTTGGTGTAACGCGCGCCGACCTCGACTTCCAGGTCGTCGGTGATGGCGTAGCCGACATTCACATACGTCGCCCAGCCGGTGTACTCGCCCTTGATGCGCCCGGTTTCGGTCAACAGGCCCTGCGCGTTCGGCGTGAACTCGTAGCCGTAGTAGGCATAGAGATCCTCACAGCCGGTGAAGTCGTAGCCGGGGTAGTAATAGTTGCCGTAGTACTGGCAGAAGAAGTCTTCCTCACCTTCAAAGGTGAAGGTGGTGTCTATCTCCTCGCGGTAGTACGAGGCGCCCGCGTACCAGTTCAGCGGACCGTCGCTATTGGATGTGAGGCGCAGTTCCTGCTGGAAGTAGTCCCCCTCCTGGTCCTGGCCGTAGTTGTTCACATTGAGCGGCGTGCCGTCGTAGTCTTCCTGGTAGAAGTAGTCGTGATCCTTGTAGCCCGTGTTCGAGGTCAGCGTCGCGAAACCGAGGTCGTAATCCACGCGCACACCCAGGGTGAGCACCTCGGCCTCGTCGGTGTTGCCGAAGCTGAGATCGGAGTCGATCTCCTCGTCGTTGCCGCGCAGCTCGACCCCGCCTAGGTTGGCGTCGAACGCGTCCCAGATATCGCCCTTGTCCACCGCCCGGTAGAGCGAACCCGCAACCTCGCGGTCCTCGTATTCCACCATGGTGTTCACGGTCAGCCGGTCGATCTCCAGCGCCGTGGACCAGCGCAGGCCCCACTTCTCGTGCTCCCCGAGGTCGTCGGAGCGCGGGAAGTTGTTTTCCACGAAACCGTCTTCTTCCGAGTACATGCCGGCAAAGCGCATGGCGAACGTATCGCTTACCGGCACGTTGATGGCGCCGTCCAGCGCAATGCGCTCGCGTTCCGCTACATCGAGGGTGGCATAGCCCGACTGGGAGCCGCCGACCTCGGCGCGCTTGGTGTGCACGCTGAAGGCGCCGCCGACGGAACTGCGACCGAACAGGAAGCCCTGCGGGCCGCGCAGGATCTCGGCGCGGTCCATGTCGTACAGGGTGGTCACGGCGGAACCGTTGCGCCCCTCGTACAGGTCGTTCTTGAAGAAGGCCGCCGAGGGGTCACCGCCGATACCGAAGTCCTGGGTGCGGATGCCGCGCACGCTGATGGCGTCGAGAAAGCTGTCCTGGCTGTTGCCGGTAACGCCGGGCGTGTAGGACACCAGGTCCTTGATATCGTCGAGATTGGTCTCGGCGATGAAGTTGCCGGACAGCGCCGTGATCGCCAGCGGCACCTCCTGCACCGACTCGCTGCGCTTGGTCGCGGTGACGAATACTTCCTCGAGCACCTGTGCCGACACAGACACAGTGGTGGTGGAAGCGAATACCGCCGCCGATATCGCACTCGCCAGGCGTTTCCTGCGCGGGGGCTGGTGACCTGGACGGCAACGCGGTGACATGGGCTTCATCGTATTTTCCCCGTTCTGGATGCTTGTTGCTTTCTGCCTTGGCCGGCGAGCGACGCGCCGCGTGAGCATATCCGCGGGCGATCATCGGCTCGCCTAATATAACCACAAAAAGCGCCCCACGAGGTAGGGGTTATGCGCTACCCGGGCGCCACGCCCTCGGCGGCCAGCGCCTCCAGCATCGGGCCCAGCCTGTCCTCGTAGCGACGCCAGCGACCGATGGATCGCGTGTGCGCGGGCTCCCTCACCTGCACGGCGCTGGCGGTGGACACGGCCGCGTCCTGCGCGTGGAACGCAAGGCAGGCGTCTTCCCAGGGCAGTTCGAGGTAGCCGAGCAGGCGCCGGGCATGGGGTTCGAGATCGGCCACCGTTTCCTCGTAGGAGATGTCCAGGAAGCGGCCGGGGAAACGCTCCCGCCAGGCGGCCATCAGGCGGAGGTAGCGCGCGTGGTGGCGCGCCATCTCGCCCTGCTCGTAGGAATGCAGGTAGGCATCGGCAAAGAGTTGCTTGAAGCTCGCAAAGCAGGCGTCCATGGGGTCGCGGACCAGGTGGACGATCTTCGCGTTGGGCAGGGCTTTCAAAATGAGCGGTAGCAGCAGGTAGTTCTGCGGCAGCTTGTCGACGAAACGCGGCGTGTCGCCGGTCATCCGGTCGCTGGTCTTGAGGTACATCCCGCCGACCCGGGCCGGGTCGAGCTGCAGCGCGGCCTCGAACAGCTCCTTCGAAAAGCGCTTCGGGTTGTTGTAGCGGCCCAGGCGGCGCAGCGCCAGCCCGAAGTGCTGCAGCTCGCCCGCGGAATGCACCTGGGAGTGCGCGGTGATCACCCTCTCGACGAGCGTGGTGCCGGAACGCGGCTGCCCGAGCACGAAGATCGGGGAGGAGTCGGGGTCGCCGGCGGCGCCGGCGGCCAGCCAGTCGGCCGTGTAGTGGCCGGCGAGGTAGTCGAACATCTCGACCTCCGCGGCCTCGTCGAATTCGACCGTGCTGCGCCGCGCGCTCGCGCCCTCGCTGAACGCGTCGAAAGCCTCGTCCCAGCGCTCAAGGTCCTCGCACTCCTTGCCGATGCCGTAGAGATAGAAGGCACGCGCGCGCGGGTTGCCCACGCCGCGCCCGAGCTGCGCGCGCATCTCGTCGATATGCTCGCCCGAGGTGGCCTTGCGCGCGCTGGCGAGGCCCCAGTGCGCCTGGGGACTGTTGGGCTGGATGGCGATGATGTCGCGGAACACCTGCCCGGCCAGGTCGGTCTCCCCGTGGAAGACCAGCGCGTTCGCCAGGTTCTGCATGAAGGGCGGGTGATTCGGCCGGGAGGTATTGGCCCGCGCGAAGAACGCCTTTGCCACGCCGTGCTCACCCATGAGCGACAGCGTGCTGCCTATGAGGTCCAGCACCACGGGGTCCGCGGGCTTGAGCCGGCGCGTCTCGCGCAGGGCGGCGTCCGCCCTGTTGACCTGGCCCTCGCTCATGTAGAGCTTGGCGAGGTGCGCCCAGGCGGCGGCGTGGTCCGGGTCGAGTTTCACGACGGACTGGAAGGCGCTGAACGCCGTCCCGCGCTCGCGCGCCTCGAGACTGACAAGGCCGACGAGGAAGTGCGCCTGCACGAGGTCGGGCTGCAGTGCGAGAGCGCGGCGGCAGCAGTCGCCGGCGCGCTCGACGTCGCCGCGCGTGAGTGCGGTAAAGCCGTCGCGGAGCAGGTCTTGCAGTTCGCGGGCAGTGGCGGCGTCGGGCTGGCTCGTCATGCGGTTTTAAAGGGGCGTGGGGAACGTCCGAGGGTACTGCGCGCACCGGGCAGGGCGCAAGCGCGCCCGCGTGCTATTGTAAATTGCACGGCGGGCGCAAATAATTTGCGGGACTTGCCGCGGCGGGTAATCCGCAGCTGCCGCAAAGGACACGAGAATGGCCGACGACAAGGTCCCGCTGGACGACCCCTCCCTGTACGCCAACAACTTCTCCTTCATGGGCCTGCCGCTGTCCCGCGACCTCGACGACCCGGACGTGGATGCCGTCGTCATGGGCGTCCCCTACGACCTCGGCACCAGCGGCCGTTCGGGCACCCGCATGGGTCCGAGCGCCATTCGCCGCGCGAGCGCCAACCTGCGCTGGGAGGAGCGGCGCTGGCCCTGGGATTTCATTCTCAGCGAGGAACTCGGCGGCATCGACTACGGCGACGTGGACTTCCTGTTCGGCGACAGCGAGGACATGCTCGAGCGGGTTGAGCAGGTGGCCGCCGAGATCACCGCCGCCGACAAGACGCTGGTCACCCTCGGCGGCGACCACTTCATCACGCTGCCGCTGCTGCGCGGTCACGCGCAGACGCACGGTGAACTGGCGCTGATCCATTTCGACGCGCACACCGACACCTACGACGAGGATGCGCGCTACAACCACGGCAGCATGTTCCTGCGCGCGCCCGAGGAGGGGCTGGTCGACCCGGCGCGCTCCATCCAGGTGGGCATCCGCACGGATTACGACGTGGTCGAGCACCCCTACGAGGTACTCGACGCGCTGGAGGCGAGCGAGGAGACGGTCGACGTCATCGTCGACACGATCCGTAGGCGCGTGGGCGACGAGCCGGCGTACCTGACGTTCGACATCGACTGCCTGGATCCCGCGTTCGCGCCCGGCACGGGCACGCCCGTGGTCGGCGGCCTCAGCACCGCGCGCGCGCTGGCCATCCTGCAGGGTATCGCGGACCTCAATATCGTGGGCTTCGACGTGGTGGAGGTCGCGCCGCCTTACGACCACGCGGACATTACGGCGCTGGCCGGTGCGAGCCTGGCGCTGCAGTTCCTGTACATGCGCGCGAGCAGGGGTTTGTAGGGTCGAATTCATTCGACGCAGAACCCGGCGCTCAATCACAGCATTGCCTGGTATTGAGAACGCCGTTCCAGGTCGAATGAATTCGACCCTACAGGGCTTAGCGGCACTGCACCCGGAACAACAGGTTACCGAATGACCAAACGCTGGCAAAAACTCAACTGGCAGGACCCCTTCCTCCTCGAGGAACAACTCACCGACGAGCAGCGCATGGTCCGCGACAGCGCCGCCCAATACGCGCAGGGCAAACTGCTGCCGCGCGTGCGCGAGGCGTTTCGCAAGGAGCAGACCGACCCGGCGATCTTCCGCGAGATGGGCGCGCTGGGCCTGCTGGGTTCGACCATCGAGGGCTACGGCTGTCCGGGTGTGGACTACATCTCCTACGGCCTGATCGCGCGCGAGATCGAGCGCGTGGACTCCGGCTACCGCTCCATGATGAGCGTGCAGTCCTCACTGGTCATGTACCCGATCCACGCCTACGGCACGGACGAACAGCGGGAGAAGTACCTGCCGCGGCTCGCCACGGGAGAGTGGATCGGCTGCTTCGGCCTGACGGAACCCGACCACGGCTCGGACCCCGGCGGCATGGTGACCCGCGCGCGCAGCGTCGACGGCGGCTACGCCGTGAGCGGCAGCAAGATGTGGATCAGCAACAGCCCGATCGCCGATGTCTTCGTCGTCTGGGCGAAAACCGACGACGGGGTCATCCGCGGCTTCATCCTGGAAAAAGGCATGCAGGGCCTGTCCGCGCCGAAAATCGAGGGCAAGCTCGCGCTGCGCGCCTCAATCACCGGCGAGATCGTGATGGACGACGTGTTCGTGCCCGCGGCGAACCTGCTGCCGCACGTGGAGGGACTGAAGGGCCCCTTCGGCTGCCTGAACAACGCGCGCTACGGCATCTCGTGGGGCGCGCTCGGCGCGGCGGAAACCTGCTGGCACGCGGCGCGCAACTACACCCTAGAGCGCAGCCAGTTCGGCGTACCGCTGGCATCCAAACAGCTGGTGCAGTTGAAACTCGCCGACATGCAGACCGAGATCAGCATCGGCCTGCAGGCCTGCCTGCGCGCGGGGCAGCTCATGGATGCCGGTAAGATCGCGCCGGAGCTGATCTCGCTCACCAAGCGCAACTCCTGCGGCAAGGCGCTCGCCATCGCGCGGCAGGCGCGCGACATGCTCGGCGGTAACGGCATCTCCGACGAGTACCCGGTCATGCGCCACATGGTGAACCTGGAGGTCGTGAATACCTACGAGGGGACCCACGACGTGCACGGGCTGATCCTCGGGCGCAGCCAGACCGATATACCCGCCTTCTAGCTCGCGGGCGGCAAACCCTCCGACAGGACATCGATCGCCGGACGATACTCGCAGCCCAGCGCCTGCGCCACCGCGGCGCAGGTGATGTCGCCGGCGTGCACGTTGAGGCCGTTGCGCAGGTGCGGGTCGTCCAGCAGTGCCTGGCGGTAGCCCTTGTCGGCCAGCGCCAGGGTGAAGGGCAGCGTCGCGTTGTTGAGCGCAAAGGTCGATGTGCGCGCGACGTTGCCGGGCATGTTCGCGACGCAGTAGTGCACGACGCCCTCCTCCACGTAGGTCGGGTCCGAGTGCGTGGTCGGCCGGCTGGTCTCGAAGCAACCGCCCTGGTCGATGGCCACGTCGACGACCACGGAACCGGGCCGCATCGCCCGCAGCATCTCGCGCGTGACCAGCTTGGGCGCCGTCGCGCCGGGGACCAGCACCGCCCCGATCACTAGGTCGGCGCCGGTGACGTGCTTCCACAGCGTCTCGCGCGTGGAGTAGATCGTGTTCAGCATGCAGCCGAACTGGAAGTCCAGTTCCTTCAGCCGCTTGAGCGATGTATCCAGGACCGTCACGTGGGCCTCCATGCCCATGGCCATGCGGACGGCGTTGGTGCCCACCACGCCGCCGCCGATCACCACCACGCGCGCGGCCTCGACGCCGGGCACACCCCCGAGCAGCATGCCCGAGCCGCCCTTGGCCTTTTCCAGGGCGTGCGCGCCGGCCTGGATGGACATGCGCCCCGCCACCTCGCTCATGGGCGACAGCAGCGGCAGGGTGCCGTCGGCGGCGGTCACCGTCTCATAGGCGATGGCGACACAACCCGACTCGCGCAACATCTGCGCCTGCCCGGGATCCGGGGCGAGGTGCAGGTAGGTGAACAGGACCTGGCCGGGACGCAGCAGGCGACACTCCTGCGGCTGCGGCTCCTTGACCTTAACCACCATGTCGGCGCGGGCGAAGATCTCCGCGGCATCCGCCACGATCTGCGCACCCGCGGCGCGGTACATGTCGTCGTGCAGGCCCACGCCTTCGCCCGCCCCGCCCTGCACCAGGACCTCGTGGCCGTGGTGCACGAGCTCCTCCACCGACCCCGTGGTCAGGCCGACCCGGAACTCCAGGTTCTTGATCTCCGTTGGCACACCCACCAGCATGAAGGCACCCTCCCGTATCTGCACGCGCCCGGGTGCAGTATAGTCTGCCGCAAACATGAAACGCGCCAAACCTCACGTGACGAAAATCGCCGCAACGGTAATGCTGTCAGCCATCCTCCTGCTGCTCACGGCCTGCAGCAGCACGCGCTACTACTACCAGGTCGCGTACGGCCACCTCGCGCTGCTGGCGGCGGCGCAGCCGGTCACCGATGTCCTCGCGGACGCCGACCCGGAGCTGGCGACGGCACTGGAGCTGGTGCAACGGGTGAGGACTTTCGCCGGCGCGGAGCTGGGCCTGTCCTTCAACGACAGCTATACGAGCTATGTCGACCTGGGCCGGGACTACGTCGTGCAGAACCTGTACGTCGCCCCGGAATTCTCCACCGAGCTGTACAGCTGGTGTTACTGGATCATCGGCTGCGCCAACTACCGCGGCTTCTTCGACGCCGAACTGCTGGCGGAGCAGCGCGAGCAGTTCGCGCAGCAGGGCTTCGACACGCACATCTCCCCGGTCACCGCCTATTCCACGTTGGGCTGGTTCGACGATCCCGTGCTGAGCACCTTCGTCGACCTGCCCGACTACCGCCTCGCCGGGCTGCTCATCCACGAGCTGGCGCACCAGCAGCTCTACGTCGAGGGCGACACCTTCTTCAACGAGTCATTCGCGATGGCGGTGGAGCGCGCCGGCCTCGCGCGCTTCTACGCCGACGGTGACTCCGGGCAGGCGCTGGCGGACTACCAGCACTACCTGGACCGCGTGGCCGCCTTCACCGACCTGGCCATCGACACGCGCGCGGCGCTGGAGGCGCTGTATCGGCAACGCATAGCGGTTCCCGAGATGCGCAGGCGCAAGGCGCAGTTGCTCGATGCCGCCGCCGGGAAGTACGGTGAACTGACCGGCCGCGAGGATGCCGTGTTCAACAATGCAAGCCTTGGCGCCGTCGCGGCCTACAGCAAGTATGTCGGCGCCTTCGACGCGATGCTGGCGCACGCCGGGGGCGACCTGCCCGGCTTTTACGCGCTGGCGCGGCGCGTGGGCGAGCTTGAGCCCATGGTGCGGGAGGCGTGCCTGGCGGCCTGGCTGGAAACAGGCGCGGCAGGGGCCACGGAAACAGCGAGAATGCCCTCCCACTGCAGCGCGGCGCCAACGCGCTAACTTGCCGCTCCCCGAGCCTGCCCCTATACTTTTTTCACACCCCCCACCGAGGCCGCGCCGCCATGAAGTCCCTCCGCATCCTGTTGCTCGTGTTGTTCTCAGTCACCCTGATCGCCTGTGGCGGCGGCGGCAACAATAACAACAACGACAACAACAACGGCGGTACCAACGGGGGCACCAATGGCGGTACGAATGGCGGCACGAATGGTGGCACCAACGGCGGTACCAACGGGGGCAATGGCGGAAACGGTGGCAACGGCGGTAATGGGGGGAACGGCGGTAATGGGGGGAACGGCGGTAATGGGGGGAACGGCGGCAATGGGGGGAACGGCGGCAATGGTGGGAACGCGCCCGCGCTCGGCAACGACGACCGGCCCAACACCGCGCCCTGTCCCAACCAGGACGTCCTGACCGACGCCACCGAGCTCGCGGCCCTGCAGGACGCCATCGCCACCGGCGCGCTCACGTTCCGCGACGTGCCCTTCAACGGCTCCGACCAGGACAACTTCAAGAAGAAGTGCGGCCTCGAGGGTTTCTGGGATCCGGCGGCCAACGTCAACGATGTGACGCCCGCCAATGTGGGCATCACCTCGATCACGATCGCCCAGCTGTTGACCAACGGCAACGCCGGCATCTGCGCCACCGATTCCTCGCCGTCGAACTTCATTTCCGGATTCCCGCAGGCGGGCACCTACCGCACGGAGTTCCGGGCGGCCAAGGGCGGCGCGAACTACCTCATACGCCTGCGCAGCAGGGCGAGCGGCAGCGTGGCGGGCAACGAGTTCCTCAATGACGAGGGCATCGCGGTACCGGGCGACATCCAGAACACCCTCGAGTACAAGGTGAACGGTGTGGTGACGGCGCACGACGATGTGTTCGCCGCGGTGGTGAATGCCGCGACGACCAACGGCGACCCGGTGGAGCTCGACGTCGCGCGCACCGCGGGCGGCGACACGATCTTCAGCCTGTCGATCGAGATGATCTGCGTGACCAAGAGCTGAGCGCGGGCAACAGCGTGAGGTTGCACAGCAGCGCCAGCACCAGCCCGGCGGGGATCAGCAACCCCAGGTAGGCATTCGTCTGGATGCCCGACAGCGCCATCGTCCCGATGGCGCCGGACAGCACAACAGTTGTCGCCAGCAGCGCGGGGCCGGCCTCCAGCGCGTTGCGCCGCCACTGGCGCAAACGGCCCGCTCCCCAGGCCATGTGAATCGTGTCGTCGTTGACGAGGCCCAGCAGCAGCGCGGGCATCGGCAGCATGGCGATAGACCACGGCACCCCGAGCCATCCCATGCACCCCGCCAGCAGCAGCGCCGGCACGACGCTGCCGCAGAGCGCCGCGAGTGCGGCACCGGCGCGGCGCGTGATCCACAGCAGTGCCAGCGCGATCAACAACACGGACAACAGGCTGCTGGAGGCCAGGCTGCGCAGTCCGCGTTCCTCCGTCAGGTGGTAGTAATAGCCGGTGCCGGAGAGCGCGATGCGGTGATGGGTGAGCGCGTCCTCGTCGAAATTGGCGACCCAGGCCATGATCTCCCGCTTGCGCTCGAATGAGGTGGCAGAGAGATACCACTGCAGGCGCACCGCGCCGGCGTCTTCGTTCACCCAGTTCGCCAGGCCTTCGCGCAACTCCCCGCGCAGTGCATAGCCGCTCGCGCTGTCGTCGCGCGCGCGTTGCAGCACGCCCTTGATGTCCTGCGCGCTCATGAGCCCCGTGGGCAACACGTAACGCGTTTCCTCGATCGTCGCGAGATAGTGGCTGGTGAACAGCGCGGCCGAGGCGAGGCGCTCCAGCGGTTCCCCGTGTACATCCGTCGGCGTGATCACGAGATCGATGGCGTTCAGGTCGCTGCCTGTCAGGTCACGCAGGCGCTCGATATCGCGCGCAATCGGCTGCTCGCGGGTGAAGACCTGGGGGAAGAGCGTCGCCACGTTGAGCCGCGGCAGCGCCGCCACTGCGGCAACGGCCAACAGCAACCACAGCACAACGGTGACGCGCGCATGGCGCTCGGCCAGGCGCACCAGCCCGAAGGCGCAGAACGCGGGCCACACCGGCAGCGAGCGCCAGTCGGCGCGCAGGGTCATAAAGCGCACGCCGAGGGTGAAGGTGAGCAGGAAGGCGATGATCGCCCCCGCCGCGCCCCAGGCGCCGAAGCTGACGATCAGCGGCGAGGTGTCCAGCAACGTCAGGGTGGCGAAGCAACCGGCGGTGGTCGCCGTGGTCGCGAGGCACGGCAGGAACAGCGCGCGGGCGGCGGCGCGCGCGGGGTCGCGGGTACCGCGGCGCTGCTCGAGCGCGGTGCGCGAGTACAGGTGAAAGGCGTCCAGCGTCGCGATCGCCCACATCACGGGCACGATGAACACCACCAGCGCCCTGATCTCTGCCTGCCACAGGTACTGCAGCAGCAGGCAGGCGAAGGTGGTGAGGGACGTCAGCAACAGCGACAGGCCGAGCGCCGCCCAGGACCGGAAGAACGCGAAGACGACGAGCGCCGTCACCAGGACCAGCAGCGGCACCATGAGACGCGCATCCCGCGCGGTGATGTCCCAGGACGCGGCACGCACCTGCGGCATCCCCGCGATGACGACCTCTTCCCCGTCGCTGAGCGCGGCGCGCGCCGTGCGCTCGATCGCGGCCGACAGGGCGCGCGCCGCGTCGAGCTGTTGGTAGTCAGGGGCGAGGAACAGCAACAGCAACTGCGCGTCGTCGCGCAGGCGGAAGATCGCGGTGGCGCTGAACTCAAGGCGCGCAACCGACACCGGGGACAGCGTGGTCGCGACGCCGTCCAAGGCGGCGAGTGCGTTCTCGATGGCGGCCACTCGATCGGTGGCCATGCCACCGGGCGCGCGCAGCGCCAGCAGCACCGGCTCCGACTCGATCGCAAATAACGCGCGGAACTCCTCGATGGCGGCGACATCCGCCGGCGTGAGCATCTGTTCAAGGGTGGAGGACTGGTCCACGGCGAACGCGTCGAGCAACAGCCGCGTGCCGAGCACACTGGCCAGCACCAGTGTTACAACGAGCAGTGTGACGCGGTGCGCGGTGATCGTGTGCAATTCCCGGGCCGGTGGGTGACGTACCGCGGCAGGCGCGGCCAACGCATACTGCCACAGGCACAAGCCCTTTGCGAAAGGCCGCCCGCGCGGTCATCATGGCCGCAACACTTCAGGCGGAAGAGTGACACATGCCTGGCATCGAACTGCTGGTGCGCACCGCCACGGTTGCCGAGATCGCACTGCTGGCGCTGGTGCTCGGGCTGGGCGCGCGCGAGCGGCCCGTGTACCGCGCGACCCTCCTGCTGCTCGCAGGGATAGCGGCCTACACACTGGCGCCCCTCGTGGTGGACTGGCGCTGGGGCGCGGCCGGCTACCCGTTGCTGTTCCTCGCGATGATCGTGCCCGCGCTCTTCTGGTTGCTCGCGGGCACCCTGTTCCGCGACGGGTTCACGGCGGGCCGGTGGTCGTGGCTGCTGATGCTGTTGACCGGCGCGGCGGGCCTGGCCGCGTTCTGCGGCCCGACGGCCGCGGCGGGAACCTGCCTCATGGGCAACGAGGGCGTACTGCGCACGCTCGTCGCGCAACTGCCGAAAATCGCCTGGCTGGTGGCGGCGTTCTTCATCGTGCTGCGCGACTGGCGCAGCGACCTCGTCGAGCAACGCCGGCGGCTGCGGCTCGCGCTGGTGGCACTGGCGGGGGCTTACATACTGCTCATCCTGGTGGCGGAAGCCCTGCTGCCCGAACCCGTGCCGGACTGGCTGGAGCTGGCCAACGCCGCACTGCTGCTGGGCGTGGTCACGGCCCTCGCGGTGCACCTGCTGGCGGTGAACGACGACAACCTGCTGCGGCGGGTGACAGCGGTGGAGGCACCGGCCGCGCGCGACCGTTCGCCGCTGGCACAGGCGGTGCTCGCCGCCATGGAAGAATCCCGGGCCTACGCGACCGAGGGGCTGACCATCGACGGGCTGGCGCGCGAGCTCGACTGCCAGCCCTACCAGTTGCGCCGGGTTATCAACGGCGAGCTGGGGCAGCGCAACTTCAACACCTTTGTGAATGGCTACCGCGTGGCGGAGGTCGCCCGGCGCCTCACGCAGGAGCAGTACCGCGACACCCCCCTGCTCACCCTGGCCCTGGACGCGGGGTTCCGCTCCCTCGCGCCGTTCAATCGTTCGTTCCGGGAAGAATTCGGGGTCACGCCCAGCGAGTACCGGCGACGGGAGGGGCCGCGGAGTCGGTGACGGCCAGTGCGGGGGAGGGCCCGGCGTTCAGGTTGGCGCCGGTTGTATCGAATCCTGCGTCAGGACGGTAACTTGATCCTGCGCCTGCCGAGTGCCAGTAGCCCGAAGAAGACCAGTGCAATAGTGCCCGGGGCAGGAACCACCTGCTCACGCGCTGTCCAGGAAATGTCCCTGACCAGCGTGCCGCCGACATTGTTCCAACAGCTGACGATGCCACCGACACAGGTGCCGGCATCCAGGCGCGATACCAGCTCAGAGCCGATGAAGAGGTTCTGCAGGGACGAGTCGCCGGAGTCCTGGGTGAAGCTGTTGGCCAGGGCAGGATCGCCAAATGGATCGGTCGGGGTCACCGGACCCAGGCCGAAACACCCGAAACATCCCGCAACCCCCGCCCCAGAAGCGCTGGAGAGGTTAAAGCCGTCGATCGTCAGGTCAAAACTCAGAATGTCGTCGAACACGCTCCAGGTACCGCCGAGGACCGTGTCGAGCTCGATGAATCCGAACGTTGTCGGGTCACTTGAGGAGCTGAGGTCGTAGATCAAACCGGCACGACTGATGGGAGAGAGCAACAACAACGCGGTAACAACTGATATGTACGCAGCTTTGGACATACAGAACACCCGTTTCGCAAATGACTGGAAGGGACGCACGCAACATCCATGCCAAGGCAACGAAATCATAGACTTAGCGCGGCGACCGGGTGTGAACCAGTTCACATTGTAAAAAAAACCGACGCCCTGCGGGGCTGAGCCTTCCGCAGTGGCGCGCGAGCTGCGCGCACGAACCCGGCTCCCCGCGCGCCCGCCCCAGGCAGAGCGCCACAATCGAAATGCGCATAACACGGCGCGCACGCACAAAATCGTGTTGTTAATCAAATAGTTAGGACTTATCGATTAATCAGGCACAGATAAAGCAGAATCGATCACAGGTTTTTCACATCCGATAGGAACGCAAAGCCCTGGTTCCCTACAACGGGGTCCTCGCCAACGGAGCAACCGGAAGAGGACCCAACCGTGAAATACCTGATTACCCTGCCCGCCCTGTGCGCGGTGCTGCTCATCCTGGCCCTTGCCAGGGCCGCCGACGCCCATGCGCAAAGGCTCCCCGCGGTGGGCGTGCTTGCCGGCATGGCCGTCAACACGACCGTGGACTCGCGCCACGCCAAGTCACTGCTGGAGTCGCCCGTCGGCACGCCCGCCGGGCCACACTGGCCGGAGTGCCGCTCCCGGCAGGACGCGCCCGACGCCGCGACACTCGCCGCCATCAGCCGCGACTACTCTCCCGATACCGCGACGGCCCTGCTGGTGCGCTGCCTGGCCGAGATCCCCGAGGTCGCCCGCGCGCAACAACTGTTCCTGCAGGGCGTGGCGGAGGCGCGCGCCGACCTCACCGCGCTGGCGCAGCGGCTCGCGCCCCAGCGCGACGACTACCTGTTGCTGTTCGTGCCGGGCTGGGGCTATGCCGAGCACGGCGGGGAGACGGGTGCGGACCTGCGGCGGCCGCGCGAGATCATGAGCGAGCTGGGCTTTGCCAACCGGCTGGTACCGCTGGTGGACAACGGCGGCGTGGAGCAGAACGCGGTCATCCTGTCGGGCGCACTGCGCGCGGCGTTCGCGACGGGCAAGCGCGTCATTCTCATCAGCGCGAGCTCCGGTGGTCCGACCGTGGCCGCCAGCCTCAGCGAGTCGGACATCGCGGACCACGAACTGCTGGCCGGCTGGCTCAACATCTGCGGCGTGCTCCACGGCAGCCCGGTGATCGACGCCTTCACCCACTGGAGCCGCGCCTGGTTCCTGCGCCTGTTGTCGCTGTTCGAAGGCTGGCGTTACGAGGATCTGCTGAGCCTCTCGCGCGGACAGAGCGCGCCCCGCTATCGCCGCTTCCGCGCGCCGCCGCAACTGACCATCGTGAACTACATCGGCATACCGTTTTCGGGCCAGGTCAGCGACGAGGGGCGCTTCTTCTACAACCTGCTGAAACAGCAGGGACCGAACGACGGGCTGACGCTGGTCACGGAGGCGCTGGCACCCGGCTACACCATTCTCGCGCTCGGCTCCGACCACTTCATCAACGACGACCCGGCGATTGAACTCAAGGCCGCGGCGCTGCTGCCGGTGATGCTCGAACTGATCGCGGAGGAGCGGCAACTGGCGCTACTCACCGCGCCGGGTCACTATACTGGCGAGAAAGGAGTGTCCGCCGAGGTGGAACGTGCCCGACATCCCGAGCAATGACATTATCGATGACGCGGTGGCCCGGGCACTGCGACTCGACCTGGCCTTCCTCGACGGCCCCCATGGTAAGCGCCATGTGCCGTTCACGTTCACCCCCGCACGGCTCGCATCGGGCGACTTCGAACAGATGCGCCGCGCGTCGCTCCTGCTCGGCACACTCACGCAGCGTATTGCACAGGACCACGCGCTGCTCGAGTCCGTGCACGCGCCGCTGGCGGGCGGCGACCCGTTCTTCGCGCGCCTGCTGGAAATCCATCGCGCGCTGCGGGACCAGGGCGGGGTACTGCGCGAGCCGCTGTTGTTGCAACGCAGCGACTTCATGCTGGATGCAACCGCGGGTCCGAAACTGATCGAGTGCAACAGCATCGCGGCGGGGATGGGTCCGTTCGGCGAGCGGGTGGGCGAACTGCACACCTATCTCGCGTCGCGCTGGCCAAACGAATTCGCGCGCTGGCACGCGGGCGCCGGAAAGCCCGCGCGGAACGCTGCGACCGACGGCGCGGCGCGCGCCATGCAGGCCGCCGCGCAGCGTATCGCGGACGACCTGGATGACGCCGGCCCATTGCATGTTCTGGTCGTGGTGCAGGAAGACGAGGACAACGTGTTCGACCAGCGCCTGCTGGAGAACGCCCTGCGCGAGCGCGGCGTGCGTGTCACCCGGCGCAGCTTCCGCCAGCTCCACCAGCAGCTGGGCAGCGGCCCCAACGGCGCGCTCGTACTCGACGACGCGGGCACCGTGCACCTGGTCTACCTGCGCGCCGGTTACCGCTTCCTCGACTACGTGGCGCGCGACCTCGATACAAGGCGCTGCTGCGACGCGCTGCAGGACACGCGCACCTTCATCGAACGCCACCGCGTGGCATTGAACGCCACCGTCGCGCAGCAGCTCGCGACCAGTAAACGGATGCAGCTACACCTGGCGGGGCAGGGGAGTGCGGGCTTTCGCGACCTCGGTTTCACCGCAACGGAGGCCGACACGCTGGCCGCCGTGTTCTCGCCGATGCGGCGCGTGGACAGGCACGGCGCCGCGCAACTGCGCGCGTCCGGCGACTGCGGAAACTGGGTGCTGAAGAACCAGGGCGAGGGCGGCGGCCACTGCCTGTTCGACGACGACATTCTGCGCGCGCTCGACACGCTGGGCGAGCGGGACTTCGATGCGTGGACACTGATGCGGCGACTGCGCCCGCGCGGCCGCGACAACCCGACGCTACTGGTGCGCGATGGCAAGGGCACTGTCGTCGACGGGCTGGTGAGCGAGATCGGGCTGTTCACCGCGCACCTCGGGGCGGCGCCGCTGCCCGCGGCGGATGACGCCGGCTACAGCGGTTACCTCGTCCGGTCCAAGCCGCCCGACGTCACCGAGGGCGGCGTGCACAGCGGCTACGGCGCCCTCGACTCGCTCACGCTCTACCAGCAACCGCCCGGCTAGTCCCAGCTGAAGGCGAGTTCAACCCCGTAGGTGCGCTGCTTGCCGGGAAAGTAGGACGCGGCGCCGATGCCCCCCGTGGAGATGATGCCCGTGCCGACGTACTCCTCCTCGAACAGGTTGTTCACGTACGCGGCCACTTCCAGGCTGTCCACCGCGCTCGGGCGGAACGCGAGCCGGGCGTTCCAGACCACGTAGTCGTCGAGGTAGGCGACCTCCTCATCGACGGCGGCGGCGTCCAGGCCGATAAACACGTCGTCCTTGTAGTAGCCGGACACGCGCGGGGCGAGCTCGCCCGCCTCCAGGTCGAAGATGTACTGCACCATCGCCGTCGCGGTGTACTTGGGAATGTAGGCGAAGTCCTCATCCGAGCGATCCACCGGGTTGCCGTCGCCGTCCTCGTCGATGAACTCGTCGTACTCCGCGTCTATCCAGGAGCCGGTCAGCGACAGCAGCAGGTTGTCGGTCGGCACAAAGTTGACCTCGATCTCCGCGCCCTTCATGGTCGCTTTACCGGCGTTGATGATCCCGTCCACGGTGGTGAACTCGTCCAGGCGGCGCGTGACGCGCAGCTGGATGTCGTCGTACTCGGAATAGTAGATAGAGGTGTTGACGCGCAGCCGCTGGTCGAACAGGTCGAGCTTGGTGCCGAACTCGTAGCTCAGGATTTCCTCGGGGTCGAAGGGCAGCAGCTCGTCGCCGAGCGGTTCAAAACCGCCGGCCTTGAAGCCCTCGCTCACGCTCACGTAGAACATACCCGCATCCAGGACATCCCCGGTCCAGCTCTCCGGCGCGAACATCGTGATCGTGGCGGCGGGGGTGAATACCGACCACTCGTCGTCGCCCTCGGCGCGCGGCGCGGCGGGATTCGGGATCACGTCCTGCACCGCGTCGACCAGCGCGTCGAACTCCTCGCGCGTGAGGATGCCCGGCGACGGCGTCGCGGTGGAATAGTTGACCTGCGTGGACTCCTTGCGCTCCTCGGTAAAGCGCGCGCCCAGCGTGAGCTGCCAGTAGTCGCTCAGGTTGAAGATGCCCTGGCCGAAGATGGCATAGGACTCGTTCTCGTAGTCCGCGACGGTGAGGCCGCGGAAGCCGACCACGGCGGGGGCCAGCACGTTGATCCTGCCGTCGGGCAGTACGGAGCCGGTAAAGCCGCCGGGTGAGATCAGGCCGCCGGACGGGTTGTTCTCGATCTCTTCCTTCGACGCGAACAGGCCGACGGTGTAGCTCATGAAGTCGTCGAATGCGTCGCCGACGAGCTGGAATTCCTGGGAGAAGAAGGTGCGCTCCTCGTCGTTCGTGCTGAAGCCGTTGGCCGCGAGCTGGCGGTTGGCCTCGGTGCGGTTGTTGATGACGAAGACCGGCGTGGAGTCGACCTCACCGCTCTGCTTGATGTCGTCCTGGTACAGCACGCCGGTGATGCTCTTGACCGTCACCTCGCCGATGTCCCACTCCAGGGTCATGCCCGCGAGGTAGTTGGTCATCTCCCACGGTTGGCGCTGGCGGTCCATGATGACCTTCTCGTCATCGATCAGGTCCTGGCTGAGCCGGCAGACGTCGGGGAAAGCGCGCGCGTCACCCGGCGCGGTAAAACGCTGCAGCGCTCCCGCGGTGCCGCCGAGTATGCAGTTGTTGGGCGCGATGTTCTCCTTGCGCTCGCCCCAGAACAGCATCAGGTCGCCGGTGAAAGAGTCGCCGGCATAGTTGAACTGCGTGAGGACGGACCGGCGGTTGGTGTCGCCGTACTGGCGACCGGTCTCCGCGTCCTTGCGGAAACCGTCTTCCTTGGCGTAGTCGACCACGATGCCCGCGGACAGGGCATCGCTGAAGGGCCCGCTGTGCCCGATGCGCACCTTGGTGCGGCCGAGGTCGCCGAAATTGCCCGTGGCGAAGCCCTCGTATTCCTGGCCCGGTTTCTTCGTCGTCAGCAGCAGCGCACCGCCGGCGGTGTTCTTGCCGAAGAGAGTGCCCTGCGGGCCGCGCAGCACCTGCATGGACTGCAGGTTGATGGCGTCCACGAGCTGGCTGTCGGAGCGCGGGATAAAGATGTTGTCGACGTACACGCCCACGGCCGGGTCGGAGGCGGCGCCCACGACGCGGGTGCCGACGCCGCGGATGGCGAGGTCCGCCTCCTTGCGTCCCTCGCGGCGCGTTAGTCCCGGCACGTGAGCGACGAGGTCGCCCACGCCGTCGATCTGGGCGGCGCGCATCTCGTCCTCGCCGAAGGCGGAGACCGCCACCGGGGTTTCCTGCAGTGACTCCTCGCGGCGCCGGGCGGTGACCACCACTTCCTCAAGCACGAAACCCTCGGCGAGGGCGGCGGGAACCGGCACGAAACTGGCGCCGGCCGCGGCGATAGCGGCGGCCAACAGGCGTTTGGCAGTCTTCAGCGTGCTGTGCATCTTATTCTCCTTGGGTGATCCGGGTACCCGGCGCGTGCTGCGGGCGATCCGCTCGCCAGTGTAGTTGTTGATGACGGGTAGCGCCCGTCTCCGCACATTTCAAAAAGTATACTTCGGTGTATTTATTCCATCAAGTAACCTTTTTATAGTATAGTAAACCAGCGCGGGCGGCGAACCGGCCGCCGCGAGCCGACAGAGAGACCGATGACAGCGATACAACCGGGGCGCCGTGAGCGCAAGAAACAGGCCACGCGGGCCAACCTGATCGAGAGCTGCTGCCGCCTGATCGAGGCCCAGGGCGTGGAGGGCACGACCATCGAGGCCCTGTGCGACGCGGTGGATATCTCCAAGAAGACCTTCTACAACTATTTCGATTCCAAGAACGAGCTGCTGCTGGAGATCTGCCAGTCGCACCTGCTCGCCGGCATCGAGGGCACCATCGACGCCGCCCTGGCCGGCGGCGGCAGCTGCAGCGACCAGCTCGACGCGATTTTCGCGAGCCTGTTCGAGGGCCAGGCCAGCGCCGCTCCCTTCGACCTCGAACTCATCGACTACCTCGTCTCCAATTTCGCCAGCAACCGGGGTGCCAGCATCGGCCTGCTCGATGAGTGGAACGGCCACTTCGCCCGTTTCTTCGCCGCTCATGAAGCCGAACTCGCGCCCGGCCACACGCCCGCATTCTGCGGCGTGATGACCGCGGGCATGATCAACGCGGTGCTCCTGAACTGGATCAACCACCCGGGCGAGATCGACCGCGACATGATTCCCGCGGTCTGTGCGCTGATCAAGCGAAGCATGCTGAAGGCGGGCGCGCTTTAGCTGCCAGAGGCGCTTTTCCTGATGCGCGATTCCCTGTAGGGTCGAATTCATTCGACCTGGAACGGTGGTTCTCGATAGCGGCATTGCACCAAATTCAGGACCAACCCGGGTCGATTACATTCGACCCCACAGGGGTGTGATCGACCCCACCAACGAGAAAAAAGACCCCACAAGGGGCAGAACGGCAATACAATCCCTCCAGGGCACGCCGAACAACCAAACACACAGGGGACACACCCGCAGATGTTCCTGGTAACCATCGTCAACGTAATCGTGATCGGCGTCGTGGTCGCCATCCACTACGAGTTCCTGCACCAGATTTCGCGACTGATGCCGCGCCTGGCGTTTCCCCACCGCTCGCGCATCGTGCTCGGCGTGTTCGGCGCACTCACGGCGCACGCGGTGGAGGTGTGGATCTTCGCCGGCTCCTTTTACCTGATGCACCACTCGGAAACCTGGGGGCATCTCGTGGGCAACTTCGATGGCTCTCTGCTCGACTGCGTGTATTTCTCGTTCACCACCTACACCACGCTGGGCTTCGGCGATATCGAGCCGAACGGACACCTGCGCTTTCTCACCGGGCTGGAATCCCTCACGGGACTCGTCATGATCACGTGGTCAGCCTCGTTCCTCTACCTGGAGATGACGCGCTACTGGGGCGAGAGCTAGCATGCACTGGCGTACCGTTCATTTAATCCTCGGCGGCCTCGGCCTGCTGCTGTTCGTGTTGACGGGTCAGTACATGCAGCACGCCGCGAATGTGCCGGAACTGGCCGACACCGCACGCCTGCAGTACCGCTCGCTGCACATCTACCTGCTGGGCGCCTGTGCCGCAAACGTGTTCGTGGGTTTCTACATGAGCCCGGCGGATACCCTCGGCAAGCTGCGCGGCCTAGTGTCGGTGGGGCTGCTGCTGTCCCAGCTGCTGCTCGCGGTGAGCTTTTTCATCGAGGCGCCCGCCGGAACGATGGAGCGACCCATCGCCAGCATCGGCCTCTACCTGCTGTTCGGCGCAGCGGCTCTCCTCGTCATCGCGGAGACGGTGAACCGCTTCAAAGCTGGCTGAGCACCAGCGTATTGCCCGGCCCGGGCTCGCGCTCAATCACCGCGCCGATCACCGCCGCCTCTGTCAGGTCAGCGTCCGCGAGCGCCTCCAGCAATGCACCGGCATGCTCCGGCGCGATGGCGATCAGCAGTCCGCCACTGGTCTGCGGGTCGTAGAGCAGGTCGCGCAGCGTGTCATCCACGGCGCCCTGCACGCGTTCGCTGCCCGCGGCACCCTGTTCGTTCGCCGCGTGCATGGTGCTGCGGTAGCCGGCTGACAGTGCCGCCAGTGCGCCGGGCAACACGGGCAGCGCAGCAAGGTCCACGCGCGCGGCGAGCGTTGCACCGAGCATCTCGCGCAGGTGCCCGGCGAGCCCGAAGCCGGTGACGTCCGTGCACGCGCTCGCGCCGAGCGCGACCGCCAGTTCCGCCGCGGCGCCGTTGCCCGCGTGCATCTGCGCGAGGGCCCCGTGCACATGGCGGCCGTCCACGGCGAGCTGCATGTGCGCCGCAAACAACACACCGGTGCCCAGCGGGCGGGTCAGCACGAGCAGGTCGCCCACGCGCGCGCCGCGTTTATCGAGCGGCGCGCCGTCGCCGGCGATCGCGACACCGTTGACCGCAAACCCCACCGCGAGCTCGGGGCCCTGCATGGTGTGCCCGCCGACGAGCCGGCAATCCACGTGCCTGAAGACATCCAGCGCTCCGCCCAGCAGTTGCGTGAGGTCGCGCAGTTGTATGCGGCTCGCGGCGAAGGGCAGCGTGACGACGGCGAGGGCGCTGGTCGGCCGCGCGCCGCAGGCGTAGAGGTCGCTCAGCGCGTGATTGGCGGCGATGCGGCCCATGTGCCAGGGGTCCGCCACCAGTTCGCGCAGCACGTCGACGCTCTGCAGCAGCGCGCCGCCCGCGGACACCGCCACGGCGTCGTCGCCCGAGTTCACACAGTGTTCCGGGTAGCGCCCGGCAAGCTCCGCCAGCGCCGCGTTCAGTATGTCCGCGCCGACCTTGGCGCCGCAGCCGCCGCAGGCCTCCTGTTCGCCCACGCCCGCGAGTTCGGGCAGGCGCCCCCAGGCCCGGGCCGGCATGCTGCGCGGCAGATCGGAGAAACGCGTCATGAACTCGCGATCGATACGGTCCTTCCAGCGCCACACCCAGGCGCCGCTGGCACTGAACAGGCCGCGGTCCGCCACCGCGCGCCGGTCCCCGAGCGACACGAGAGAGAGGAAGCGGCGCTGCGGCCGGTGTTCCCGCAGCGGATTGCCGAGGGCGGCGGCGCGCAGGTTGCGGGCCAGCACAGGACCCTGCCGCACCGCGAACACGCCGGCCTTGGGTCGCGGGTGGTTGAGCTGTGCGGCGCAGTCACCCGCGCCAAAGACGCGCTCGTCGCCGGTGGACTGCAGGGTGTCGCGCACCGCGAGGAAGCCGCGCGCGTCGACCGGCAGGCCGCTCGCCGCGAGCCAGGGCGCCGCGCCGGCGCCGGTACACCAGAACAGGTCGTCGTAGCGGGCGCGCGCACCGCCCTCGATCGCGAGTTCTCCGGGTTCGACGCCCACCACGCGGGCCGCCGTGTGCAGCGTGACGTTGTGCGCGGCCAGCGCTTTCTCCACCGCGCCGCGCGCGCGGGCGTTGTAGCCCTCGAGGATGCGCGGCGCCGCGCACCACAGGTCGATGGCGGCGCGACCGGCGAGGCGGTGCGACATGGCCATGGCGATCTCGATGCCCCCGGCGCCGCCGCCCACCACGGACACGCGGTAATCGCCGGCACCCGCCCGCTCCGCCATGCCGGCCTCGAGCGCCCGCCAGCGCTGCCACAGGCCGGCGACGGGTTTGACGGGCACGGCGTGCTCGCGCGCGCCGGGCACCGCGTCGAGCTCGGGTTGCGAACCGATGTCGATGCTGAGCAGGTCGTAGGCGAGCGGCGGCCTGCCCGCGATCGCGACAGTGCGCGCGGCCGGGTTGAGCGCCGTCACTTCGGCGACGATAAAGCGCACCCCGGCCCAGCGGCACAGGCGTTCGAGATCGATATGCGCATCCTCGAACGTGTAGTGCCCGGCGATCAGGCCCGGCAGCATGCCGGAATATGGCGTATGGCTGGCGGGCGAGATGAGCGTGATGCGCAGCCCGTCGATGGGTTTCATCGCCAGCATGCGCAGGGCCAGCGCGTGGCTGTGCCCGCCACCGACCAGCACGAGGTCGCGATGATCGGGCGCGGCAGTGCGCATCACGCCGCGCGCTCCCGCGCCCATTGCACCACCGCGGCACGGTCGCCGCGGAACAGGCACTGGCCCTCGCGCTTGTCGAGCTGGTAGTCGTACATGGGGTCGTAGTAGCGCTCCAGCAGGTAACGCACCCACTCGCGGTGCGCGTCGGCCTCGCCCGTGCGCCACTGTTCGTCGAACGCCGCGCGCAGCATGGCGTCCACCTGCTGGTGGCGATCGCCCCCGAGGCGGCGCCGGATACGGGCGAGGTCATCGAGCAGCCTGTCGCGGTGCAGTTGCGGGCCCTCCCCGGCATAGAGGATGGCATAGCGCCGCCCGAGGTCTTCAATGTAGTCCTGCACCACCACGTCGACCCGCTCCTCCAGCGTCTGCTCGACGATCACCATCGGCGCCACGCGCATCTTGTCACGCAGGTCCTGCGGCAGCGCGAGCCTGCCGATGAGGCGGCCCTCGTCCTCCAGGAAAACCGGGGCAGCGCCGCGGGCGAGCAGGCGCAGCAGCGCAATCGCCAGGCCGTTCTCGAAGTCCACCTGGCTCGGCTGCCCCTGCGGCATCTGGCCGAAGGTGGAGCCGCGGTGGTTGGCCAGTCCCTCGAGGTCGATGGCCCGCGGCAGGCGCTCGATCACCCGCGTCTTGCCAGTACCCGTGCGGCCGCTGACCAGCACGACCTCGGCGGCCTCGATGCCGCGCGCCAGCTCCGCCAGCAGGAACGTGCGCATCGCCTTGTAGCCGCCGGTGACGCGCGGGTAATCGATGCCCTCGTCCCTGAGCCACTGTTGCACCGTCGCCGAGCGCAGGCCGCCGCGCCAGCAGTAGAGATAGCCGTCCGGGTGCTGGCGCGCGAAGTCGCACCACAGCGCGAGGCGCGCGTCCTTCACGGCGCCGGATACCAGGGTGTGGCCCAGTGCGATGGCGGCCTCCTGGCCCTCGTGCTTGTAACAGGTGCCTACCTGCGCGCGCTCGTCGTCGGTCATGAGAGGCGCGCTGTAGGCGGTGGGGAAGGCGCCCCGGGCGTATTCCGCCGGTGCGCGCAGGTCGAGCATGGGAGTGGGGGTCAGGAACAGCGCCCGGTAGTCCTGCGTGTCGCCGCGCGCCGTCATGCGCCGCCTACCCGGCCTCGCCGCCGAACAGTGCGATCACGCGGTCCTGCAGGGCGGTGATGGCGTCGGACATGAGCGCGAAGTCGGCGTCCAGGCGGGCGGCGTGGTCCGCTTCGGGAATATCCTCGTTTTCCTTCATCAGTTCTTCCGCGAACTTCAGGCGCTTGAGGCACAGGTCTTCGGCCAACAGGAGTGATACGCGCTCGTCCCACGTGAGGCCGAGACGCACCACCTGGCGCCCCGCGTGCAAATGAGTTTCCACCTCTTCACTGTACAAATCAACGCCGCGGCAGCGCACCACGCCGCCGTCCTCGCCCGGTTCACGCAGTTCACAGTCGTCGCCGGCTGTAAAACCTTCCGGCAGCTTGCGGTGGGCGAGCCACGCCGTCATGGACGCCGCCGGCGCATTGTTCACCTGCGGCAGGACCACGGGAAAGCTGCCGATACACTCGCGCAGTACATTGAGCAACTCCTCCGCCCGCGCGGCGCTGGCGGCGTCGATGAAGATCCAGTGCGCCTTCACGTCGATATAGGCGAACACCAGCGTCGAACGCGAGAACGCACGCGGCAGGCAGTCCTGCACGATCTCGTCTTTCATGCCCAGGCGTTCCTTGCGGTACACCTTGCGCGCCTCTTCCGCCTCGATCGCCGCGATTTTCTCCGCGAGCTGTTCGCGCACCACCGTGGCGGGCAGCAGTTTCTCCTCGCGCTTCATGCACAACAAGAGGCGCCCGCCCGCGGCGTGGACCAGCATGTCGGACGCGGCGCCCAGTGGCGGGACGAAGCCCATGGACAGCGCCTGCGACTTCGCGCAGGGCGTGAACGCGCGCTGCGCCAGCTTCGCGCCGAGCGCTTCGGGGTCGAAATCAAAGGAGGTGGTGAGGCGATAGGCGCGGGCGTTCTTGAACCACATGTGGTGGGGTGTCTCCTGGTGTGCGTAGGCGAAACCAACTTCGTTGTGGGGTCGAATTCATTCGACCATCGGCAGGCGGGCTGGCGCCCGTGGTCGAATAAATTCGACCCCACAGGGGGAAGCGAGGCGAAAAGCGGCAGATTGTACCGCAGGGCGGCGCCAAAACCAGCGGGCGCGCCAAACGCGCGGCCGCCAGACGCATACATCGGAAAAAAAGATAGCGTGTTCAATATGTTAAGCCCGATAAAGGGCCGTGCCGTTGTCAGACCAAAGGTAAACGGCTTTAATCGTGCACCCGCAGGTATTGAGAGCGCGGCAGCGGCCGCCACGAGGTGCAGGACCATGTCAGACAAAGCCACTCCGACGAAAGCCCGCCGCGCGAGCGAGGTCAGCCAGTGGGACCGCGAGGCGGATGTCGTCATCGTCGGCTTCGGCGGCGCGGGCGGTTGCGCGGCCATCGAGGCGGCGGACGCCGGGGCGCAGGTGCTGCTGTTCGAACTGGCGAGCCAATCGGGCGGCTCCACCGCGATGTCGTCCGCCGAGATCTACATGGGCGGCTCGGGCGGCACCCGGGTGCAGAAGGCCTGCGGCTTCGACGACAGCACGGAAGACATGTTCACCTACATGATGATGGCCGCCGGCCCGCAGGCCGACGAGGCGAAGATCCGCAACTACTGCGACAACAGCCTCGCGCACTTCAACTGGCTGTGCGACCTCGGCGTGCCGTTCAAGGACAGCTTCCACAAAGAGCGCGCCATCATGTGCCTGACCGACGACGGCCTGCTCTACACCGGCAGCGAGAAGGCCTACCCGTTCGCACAGCACGCGAAGCCCGCGCCACGTGGACACAACCTGTACATCGAGGGCGACAACGGCGGCCCGCTGTTCATGAAGATCGTCACCGAGAACGTGAACAAGCGCGACAACATCACCGTGGAGTACGAGACGCGCGCGCTGTCGCTGATCGTCGATGACGCCGGTGAGGTCGTGGGCCTCGTCATCCGCCAGGACCAGCAGGAGTACAACGTGCGCGCGCGCAAGGGCGTGGTGCTGTGTGCCGGCGGCTTCGTGATGAACGAGGACATGCTGAAGAAGTACGCGCCCAAGCTGCTCACCGGCAACAACGCCATCGGCAACCCCGGTGATACGGGCACCGGCATCATGATGGGCATGTCCGTCGGCGCCGCCGCGATCAACATGCACGAGGGCTTCATTACGATTCCCTACTACCCACCGGCGAGCATCACTCGCGGGATCGTCATCAACGACAAGGGCCAGCGCTTCATCAACGAGGACGTGTACCACGCGCGCCTCGGGCAGGCTGTACTCGACGAGGCCGGCGACCGCTTCTACTTCATCCTGACCGTGGAGCAGTACGGCGACTACGAGAAGTTCAACTTCATGGGCGCCGACATCGCCGGCACCGGTGAAACCGTCGAGGAACTCGAAGAGGAACTCGGCCTGCGCAAGGGCAGCCTCGCGCATACGATCAGCGTGTACAACGAGGACGCGGCAAACGGCGAAGACACGCAGTGCCACAAGGCCGCGGAGTGGCTGGAGGAATTGCAGCCGCCCTTCGTCGCCCTGGACATCACCCCCGGCCGCGGCGTGTTCCTGCCGTTCTTCACGTTGGGCGGCCTCGACACGCTCCCGACCGGCGAGGTGCTGGATGCGCAGCGCAACATCATCCCGGGCCTCTACGCTGCCGGTCGCACGGCATGTGGCGTGGTGCGCCGCGCCGACGGCTACAGCTCAGGCATGTCGGTGGGCGACGCGACGTTCTCCGGGCGCATGGCGGGAAAGCAAGTCGCTGGACGGTAGCAACCCTTCCCCGCATGGATTAGTGCCTGGTATTGGTGTGGGTGCCTGTTGGCGATATAGCCTTGCACCGCGCTCTAACCAGCGGGTTTGCAACAATGCAGGCCGCTTCTATACTGAAGAGAGCACGCAACAACGAGTCTAGCTCCGATGCTGCTTCTTAAATCATGGTATTGGCTGGTCGCTCTCTGCATGGCGCTTATGTCACTCCCGACGAGTGCCGCCCTCATTCGCTACGACGTGGCAGTCACCACCAATTCGTCCGACCCCCCGGATTTCGATGGCCACCTGCTTTTTGATGATGCCGCGATACCGGGCGGCGACATCTGGCCGTATCTCGCGTACTGGGAATTTGACCTCTCCGATTTCGGGGGCCCTACTGTTAACCCGTCCAACACGCTGCCTGACAACGTCGCTTTCTTCGAGGTGGATGCAACGGGTGTATTTGTGGAGAGCTCTGGCAGTTTTATTTCGTTTTGCAGCACCGGCGAGTGCTTTTTCGGGGTCGATCCAATGCTGCTTTCCCTGCAAACAGGGCCGCTGTTTGAAGCTGGTGGGGTGATTTTCCCTCCCGACTATGAAGAGATTTTTATTGGCGCAAGTATTGATATCTCCAGGCCTCGAGTAGTCCCGGTACCGACCACATTGGCATTGATTCTGCCTGCGCTGTTGCTATGCCTGGGATATCGTCAGCGCTCAACAAGGTAAACGCATGAAATATCTGCACACCATGGTCCGCGTGCGCGACCTGGACGCCAGCCTCGACTTCTACTGCAACAAGCTCGGCCTCGTGGAGGTGCGCCGCTACGACAACGACGCGGGGCGTTTCACGCTCGTGTTCCTGTCGGCGCCCGATGATGCGAAGGAGGTCGCCGACAATCCCCTCGACCAGGGCGCGCTGCTCGAACTGACCTACAACTGGGACGACGAGGAGTACGCGGGCGGGCGCAACTTCGGCCACCTCGCCTACCGCGTCGAGAATATCTACGACCTGTGCCAGCGCCTGCTGGACGCCGGCGTCACCATCAACCGCCCGCCGCGCGACGGCCACATGGCGTTCGTGCGTTCGCCCGACGGTATCTCGATCGAACTGCTGCAGGCCGGGAACTCACTGCCGCCCGCCGAACCCTGGGCTTCCATGGAGAATACCGGTAGCTGGTGACCGGGCTCTGCCGGAAAACTGTTTGAATACCTGGCCGACGTGGGTGTTCAGCGAGTACGTTAGGCGGAGGGTTGTTTGAGTGCCTGGCGGACCTGGGGACTCCACGGATACGTTGGGCGGAGAGTTGGTTGAGTGCTTAGCGGACGAGGGGGTTCAGCGCTCGCGAGAGTGGCACCCGGGCGCCGCGCCATCGTGAAACTTTTTGCGGGCGCAAGGCCCGAAAAAAGTTTCCCAATAACACGTCACCCTACCGACTTTGTGAACCTCGATGTGCGGTGTCTGCCAGGCGTTCGCACGGAAATCAGATGTGCGGTGCCCGCCAGACGTTCGCGCAGAACAGAGTGGCTTCTTACGCTCGATAGAAGGACCCGGGCCGGGATATCTCTTCGCGTAGCCGTCAGGGAGGCACCGAGGGAATGGCGCGAGACCCCGCAGGGGGCTCGCAACTGACCGAGGGCACCGCGGAGCGGGGCCGACAGCGAGCGAAG
>JAUIEP010000212.1 GCA_030428835.1 Gammaproteobacteria bacterium | reverse complement strand
TTGCCCTCGTTGTAGCCCGCCGCCACGAGCTTGGATATCTCGCTGGCGCCCATCACCGAGTTCACTCCCGGTACGTTCTGCATGTGCCACACGAAGCGGTCCACGAGTTCGAGATTGTCGTAGAGGATGCAGCCCTGTTCCTGCGTCTCGACCATGACCACGAGGATGTCGGAGCTGGTCGCGTAGTTGTCGGTGATGAACTGGTTGTCGCGGTTGTAGCGCGAGTCCGCGCGCAGCTCCGGCGCGCCGGGGTCCAGGTCGCCGATCTCCAGGTTCTGGCCGCCGTAGATGCCGACGCCGAAACCTATGGCGGCGAGGCCGAGCGATACCATGGCGGCGCGACGGTTGGCGAGACTCGCCAGCCAGCGCCAGGCGACCCTGCTCAGCACGCCCTCGCGGTGCCGGCTGACACGCGCTACCGTCTTGTCGCTCACGCCGACGTAGGACATCAGTACGGGCAGCAGCACGAGGTTGGTCAACACGATGACCGCCACGCCGACACTCGCGGCGATCCCGAGATCCTTGATGACCTGGATCGGGATCAACACCATGGTGACGAAACCGATGGCGTCCGAGACCAGCGCGGTCATGCCGGGCACGTAGAGGCCCCGGAAGGCGTGCCGCGCCGCGGTCACCCTGTCGGCGCCGCGTGCGCTCTCCACGAGAATCGCGTTGACGATCTGCACCCCGTGGCTGACCCCGATCGCGAAGACGAGGAAGGGGATCAGGATGGAGTAGGGATTGATGCCGTAGCCGAGCGTGGTCAGCAGTCCCAGTTGCCAGATGACAGCGATAATGGAACACAGCAGCGGCGTCAGCGTGCCGCTCAGGCTGCGCGTGTACAGGAAGAGCAGCAGGCTGGTGATCAGCAGGGTGATCACGGCAAACAGGAAGATCGACATGATGCCGTCCAGCAGGTCGCCGACGACCTTGGCGAAGCCGATGATGTGTATCTTCACCCGCGGTTCGCCGCTGGCGTCGACCGACTGTTGCTCGAACTTGTCGCGGACATCCGCCTCGAGGCGCTTCGACAGGTCCCAGTAATCCAGCGGCTCGCCGGAAGCGGGGTCTATGTCGATCAACGGGGCCTGGACCAGGCTGGAGCGGTAGTTGTCCGCCACCAGTCGCCCCACTTCGCCGGAGCGCAGGATGTTGTGCCGCAGCTGCGCCATGGCGCGCTCCGAGCCGTCGTATTGCGCATCGATGACCTTGTCGCCCTCGAAGCCGAGTTCCGTCACCTCGACCCAGCGCACGGTGGGCGTCCACAGCGAGCGCATGCGGTTGCGGTCGACGCCGGGCAGGTAGAACACCTCGTCGTTGACCTGCTGCAGGATGTCGAGGTAGTCGGGATCGAAGATATCGCCACCCAGGTTCTCGACCGCGACCTGGATGGTGGTGCCCGCGGCGCCCAGGTCGTCCTTGTGCCGCATGAACGACTTGATGAACGGGTGCTCCATCGGGATCATCTTCTCGAAACTGGCGTCGGGCTTGAGCTGTGTTGCCTGGTAGGCGAAGAAGACGGTTGCCAGTGCAAACAACACGAGCAGCAGGGGGCGCGCGCCGAAGATGAGTCGCTCCAGCAGGCGGGCCTGCTCGCCGTCCAGGTAGGAGGAGTGCGCGGCCTGCGCGTCGTCGTGTTCGCCGGCACTCACTGGCTCCCCCTGAGTGTCTGTATACCGCCCTGGCCCAGCAGGATGATGTCGTCCCCCCAGGCGAGACCCGTCGACAGGTTCAGGCGGTCGGGCAGGGCGCGGCGCTCGAAGCTGGCGCCGCCGTCACGGCTCACGAGGTAGGTGCCCACGCCGCCGGCGAGCACGATATGGCCCGCGTCGTTGGTGGTGCCGCCGGAGAGGGTGACCTGTGCGTCGTGGGCTACCGGCGACCAGGTGCTGCCGAAGTCGGTGGAGCGGTAGAGATTGCCACGCAGCCCGAAGACCAGCAGTGCGTCCGTCGGTGCGTGGTAGATTGCGCCGAACCAGCTGCCCGCGTAGATCTCCTGCAGCGCCTCCCAGGAATCGCCCGCGTCCAGTGAGCGGAACATCACGCCGCCTTCTCCCGCGATGAAGACGCGCCCGGCGCCGTCGCCGGTAATCGTGTTGAGGTGGAACTCGTCCGGATTGTCCAGTGCCTGCGCGCTGTCTTCCCAGTGCCCGCCGCCGTCGCGTGTTGCCACCAGTGTGCCGAACGCGCCGACCGCCCAGCCGCGCTCCGCGTCCTGGAACCAGATGTCCATGAGCGGGGAGGTGAAGACCGGCTCCGCCAGTGCGAGGTCGCTGTCCTCGAGGTCGAAGCGCGCGTCCTCCAGTGCGAGCTCGAGCTCCTCGCGCTCTTCCGCCGTCGCGACAGCCAGGGCCTTTTCCAGCGAGGCAATCGTCTCCAGCGCCCTTGAGCGCGCCGCCACATTGCGTTTGTGCTGCACCGCGAGTCCGTCGCGCTGCACTTGCCAGGTCGCGGCGCCGTCCTCGCTCGCGAGCACGAGGCCATCGTGGCCGGCCGCCCAGCCACGGTTCGCGTCGATGAAATGTATCCCCGTCAGCATCTGGGTTGTCGGTACCCGTCCCTGCTGCCAGTTTGCGCCCGCGTCGTCCGAGAAGAGGATGTGCCCGCGCTCACCGGCCACGACGACCCGCTCGCCCGCGGGGGCGATGTCCAGCAGCAGTGACCGGCTCGCCAGCGGCATCAGCGGCGCGTACTGCGTCGCCCAGGTGCAGGCGCTGGCCACGGCGAGACAGGCCAGCAGCCAACCGGGCAATGTCCTCGCGGGTAAGGGCATGGTCGATCCGGACGGGTGATTTTGTTGTTGTATGAGGCCCATATTGTCCTGTGCGAGGCGGCCCCGCCACCATGACACCTGTCAATAATTGGGCCGGCGGATAACCGTGCGGCATTCGCGGGATTGCGGTTCAAGGTTGCGTACCCTGCGCCTGCCCGCTGTGGGCGCGCCCGGGCTCACACTTGGGTGGCCGGCCGCCTTCCGCTACTGTATCCGCATTGTCCCGGGAGCCATCATGAATACGATCAAGTTCGAAAAGCGCGGCCACCAGGCCTGGATAACGCTCAATCGTCCCCAGGCGCGCAACACGCTGAACGGGGAGATGTTCGTCGAACTGGCCGACGCCTGGCAGGAGGTGCGCGAGGACGACACGATCCGCGTGGCAGTGCTCACGGGGGCGGGCGAGGAGGACTTCTGCTGCGGCGGCGACCTCGGTGAGGTGATCCCCCTGTGGACGGGCGCCCGGCAGCCCGGCAATGCCATCGAGGAACGGCTCGTAACCGACCCGCTCATCGCGGACAAGATCATGCTGAAGGACGCACCCCTGGTAAAGCCGGTCATCGGCGCCATCAACGGCCGCGCGCTCGGCGGCGGGACCGAGATCATCCAGGCCACGGATTTTCGCATCGCGGCGGAGCACGCCGAGTTCGCGCTGCCCGAGCCGAAGGTCGGCGTGGTGCCCGGGGCCGGTTCCATGGTGCGCCTGACGCGCCAGCTCCCCTACGCCCACGCGATGAAGATCCTGCTCGGTGGTGAACCGGTCAGTGCGCGTGAGGCGCTGGCGATGGGTCTGGTGTCCGAGGTCGTGCCGCTCGCCGACCTGTTGCCGCGCGCCGAGGAGGTCGCCGACAACATCTGCCGCCAGGCGCCCCTGGCGCTGCAGGCTATCAAGCGCACGGCGCTGCACACCCACACCCAGCCCTGGGAGGATGCCTTCCGCTTCGAGATGGAACAGGCCGGCCTGGTGATGATGAGCAGGGATGCCCGCGAGGGCCCGCGCGCCTTCAAGGAAAAGCGCACGCCCCAGTTCAAGGGTGAGTGACGCGCCCCCTGCCGGCGGTGGCCTGCCTCACGCCGCTTTGGTATAAACCCCCGAGCGACGAGGAGACGCTATGAATGAATCCAGGTTATCCGACACCGTGGCAGTGTCCCCGCAGATCACCGCGGACGACGTGCCCGCTATCGCCGCGGCGGGCTACAAGGTGTTGATCAACAACCGGCCCGATGGTGAGGCCCAAGGGCAGCCGACCTCCGCCGAGATCGAGGCAGCCGCCGTCGCCGCCGGGCTCGAGTACCACTATATGCCCGTCACGGCGTCGAATTTTCCCGGCGCCGATTTCGCCGCCATGACAGACCTGCTCGATGACGAGGACCGCCCGGTGTTCCTGTTCTGCCGCAGCGGGACCCGTTGCGCCAACCTGTGGGTGTCGAGCCGCGCGGCGGAAGCGCGGGAAGCGGCGGTCGCGGCGGCCGGCGGCAAGGGATTTGAGCTGGCCATGGCAGACCGGTACCTCGGTCGAACGTGAGGAGTTGCCGATGAGTGATGCACCGCCGGTCAAACCCGCCAGCACAGTCGTCCTGCTGCGCGATTCCGACAACGGCCCGCAGACGCTGATGCTCAAGCGCAACAAGGCCCTGATCTTCGCCGGTGGCGCCTGGGTTTTTCCCGGCGGTTCGCTGGACCCCGAGGATATCGACGCCGGCGCGGGCGATATCGAGCGCGCGGCGCGTATCGCGGCGTCGCGCGAGGCGGTGGAAGAGGCCGGGCTGCGGCCGTCGCCCGACGACATGATCCTCCTGAGCCACTGGACGACGCCGGTCGGTGAGCCGCGGCGCTTCTCCACCTGGATCTTTGCCGCGCCGTTGCGCGGCGACACCGAGGTCGTGATCGACGGCGGCGAGATCCACGACTCGCAGTGGATGGACGTGAGCGACGCCGTCGCCGCCCACGAGCGGGGCGAACTCAACATGCTGCCGCCCACCTACGTTACTTTGCGCACACTGGCGCCGTACGACAGCGTTGCGGATATGGTGAACGGGGAACGCGACCGCCCCGTGCCCGAAGTCTTTCCCGTGTTCAGCCAGGACGGCGACAACATCATCGTGATGTTCCGCGGTGACGCCGGCTATGATTCCGCTGACGGTGGCGCGCCGGGTGCGCGCCACCGCGCCATTCTCGAGGACCGCACCTGGCGTTACCAGCACGAGGGTGTGGACGGCGACAGGTACCCGCCGCTGATCCCCCCGGGCGCGGGCTGAGGCCATGCCCGGGAAGCCCGACCGCGACGCCGCCGGCGCCACGCCCCTGTGGGACATCCCGACCCGCCTGTTCCACTGGTCGCTGGTGGTCCTCATTCCCGCCGCCTGGTGCACCGCGGAGTTCCAGTATTACGACGCCCACGAGTGGATCGGTATCAGCGTTCTGGCGCTGGTGCTGTTCCGCGTGATCTGGGGGTTCGTGGGCAGCCGCCACTCGCGCTGGGCGGATTTCCTCGTTGGCTGGCGGCGTGTGCTCGCCTATGTGCGCGAAGCCGCGCCGGCGCCGACCGGGCACAACCCGCTGGGCGGGTGGTCTGTCGTCGCCATGCTCGCGGTGCTGTTGGCGCAGTCCGCGAGTGGCCTGTTCAACAGCGACGACATCATGTACACCGGGCCGCTCTACTACGCCGTGCCGTCCGGCCTGCGCGATGTCATGGGCAGCGTGCACGACGCGGGGTTCAACCTGCTGTTGGGCCTGGTCGCGTTGCATATCGGCGCGGTGCTGTGGCACCAGCTGCGCCGGGGGGAGCAACTCATCCAGGCGATGGTGCGCGGCCGCGCCCAGGGTCGCGAGGGCAGGGCGGCGCCCCGGTCGAGCCTCCTGGCGCTCGGGATCGCGCTGGCACTGGCCGGCCTCATCCTGCTGGGGCTCACGTTTGCACCTGGAGCACCACCTGTGGCAACAGGTGCGGAATACGACCTAAGTTTCTGATTAGTAAAAATTTATAGCTACTTAAAGTAAATTCTGGACCGGGGGCGGTATGGCTGTGGTCAGCGGTGGTTGCCTGTGCGGCAAGGTGCGCTTCGAGGTAGATGAATTCAGCTCGGGTATCTTCAAGTGCCACTGCTCGAAGTGCCGCAAGGCGTTTGGCGGCGCCTCCAGCGCGGCGGCGCTCGCTCCCTCCGCGGCATTCACGTGGCGGGCGGGCGAGGCAGGCGTGCGCGAGTACCGTGCGGCTTCCGGTTTCCTGCGCCGCTTCTGCCCGGACTGCGGTGCCATCCTGCCTCAGCACCTGCCCGTCTACGGCGCCTGGTGGGTCCCCGTGGGACTGCTCGATGCGGACCCGGGCATTGCGCTGGAGCATCACATACACGTGGCGTCGAAAGCGGCCTGGGAGGTGCTCGACGAGCGCACCCCGCAGTTGCCCGAGGGCTTCTAGTACAGGTAGTCCTTGGACTTGTACTCGTCGTGGCAGGCCTTGCAGGCGGCGCCCAGCGCGCCGATGCTGCCGGCGATAGCCTTGCGCTCACCACCCGCGACCGCGCTCTCGAGGTTGTTCGCGGCCTCGCGGAAGTCCTCCATCTTCGCCTTGAAGTCCTCGCGGTTGTCCCAGATTTCCGGCTTCGCCCGCGTGGTGCCCTTGTCGCTGCCGGGCGCGAATCCCTGGCGCCACT
>JAUIEP010000211.1 GCA_030428835.1 Gammaproteobacteria bacterium | reverse complement strand
TCCACGCGCTCGATGTCGGTCAGGTCCGCCAGCGCCTGCCCGGACTGGGTGGTGGCCACGTCGTCGATGACCACCGCGACCGCGCTCTCAGCGCTCACGGAGTACACCACCGTGCCGATACCGCGGATACGAAAGCCGGAGTTCTGCGCCAGGCCGGTCTGGTCGTAGGTGAGTGACGGGCTGATCTTGGTCAGGTCCGCCGTATCGCGCACGCCGTAGCTCTGCAGGTCTTCGGGCGAGACGGCGGTAAGCGCGACAGGCACGTCCAGCATGTTCTGCTCGCGCTTCTGCGCGGTCACGATGACCTCTTCCAGCACGGCGGCATGCGCCAGGGTCGGCACCAGGACGCAGGCGGCAGTCAGTGACAACGCGATCAGTCGACCCCGCGAGCGCGGGTCGTTCGGGGGCAGTGGCATGCGGTACCTCGTTTTATCTTATTGGTTGTGAGTGCATACGGCGGGCGGGTCGTGCCGGTGCGGGCGGCAGCGCCTGCGAAAACGCGCGCCAACCGTAGACGCCGCAGCGAGCATCGCAAACGCCGCCCACCCGGTCAACCGGCCGCCCCGGGCTTGTCGAGGCTCGATTTTTCTGAAATTATGCGACCCTCGTCAAACTCTGGAACAAAACTAGAAATTCTTTTTAATCAACAGGTTAGAGTCGTGCAATCGCTTGCGGCCGCGCGCCTGCCGCAGCCACGCAGCGACCGTGAAAGGGAGTGCGGGGAGGCGTCCGCGGCGAGGGAATCCGGGCACGGGTTTGTAGCCAAAACTGTTGCGGGGTTCGCCTTTCGCCCCATCGCCTGCAATATCCCCAGGGAATACTGAAGACGCATGAACAACGTACAAAAATTCGCCTTGTTGTACCTGCTGGGGCTCGTCGTGTTCCTTTATGGCTACGCCGCCGCCCGTTTCAAGCTCTTCCCCCACGACGTCTTCGAGCCGCGCATCAAGGAGTTCCAGGAGTTCGCCGCCGGCGACGGTCTCGAGAAGGACTCGACCATCATCGACAAGCTCAAGAACGACGCGGGCTTCTCGCCGCTGCGCTTCACCTACGGTGTTCCCGCGGGGCTGTACGACTGGCACGAACCGTTACCGCTCCCCGGGTTGCGCAGTCGCCGCGATCCGCCGCACGTCTTTATCAGCAAGGACCACCCCAGCGGTTACCGGGTGATCGCCGGTGCCATGGACTTTGAAGAGGCCTTCTGGGGCGCGCTGTTGATCAGTCCCGAGGGCGAAATCGTGCACACCTGGAAGCTGACGACCGAGCACCTGCCCGGCAACAAGGAAGGCGACCTCCTGAAAATCCTGTACGGCATGCACGTGGGGCCCGACGCGTCCATCACGTTCCTCATGCAGGAGTCGGGCGGCGGCATCGTCAAGGTCGACGCCTGCAGCAAGGAAGTCTGGAACCTGCCGGGCGTCTACCACCACACGGTGTCGAGCAACGGCAAGGGCGCGTTCTGGTCGTTCGAGGGTTCCCAGTACACGCTGGACCAGGACATGGTCATGGTGTCCGAGGAGACGGGAGAAATCCTGCAGACGATCGACATGACCGAGGTGCGCGAGGCCAACAAGTACCTGCACATATGGGATCTCACCATGCCGGTGATCGGCAACCAGAAGCGGCGCTACCAGATCGGCAACCTGACCCACGGCAACGATATCGACCCGCTGCGCGAGGACGTGGCCGCCAGCTTCCCGCAGTTCGAGGTCGGCGACCTGCTCATCAGCTACGCGACGACCAACATGGTGTTCGTGCTCGACCCGGATACGCTCGAGGTCAAGTGGTGGCGTATCGGGCTGGGTGACTACCAGCACGACCCGGACTGGGAGAGCGACGGTCGTATTACGATATTCAGCAACGAGCGGCGCCGGGAGGAAAACAAGTCACGCATTATTTATGTGGATCCCAAAACGTACGAGGCGGGCGATGTTTTCAATGGCGAGGTGAACGGGTTTCGCTCCCCCGCCAACGGTATGCAGCAGCGCACGGTGTACGGCAGCCGCATGATCACCAGTGCAAACCAGGGCTGGGCGTTCGAGGTAGACGCCACCGGGGAGACCGTCTTCTCCTTCCTGAATACCTACAGCCAGTCGGATTTGAGTACCCTGTTTCTCGCCGATTCCTACCACTTTCCGCCGGATTACTTTGACGGTAAGCCATGGGAGAACTGCGCTGGCGCGCCGTGACGGGGTGACGGGACTGACGTTCCGCGCCGAGTATTGCTAAAGTAGGGTTTTTCAAGGGGTATAAACAATGAACATGCGCAACCTCGCTTATCTCCACCTGGCACTGGTGGCGCTGCTCGCAGCGGCACCCGCCCAGGCGTATATCGGCCCGGGCCTCGGCGCGGGCACGATCGGCGTGATCCTGGGCCTGCTGGGTTCCGTGCTGATCGCCGTATTCGCGTTCTTCTGGTATCCCATCAAGCGGACTTTCAAGAAGTTGACGTCTTCCGGCGAACAGGACGCGGACGAGGATGACGACGCGGAAGACGGCCTGGAGGTCGCCGAAGAGCGGAAGTAATGGGTGTATACCTGACTTCGCTGGTCGTTTGCCTATGCGGAGTTGAGCTCTTGATCAGGGCGCCGCTGTTCGAATCCGTCTCCACCCTGCTGCACTACGCGCGCAAATCCGCGCAGGTCATCGCGTCGAAACATATCTCGGATCACTGGAAGGAAAAGGTCCTGCCCGCGTATTCGCAGAAAGTGTTCCTGCAGTCCCTCAGGCTTTTCCTTATCTTCGTCGTCCTGTTCGCCATACTCCTGGCGATTGCCGTCGGCCTGGATTTCCTTTTCCTGTCCGGTACCGCGACCCTGGACTTCCTGTCGAGCTGGCCCGGCATCCTGTACGCGACGCTCGTCTCGGTGAGCTATTACTATGCCAGAAGCCGCCTCGTCGCAAAGTGACTACGGTTTCCTGTCGCGGCTGCTGCACAGGCTGGCGCTGGACTACACCTTCATCGCCGAGGCCTGCTTCGACATAGAGCAGATGTCCGCCGGCGAGGTCGCACACGACAAGCCGGTTTTTATCGCGGGACTCGCGCGCTCGGGTACCACCGCATTGCTGACCGATATCTACGCGACCGGTGTCTTCCGGTCGCTGACTTACAGGGACATGCCGTTTGTGTTGATGCCGGGTGTGTGGAGCAGGCTGTCACGCTCGCATGGCGCGGACATGGAGAAGAAGGAGCGCGCGCACGGTGACGGCATACTGGTGAATGCCGAGAGCCCGGAGGCGTTCGAAGAAGTATTCTGGCGAATATTCTGCGGCGACCGCTATATCCGCGAGGACCGCCTGGTGCCGCACAAGGTCGGCAAGGATAACCTGCGGAAGTTCCGGCAGTTTGTCGCCAGTGTCGTCAACGCCGCACCCGACGCGCGACAGGTGCGCTACCTGTCGAAGAACAACAACAACCTGCTGCGCCTGCCCGTCATCCGGCGGGCCTTTCCCGACGCCCGGATTATCGTTCCCTTCCGCGACCCGATCCAGCAGTCGATCTCCCTGATGAGCCAGCACCGCCTGTTCTGCGAACGGCACGCGCAGGATGCGTTCTCGCTCAGGTACATGAACTGGCTGGCGCACCACGAGTTCGGCCTGGGCCACAAACCCTTCCGCTTTGAGAACGAGGATGTGGTGCCCGGCGCCGACCCCGGGGAAATCAATTACTGGCTCGCGATATGGAACAATGCCTACCGGCACGTGCTCGGCACCGCCGACGAGGACACCTGCTTCCTCTGTTTTGAAACCCTGTGCGAGGAATCCGCGGCCGAAGTGTCCCGTTTGTACCGCTGGGCGGAAATCCCGTTCGAGGAGCGCACGCAGGCGCTGGCGTTTGCGTTGCCGCCGGCCAAGGCAGCAACCGGCGAGAGTGGGGAACTTGTGGCCGCTTGTCGGCAAACCTATGCGGAGATGGTCGAGCGCAACCGCAGGTTCCGCGGCGTCTCCTGAAACACCCGGCGATGGCCGGTGGTACCCTCTCCCGGCGCGTCAGGCCGCGGCTTCTTTCGCGCGATACTGCGCCAGGAATTCCCGGCGGAGCGTCGAGGCGGTCTTGTCCTGCCCGTCGTGGCTCCAGCCGGGCGCCTTGAAGATGTAGCGCAGCTTGTTCATGAGTCCCGGCGCGCGCGCGACGTCCTGCCAGAGGTGGTAGAACTCGCCCACGTACACATCCCAGAAGCTGTTGGTATTGACCTTGCGGGTAATGCCGTACTCGTAGTCGATGTTCCTGTCCTGCGGCTGGTAGGTGCCCAGTAGCCTGTCCCAGATGGGCAACAGGTTGCCGAAGTTGGTGTCCATGTACAGCGGGTTTTTCGCGTGGTGCGCCCGGTGGTGAGACGGCGTCAGGATCAGCTTCTCCAGGAAGCCGAGGCGACCGTCCTTCATCGTATCCTCACTGACGTGAATCAGGTGACCCCAGACGCCGTCGATCACCAGGATGGCGAACAGCATCGGGATCGGGACACCGGCGAGCACGCAGACCGTTGCCTTGATGAACTCGGCGTAGGGGAATTCGAGAATGAAGTGTGAATACGACACCGAAAGGTTCATGTGTCGCGGAGCGTGGTGTGTGGAGTGCAGGCACCACAGCAAGCGAACCTTGTGTGAGAGGTAGTGACTGAGTACCTGGGAGAACTCGAACACGATGTAGCCGTAAACAAAGCCCCACCAGGTCAACGGTACCTTGAAGGGCTGGTACGGCGAAAACAGCTTGATGGCGAACAGCATCACGGCGAGCAGCACGAAACGCCCGAGGATGCGGTTCACCACGAAAATCATCATGGGGACCTTGTAGGCTTCCAGGTTGAACTTGCGCTGCCACAACAGGAGCAGGAGCTCCGTCAGGACGGACAGTGGAATGATGGGCATCAGCACCGCCCGGAACCCGTCCCAGGTCTGCAGCGACGCGTAGTTCCCCGTGGCGATCAGCTCGATGAGCGGCTCCAGCGAGAAGACTGCCAGCAGCTCGCTCGCGATCGCGTTGAAAACGTCCATCATGGTGTCCGGTGACTGCCCCGTGCAGGAAACCACCGTATTGTACAAAAGGGCGGGAGGCCTGTAACCGCGACAAATCGGCCCCGGAGCGGCGCCGCCATTCGCGGCACGCGGGAGTGACGGCCGGTGGCGCGGCAGGCCGCGGCACCCGCTGCCGGCGTGATAGTCAATTGCGGGGAATGTTGTCCAGCAGCCGCGCCACGCCGGCCCGGACACGCTGTCGTTTGACCTCGTCGGGCAGTGAGTTGTCGTTGTAGATCTGGATGGCGCCGCGCCAGCGTGCGTCGCCGCCGGCCGGCGGCAGCAGTCCCACCACCAGCGTGCCGGTGTCGTAGCGGCGATGCGACAGCAGCGTGGGGTAGAGCCGGAAGCGTTGCGCCATTTCCTCCTTGGACAGCGCGTTGTCGGCGACGAACGCGGCGCCAACGAGGTAATCGGCCTCCCCGGGCGTCTCCACGAACTGTGCGCCAGCGTCCTGCAGGTAATCCTGGATGACTGTCTTGGTGTAGTCGATGATCGGTGGCGGCGGATAGCCTTTTTCGCCGCGGATCAACACGATGTCGCTGTACCAGGCGAGCTTCGTATCGCGCGTCACCGCCACACCCGGCAACGTCACCGAAATGACATTGGCGTCATTCAGCGGTAGCGGGAGGTCCTGGCCGTCTTTTCCGGTAGTGCTGCACCCCGCGGTCAACAGCAGGGTAGTGAGCAGCGTTATGAGCAGGGTCGTAAAGCGGCGCGACAGTCGCATGCGACACCCTCCGGCGTGTTGGTGAATGGAAATCTTACACCGCGGCAAAGTGCGCGCACAATCGATAGCGTCTCAGCCGATCATATCTTCCACCATCGCGTTGAAGCTGCTGAGCGCACCCTCGAAGCGCCCGAAGTTGAGGTGTGTATTCGCGCCGCAGGCCAGGCCCTGCTGGATCTCCTCGCCGAGCACGAAGTCCTCCTCGAGGGTCTTCATCGTGAACGCGTGGTGCCGCGCCCAGTAGTCGCGCTTGCCCTGCGTGTTGTCCCCGGCGGGAACGAGGGTGCACATCGTCAGTACCGTCCTGTCGGGCGCGACGGGCATCGCCCTGATCCAGACGAAGTGGTCCTCCTGCATGAGGAACTGCGAGCCGGGGAACGTGGTGTAGAGCACATTGGCGTGCTTGCCGAGTTCGCGTTCGTCCGCGGCCTGCGCTTTCATTTCCGGTAGCGTCGAGCGCGGCAGCACGGAGCGCATGTGTGGCCCGAAGCGGCGATAGGTGGACAGGTTGTCGAGGAACAGCGGGGCGATGGTGTTCCGGTGCGCGACGCGAAAATGATAGGACTCGATGCCGCCCTCCACGAGGATCTTCCAGTTGGCCGCGGTGTCCCGCCCGGTGGTCTCGACGATGACGTAATCCGCAGCCCGCATGGCCAGCATATCGCCGGCCATCTCCCCGAGGTGGGCG
>JAUIEP010000210.1 GCA_030428835.1 Gammaproteobacteria bacterium | reverse complement strand
TTCCTCAATCGTTTCGAGGTTTTCCTTATCAACACCTCGGCCGATGCCAGGCGCATGGCGCAACAGGTGGGCCTGGACAACGTCGGCGTGCACTATGACACCCACCATTCCAACATCGAGGAGCCCCATCCACGGGAAGCGTTGCTCGCGTGCGCGGACGTGTTGAATCACATTCACCTGTCGGAAAGCCATCGCGGCACACTCGGCACCGGCCAGGTGGATTGGGACAGCAATTTTGCCGCGCTGAAGGAGATCGACTACAGCGGCTGGCTCGTCATCGAGTCCTTCGGCAACTTCGACCCCGACCTCGCCAGTGCCGCCAATATATGGCGCAACGCGTTTACCTCTCCGGAGGAAGTGTACCAACGAGGCATCGAATTCATCCGCGCGCGCCTGTAACGGCAAGCAGTAGACGGCGGCGTGCGGCCACGAGCAGCGAAACGGAGGATAGGGTGATTACGACTAAGAAGATGATCTGGGCGTTGCTCATAGCGGCCTGGCTCTACTTCCTGCTACCGGCTACCGCCACACTGTTCTACGAGCTCTACCACCTCACCGGCGTCGGTGCCGTGTACTGGGGTTACAGTGGCTTCAAGGCCGCGGGCTACTATTTTGGAAACTGGGAATACAAGTGGCTCGCCTGCCTCGGCGCGGCCGCAATCATCCTGCTGTTGCCGGGGCGCGCCCGGCGTGCCACCGGAAAGAGGTCAGTATGAACAGACGTGAATTCATGCAGTGCGCGGCCATCCTGGTCTCCGGCGTCGGCACCCGCCAGATCGGCTTTGCACTGAGCCGCGAGCAGGAGGTCTACCTGGCCACCGCACCCGACTACATCAGCGGCACGCTGGACTACCTCACGGAGGCACAGCGCAGGATCATCGCCGCCATGGCGGAGACCATCATCCCGCGCACGGACACACCCGGCGCCATCGACGCCGGCGTGCCGCGCTTTATCGAGCTCATGGCCAGGGACTGGCTTAACGATGGCGAGCGCAGGATATTCGAGGCGGGGCTCGCGGACCTGCAGACACGCATCCCCGCTGAGTTCGGCAAGCCGTTTGATGAACTACCGCCTGGCGAGCAACTCGCGGTCATGGAGCAACTGGAGGACAGCGCGTCCGACTCAGAGTGGTACGGCTTTGCCAACGTGCAGCGCCAGTTTATCCCCGACGCCCCGTTCATCTGCCAGGTCAAGGAACTGACCATCTACGGATTCTTCACGTCCGAGGTGGGCGCGACACAGGTCCTGCGGCACAACCCGATGCCCATGCGTTTCGACGGCGACTATCCCCTGGGGCCGGACGACAGCACCTGGGCGGAATCGGGGCTTTGAGAGAACGACATGATTGAAAGCACACACCACGATTTCGACGCGATCGTCGTCGGCTCCGGAATCTCCGGCGGCTGGGCGGCCAAGGAACTCACCGAGAAGGGTCTCAAGGTGCTGGTACTGGAGCGCGGCGGCGACCTGCAGCACGGTTCGGGCTACCTGGGTGAGCACGCGCCCGCGTGGAAGCTGCCTTACCACGGCAAGAAGCCACGCGAGTTGTATGAGGAGGAATATCCCATGGCAAACCGGGTGTACGCCTTCAGCGAGGCGACCCGGCACTACTGGCTGAACGAGAAGGAGAACCCCTACGTCGTGGACGACAAGGAGCCCTTCATGTGGATCCGCGGCAACAAGGTGGGGGGGCGCTCCCTGATCTGGGGCCGCCAGACCTACCGCTGGAGCGAGATGGACTTCCGCGCCAACGAGAAGGACGGCCACGGCATACCCTGGCCGCTCGGCTACGACGATATCGCGCCCTGGTACTCCCATGTAGAGAAATTCGTCGGCATCAACGGCAGGGCTGAGGGCCTGCCCCAGTTGCCGGACTCGGAATTCCAGAAGCCGATGCCCTGGATGGCGCTGGAAAAAACCATCGAGTCGCGGCTGAAGAAGAAGGCGCCGGACGTGACCTTGACCAATGCGCGCACGGCGATCCTGACCGAGGACCTGCCGGGCCGCTCCGCCTGTCACTACTGCGGCCCCTGTCACCGTGGCTGCTCCACCGGCAGCTATTTCAGTTCACAGGCCTCCACGCTGCCCGCGGCCCGCGCGACCGGTAACATGACCCTCAGGCCGGACTCGCTGGTGGAGCGCCTGGAGCACGATCCCGCCACCGGCAGGGTCAGCGCCGTGCATGTGATCGATACGCAGACGCGCGAGCGCACGCGCTTCACCTCGCGCATCGTTTTTCTCTGCGCCTCCACGGTGGCTAGCACACAGATCCTCATGAACTCGAAGAGCGAGGCGTACCCGAACGGCCTCGCCAACCGCAGCGGCGTCCTGGGCCACTACATGATGGACCACACGCTGGGTATCAGCAGCATGGGTGTGTTCCTCGACAACATGGACAGCTACTACTACGGCAATCGTCCCACGGGTTTGTACGTCCCGCGCTTCCGCAACCTCGACGGGCAGGATGAAGACGCGGACTTCGTGCGCGGCTACGGCTACCAGACCGCGACACTGCGCATGGACTGGACGACGGGCTTCAACAAGAAGGGCTTCGGCGCGGGCCTGAAAGATTCGCTGCGCAAGCCCGGCCCCTGGATATTCGCACTGGCTGGCTTCACCGAGTGCCTGCCGCAGAAGTCCAACCGCATGTACCTGAGCAACAAGGTGGACCGCTTCGGCATGCCCCAGGTCGCTTTCGAGATGCGCTGGAGCGACAACGAGGTGAAGTTGCGCCGCGACGCCGCGCGGCACGGCAGGCGCCTGCAGCGTGCAGCGGGAGCCGTATTCACCATGGAAACGGAGATGGAGATCACCCGCGAGGAGATGTCCCTTCCCGGCGAGGGCATTCACGAGATGGGCACGGCGCGCATGGGTAATGACCCGAACGAGGCGGTACTCAACAAGTGGAACCAGGCGCACGGAATCGACAACCTGTTCGTCACTGACGGCTCGTTCATGACCTCGGCCTCCTGCGTGAATCCCTCGCTGACCTACATGGCCTTCACGGCGCGGGCCTGTGACTACGCGGTCAGGCAGATGGGCGAGGGCCTGATCTAGTCGCGAATGACTGGCGGAACTGGCGCGGGCTGCATCCCATGTTGCTGCGAAAATGCTTGGTGAAGTGGCTGGGGTCGTCGTACCCGAGCCGGGCGCCGATAGCGCTGATACTCTCGGCGCTGTTGATGAGCAGCTTGCGCGCCTGTTGCAGGCGCTGGTCCGAGATCCAGGCCTTGGGTCCCACGCCCATCTGCTCCTTGAACAGGTGCGACAGCCTGGAACTCGAGACGTGGCAGTGCGCCGCCACGTCCTCGATGCTGAACTTGTGCGTCAAACGCTCGGCCATATAGTCGCAGGCGGCCTTGATACGCGGGTCGAGCGGACGCGTCGGCGAACGGTCCCCGTACTGCCGCGCGCGCAACAGGATCTCTTCCAGCCGGTTGTACTGCAGGTCGGGCAGGTAGGGGCTCTCCTCGGCCAGGAGGCCCTTGAGTGAAACAAACAACGCATCGAGATGGTCGCGGTCGGCCTCGCCGGGGATGTGTAGTGAGAGAATGTTTTCCTCCAGCGCGGGCCAGCGCAGTAACTCCGCCCAGTGGGGCAGCGGCTGGAACAGCGCCCACAGGTGTTCCCACTCGTTCGCCCGGGGGTGCAGGCCGTAGTGCAGCGTCGCGTCCGGTTTCAGCAGCAACATGTTGCCCGGCTCGGCGTCGTGCTCCGCGTGCTCGCCGATGTACAGGCCGCGGCCGCGGGTGGTGAGGTGCAGTGTCCAGCAGGGCATCGTGCCCTGCATGCGCGTGTCGCTGTCGATGACCATGCCGCGCGTGATGTCGGTGCGGCCCGACGTGACGCTGTGCTCGTAGAGGTGGGCGTGGTCGAAGCTCTCCAGCAGTTCCTGCATGAGCGCCTGGGCCTCGCTGTCCGACAGCGGCCGGTCGCTTTCCATGCGCCCGCGCCAGCGGTCGATGAGTGGGCGCTGGCTGTCGAGGAACATCTGGTTCCCGTGCAGGCGGTCACCGAGGCGAGTGAGTTCCTCGACGGAGATGACATCGCCGAGCACGGACTGTACCGCCGCGATGCCCTCGGGCTCGGCTGCTGCGCCGTTGAACCAGTCGTAGAAGGCGCGCGCGGCGTAGGCGAGCGGCGCTCCCTTGGCATGTTTTGCCATGTATCGCCCGAAAATCTGGAAATATACGCGATGATAGTAGCAGGAAATTACAAAACTGTAGCAAGCGCGTCCATTCCCTGCGCGATGGCACGCGCGTAGCATGCGCGCGGAAATGGTCCCCCGGAGGATTTGCAGTCATGGCTGAATCGACCGCTGACTACACCAACCCCGCGTTACCGGCGGAACGGCGCGCAACCGACCTGCTCGCGCGCCTGACTCTGGAGGAGAAATTCTCGCTCTGCGCCGGGCAGGGCCTGTGGAAGACGAAAGCCGTGCCCCGGTTGGGACTGAAACCGTTCATGCTCACCGACGGGCCACGCGGCGTGGGCTTCCACTCGAGCGGCAAGCGCTGCACGGCGTTTCCCTCGGGCATTGCACAGGCAGCGAGCTGGGACGAGGCGCTGTTGCGCCGTTTCGGCGCCGCCCTGGGGCAGGAGTGCCGGGCGGTCGGTGGCGGCACGATACTCGGACCCGCCATCAACATCTGTCGCACACCGCTGAACGGGCGCACCTTCGAGTATCTCAGCGAGGACCCCTACCTCAACAGCCGGCTGGTCGTGCCGATCGTGCACGGCGTTCAGGAGCAAGGCATCGCCGCCTGCGTGAAGCACTTCGCCGCCAACAACCAGGAAACCGACCGCGTGCGCATCTCCAGCGAGGTGAGCGAACGCGCCCTGCAGGAAATCTACCTGCCCGCTTTTCGCGCCGCCGTGGAGGAGGGCGACGCCTGGTCCGTGATGTCCGCCTACAACAAGGTCAACGGCGTGCCCGCCAGCGCGAGCGCCGACCTGTTGCGGCGGCGCCTGCGCGATGAGTGGGGTTTCCGCGGCTTCGTGGTAAGCGACTGGTTCGCGCCGCGCTTTGCCGGTGGCACCGAGTCCTGCGTAAAAGGCGGCCTCTCGCTGGAAATGCCGGGCAAGGGCTCGATCTACAAGACCGGCAAGGTGCGCGAGGCCTATCACAACGGGCTGATTACCGAGCGCGACGTCGACGCCAACCTGCACGGGCTGCTGACGGCGATGGCACTGACCGGCCACCTCGACCCGGTACGGAGCAGGGCGGTGCGCAACACGGCGGAACACCAGCAGCTGGCGCGTGAGATGGCGGAGGCCGGCATGACACTGCTGAAAAACGACAATGCGGTGCTGCCGCTGCGACCCACTGACTTGCGCAAGGTGGCGGTGCTCGGGCCCGCGCTGAAGAAGCGCTACTGCCTGCCGCTCTACGGCGGCAGCGCCGGTGTCTGGTCGCCCTACGAGGTGACGGCGCGCAAGGGCCTGGAGGGCGAAAACCGCGGGCGTTTCGAGTTCGTGAAGGAGGCGCGCGACGCCGATGTGGTGCTGTTCTTCGCGGGGCTCAGCCACCGGCCGGGCCAGGATTCCGAGGTCAGGGACCGCGCGTCCCTCTCCTTGCCGGGTCGGCAGGACGAGATGATCCGCGCCGCGGCGCGGCAGAACCCCAATACCGTCGTGGTGCTGTATGGCGGCAGCCCCGTGGCCATGCCCTGGCTGGATGAGGTGCGGGCGGTCTTGCTGTGTTGGTATCCCGGCATGGAAGGGGGCGCGGCGGTCGCGCGCACGCTGTTCGGCGACAATAATCCGTGCGGCAAGCTGCCGGTCACCTTTCCGCGATCACTGGCGGACAGCCCCGCGCACGCGTCCCCGCGCAGCTATCCCGGCGACAAGCGCACCGTGCACTACGACGAGGAACTGTTCGTCGGCTATCGCCACTTCGACAAGCGCGACATAGAACCCCTGTTCCCCTTCGGTCACGGCCTGTCCTACACACGTTTCGACTACGATAACCTCGTGCTGGAGCAAGATGCCCTGGATGCGGCGGACACGCTCGTCGCTACCCTGGAACTGTGCAATAGCGGTGAGTGCGCCGGCGCAGAGGTTGTACAGCTGTATATCGCCGACCTCGACGCCCCGGAAGACCGCCCGGTTCAGGCCCTGAAGGGGTTTGCCAAACACACCCTCGCGGCCGGCGAGCGGGTTACCGTGCGCCTCGAGGTGGCGGTGAGCGATCTGCGCGTATTCAGCCCCGAAGCAGGCAACTGGGAGCTGCTGCCCGGCCGCTATGAGCTGCGCGTCGGCAGTTCGTTGCGCGATATCAGGCTGCGCGCGCCGTTTGGATTGCGCGCCACGGCAAATCCTGACGACGACTCATCGAACGATAATAACGCCACAACACGGGAGGCATCATGAATCCGCACCTGAAGACTTTGGCCACGGCGCTCGCGCTGCTCGCGGCCAGCGGCATCGCCAGGGCACAATCGCTCGCG
>JAUIEP010000209.1 GCA_030428835.1 Gammaproteobacteria bacterium | reverse complement strand
GCGCCCTCGTGACCGCTCTCGGCCAGCTTGTCGACCTGGCGCAGCGCGGGCTCGCTGACCAGCGGCTGCAGGGGCATCGGCAGCGGCCTGGGACTGCCCTCGGCCTCCCACGCTTCCGTCCAGGCCGACTTCAGTTGGCGCGAGTACTTGCCCGTGCGGCTCTTGGCCCTGGTGGTGCCGCGCGACGTGGCGGTGAGCATCTTGTCGCGGGCGGCGACCGGCGTGTCGGCCTCGACCGTGGTGAGCCACACGGAACCCGTCCAGGCGCCCGCCGCGCCCATGGCCATCGCGGCGGCCATCTGCTCGCCGGTCACGATGCCGCCCGCGGCGAGCACCGGCACATCGCCGTAGGGCCGCAGTGCGCGGCATACCTCGGGCAGCAGTACCATGGTGGACACCTCGCCGCAGTGGCCGCCCGCCTCGCCGCCTGACACCACGATGATGTCGACCCCCGCCTCGACCTGGTTTACCGCGTGTTCCCTCGCGCCGACCAGCGCCGCCACCGGCACGCCCGCGGCCTTGCCCTGTTGCAGCATCGCCGCGGGCGGCACGCCGAGGGCGTTGGCGATAAGGCCGATCGGGTGCGCAAAACAGACATCCAGCAGGCGTTGCGCGCCACTTTGCTGCACATTCGCGGCCATGTTCGAGGCGATGTTGTGCCCGCCGTACACGGCGCTCGCGTCCACGCCGTGCTCCTCGAGCACGGCGCGCGCGAAATCGCGGTGGCCCTCGGGTACCAGCGCCTCCAGGTCCTTTTCTTCCGGCTGGCTGTGGGCCTCGATGCCAAGGTTGTCGGGGATGATCAGGTCGACGCCGTAGGGCATGCCCTGCACGTGTTCGTCGATCCAGTTGAGCTCAATCTCGAGTTGCTCGGGGGAGAACCCCGCCGCGCCCAGCACGCCCATGCCGCCCGCCCGGGACACCTCCACCACGACATCGCGGCAGTGACTGAAGGCGAGCAGCGGAAACTCGATGTTGAGCAGGTCGCAGATGGGCGAGTTCATGGGCGGGCTCCGGTCCGGCGATAAGTCAGCCCGCTACGCTAGCAAACGACCCCCGGCAAAACAATCAAGCCTTACCGTCGTAAAGCTATTGCCGTATCCTTGCCGCTCACCGTCATCAATCGCAACTGGCTTGCACCGCTGGCGGTCATTGCTGCGGTTCACTGCTGACGATCGCGAGTACGTTTCACCACCCGGATTCACGACTGCTAGAAGGTTTGCGCAATGCCCGAGGCTTATCCCGACCACCTCCCCATCATCGTGGGCGCCGCCCAGTACGTCGACCGCCCGGGCGACGACTTTGGGCCCGACTTCGACTCGCCGATGGACATCGCGGCGCGCGCCTGCGGCATGGCGCTGGAGGACGCGGGGGTCGCGCCGGGTGCTGTCGACACGATCGGCGTGGTGCGACTGTTCGCCGATGCCGCGCCCGCCTGGGCCTCGCCGTTCGGCGGCAGCAACAACCCGCCCGAGTCGATAGCACAGCGCATCAAAGCCGCCCCCGAGCGACGCATCTACACCGACGCGGGCGGCACGGCGCCGCTGACGCTGATGATGGAGGCCTGCCAGGCCATCGGCCGCGGCGAACAGGGTGTCACACTGATCACCGGCGTGGAGGCCATCGCCAACCAGCGCCGGGCGCAACGCGCGGGCCTTACCGCGGACTGGCGTGAAGCGCACGACGCACCGCTGGACAACCGCGTGTACAGCAAACGCATGGCGTCGCCGCAGGAGATCCGGTCCGGCCTGACACTGCCGGCGCACTATTACGGCCTCATCGAGAACCTGCAGGCGCACGACATGGGGCACGACCTCGCCGCGCACCGGCGGCACATGGCGCGGATGATGGCGCCGTTCAGCGCGATCGCGGCGCGCAATCCCTACGCCCAGTTCCCCACGCAGTACAGCGTGGAGGAGATCGCGACCGTGGACCGCGCCAACTACCCAATCGCCACGCCCTTCACCAAGCGCGTGGTCGCGCAGGACGCCGTCAACCAGTCCGCGGCACTCGTGCTGACCAGCGTGGGCAGGGCGCGGGAGCTCGGCGTGCCGCCCGGGCAGTGGATCTTCCTCACCGCCTACGCGGAGGGCGAGGACCGCTACATGTGCGAGCGCGAGGACATGGCGCGCTCGGAGGCGATGCGCCGCGTGATCACGCACACGCTCGACATGGCGCATGCCAGGGCGACCGACATGGCGCACATCGACATCTACAGCTGCTTCCCCTGCGCGGTGCAGGCCGCGTGTGACGTGATGGACCTGCCGATCGACGGCAGCGTGCCGCTGACGGTCACGGGCGGCCTGCCCTACTTTGGCGGGCCGGGCAACAACTACAGCATGCACGCGGTGGTGGAAATGGCCCGGCGCATCCGGGGCTCCGACCAGCGCGCGTTGGTGACGGCGAACGGCGGCATCCTGTCGAAGCACGCGGCCGTGGTGTTCAGCCACCGACCCGCGGACGATGAACTCGTGGACTGGGGCAACGAGGAGATCTTCAAGGTACAGCCCCCGGACATGCCCGCCATACCGATGCTCGACGCCGCTGAAGGCGGCACGGTGCTCACCTGGACAGTGATCGAGAAGCGCGATAAGCCGTCACTGGGCGTGGTGCTGGCGGCCACCGACGGCGGCGCGCGCTTCTTCGCCTCCACCTCCGATCCGCAGGTCACCGCGGCCATGCAGGCATCCAGCCCGATCGGGCGACACATCGAGACGTTCGAGGACGACCAGTACCTGCGTTTCCGCCTGGCGGGTTGATCAGCCGGCCGCGGCCACGCGCCTCGCGCTTTCCTCGAACAGCGCCAGGTTGCCGTGGGAGTAGTGCACATCCAGCTGTGAGCGCACGATCTTCCACTCGCCACCTACGTCGGCATAGTGGTTGTCGTACTCGCCCACCACAGTGACGATGTCCTCGGGTCGCGCGATGGTGATGGCCGGGTCCTGGAAGATCACGTGGGCCGCGGCGAGATAGGCGCGGCAGCGTATGTCACTGCCTGCAATCGTCACACGGTGATTCGTGATCAGGTGGCGCGTGATGTCGAAGCCGTTGATCACGCCCTGGAGGTACAGCATCCAGTCGTCCGCCCTGCGCGGCACATCCGGCGCGCCGGACGCGGCGCTGAGTTCGCCGTAGTCGATGAGCACCTCGTCGGCGAAGCAGCCGCGCACCAGCGGCCAGTTCTTGCTGTCGAGGCCCTCTGCGTAGGCGTTGTAGTTGTTGATCAACGCGTTGCGAATAATCAGTTCATCCAGTTTGGTCACGCGTTGCACCCCTAGTTGCTCCCCTACTTGAGCACGTTGCCCTGCACGATGGTGGCCGTGTTGTCGATCACCATGGCGGCGCCGTTCACCGCCTTCGATTCCTCCGACGCCAGGAACAGCACCATGTTGGCGACATCCTCCGGCTCGCCCACCCACACTTTCTCCATGTCGGGGAACGCCGTGGGGTTGGCCTGGCGCACGATCTCCTGCACGCCCTGCAGCATCGGCGTGTCCATATTGAACGGGTGGATGGAGTTGCAGCGGATACCGTACCTGTTCTCGGTACTCAGTGTGGCGACCGACTTGGTCATCGCGCGGATGGCTGCCTTGGAAGCGGCGTAGGCGAAGATGCCCGGCGCCCCCTGGATGCTGGCGGTGGAACACATGTTGATGATGGAGCCTGCGCCCTGCGCTTTCATCACCGGCAGGATGTGCTTGCAGCCGTAGAAGGTGCCGTCCGTGCCGACGCTGTGCACGGCGCGCCAGATGTCCTCGGTAGTCTCCTCGATGCTGGCGAGCTTCACGATGCCCGCGCAGTTCAGTAACACATCCACGCGCCCGTGGCGCTCCACCACGCCGGCGATGAACGCCTGCCAGGCCGCCTCGCTGGTCACATCGAGAGCCGCGAACTCCGCGCGCTCGATGTTGGCCGCCTCCGCCTCGCCCTGGTCACGGTTGATATCCGCCATGACCACCGTCGCGCCCTCCGCGGCCAGGCGCTTCGACGACGCCAGCCCCAGGCCGGAGGCCGCACCCGTCACAATGGCCACTTTGCCTTCTACTCGACCCATCGCTCGCCAAACTCCTCTCGCTGTTATCGTGGCGGTCATGGACGACCGCTGCTGTGCGGACTTGCGCAGGCGCACCACCTTACCACAAAACAGTCAGGACGTACTGTTTATTTTGTCAAGGAGGTGTGCCCGCGACTCACTGTAGGGTCGAATTTATTCGACCTGGCCGGACGGCCCTCGATAGCAGCACTGGTTTGTATTGGGAAAGCGGTTCCGCGTCGAATGAATTCGACCCTACAGCGCGGCCATTCAGTCGACTGACAACAGTTCGGCACGCACCGCCTGCGCCTGGCGCTTCAGCCGCCGCGTGTTCTCGGGCCCCATGCGCAGTAGTTGCTTCTGCAGCGGCGTCAGCGCCTCGAGGTCGGGGTCGGCGTAGGTGTACATCACCGACTCCTGCAGGAGTTGTGGCGGCGTATCCAGCTCCGGCGCCGCGATGACCTGGTCGAGGACGCGTATGAGCGCATTGTCGACATCCTCCGGGTCGAGGCCGAGTTCGCCGTAGGTGCGCTCATAGAGCGGCCGCAACAGGTGAAAGCCCTGCTCGACGGTCGCAGGTTCCAGTTCGACAAGGGTGCTGACCAGCGTGTCGTAACGCTCGTAACCCGCGGGGTCCAGGTAGAGTTCGTCCGCCACTTTTTCCGCCGGGAATGCGCCCGCCGGGGACCAGCCGGGAATCATCTTGCGCATCAGGTTGCCGCGGCTGAGCCCGTCGAGCACCGCGGCGCTGACGGACAGCGGATGGGCGCTGTCAAACAGGTTGAGCAGCGACTCGCGCACACCCAGGTCGCCGAGTTGCGTCATGAGCCACGCGTCGGCCTCCTCGACCGGCGGCAGTTCCGGTTCGGGCGGTGGCGGCGGTGGCGACTCCACCGGCGCGGCACTCACGGGTGCCGGGGGCGGTGGTGGCGGCGCACGCGGTATATCCGGCGCGGGCGCCGGTTGCGCCGGCGTGATCACGGGCGCCTCGGTAACCACTTCAGGGGCCGGCGGCGCGTCCTCCTCCTGCTGGTTCAGCCACAGCACGATGCCGACGGCGACCAGCAACAACGCGGCCACCACGAGGTTGACGACGGGAAAGCGGGACCGCGCCCGCTGCTCCGACATATGATCGCCCTGCTCTGCTCTCATGAAGCTTACCCCTGCGCTAACAAACGTCGCGCCGGCAGCGTGCCGGCGTTATGGCTGTGGCAACGCGCCGCTGCCAAAGTTCAATGTTCGCGCGTCAGGCGGCGTCTACCTCCTTGAGTGTAGCCGCGCCCTCGTCGAACTCCCAGTAACCGCGCAGCGCGGTCAGCTTGCCCTGCTCATTGCAGGCGTAGCAAAACACGCCGTCGACCCGCTGCGAGTACTTTTTGCCGCCGATATTCATCAGCACGTTCAGCGTGACGATATTGGCGCACTCCAGGTGCGAGGTGTAGGTCTGGTGGATGATGTACTCGATGTCCGCATTGGCGATGTTGCGGTCGTAGAACGCCTCGCGCGCCGCGGGCGTCGAGTGACCCTTGCCGTCCGGGTCCAGCGCCGTCGGGCCGATGGGATCCTCGATGATACCGTCCTCGGCCCACATGCCGAGCCAGCCTTCCTTGTCCTTGGTATTGAGAAACTCCCTGGACTTCAGGGACATCTGGTAGGCGGGATTGTTCTCGTTCACAGCGGACTCCTTGCGTTGCGTCTATGCGTCAGGGTTTTGCCACCAGTGTATCCGGGGTCGGGGTCTTTTCAAGAACCGTACGCGCACGAAGGCGCTACAGTACAACTTCGCATGCCTGGAAAAGTTGTCGCGCGCGTTCGGGCGCGGGCAGGCTGCGCAGGGCATCCTTGAAGACCTCCACATCACACACCGGCGCGGCGCCGATCTCCCGCAGCGCGGCGACGTACGCGGGCAGGTCGATGCAGCCCTCGCCCGGGAGCAGTCGGTAGTTCAGGGTCTCCGCCATCACATCCTGCATCGGTTCCGGCAGCGCGTCGTCGAGCTGCACCGCGAACAGCATCGGGCCCGGGAGCTCGCGCAGGTCGCCCGCGCTGCCGCCCGCCCGGTGGTGGTGCCAGCAGTCCAGCATGATGCCGCCGTTGTCCCTGCCCGCAGCGGCAACGATACGCCGCGCGAGCGCGAGGTCGGTAACGCGGGAAAACGGCATGAACTCGAGGCTGATGCGCAAGTCCTCCGCGGCCGCGCGCTCGCACAGGGCGCCGAAAGCGTCGACGATCTCCTGCTCGGCTTCCGGCATGGCGAGCCCGGGCGGCGCGTTGATGAGATCAGTGTCCACCGCGTGCGCGAGGTCGAAGACGTCGCGCTCGGTGGCGCGGGTGCAGCGGGCGATCACGTCGTCGCCGGGCAGCTGGACCGAGCCGGGCAGCCAGTTGAAGTGCGGGTCGATGTCGGTGACACGCAGGCCCAGGTCGGCCAGCAA
>JAUIEP010000024.1 GCA_030428835.1 Gammaproteobacteria bacterium | reverse complement strand
ACATCCACGAGGTGTTCTTCGACGACGCCGAGGTGCCCGCCAGCGCCATGCTCGGCGCGGAGGGGCAGGCGTGGACCATCGTGCGCGAGGCGCTCGCGCTCGAGCGCGTGGGCATACCGCGCTTCGCCCTCGCGACGAAGATGCTGCACCGCGCCGTGGCGACGCTGCGCTCGGAGGGTCGCTTCCACCACAGCGCGCAGGTGCAGGCCGCGCGCGCCAAGGCGGCCTGCGAGTCGGCGCGGCTGGGCAGCTACAGCATTATCGACGCGCGCTGCCGCGGCGAGATCCCGGGCCCGGAGGCGAGCCTGGTGCGTTTCGGCACCGTCAACGCCGAGCGGCTGGTGTCCGACTTCGTCGTGGAGCACCTGCCCGAGGCGCTCTCCGGCGGCGACCCGATCATGCTGGCGCACCACCAGCGCGCGATCGTCGCGGGTATCGCGTCCGGCGCCGCGGAGATCCAGCTCAACCTGATCGCCACCGAGCTCCTGCAGCTACCGAGGGAGCCGCGCTGATGCAATTCACACTGACCGACGACCAGGCCGCGCTCACCGGCGCGATCGACCGCATCGCGGAAGGCTTCGACGGCATACCGACGGAGTTCGACGGCTTCCACCTGCCCGGTGACGCACTGGAGAGGGAACTGGAGGCCGGCGGCTACTTCGACATCGCGTCGGTGCCCGAGATGGGCCCGGTGTGCGCCGCGCTGGCGGTGGAGCGCCTCGCGCGGCTGCCGTGTACGGCGGAGATCGCGCTGTCCATGCTGGTGCGGCCGCACGTGGGCGCGGAGCTGCCGCGGCCCTTCGCGCTCGTGGAAAACGGGCGCCCCGGCCGCTTCGTGGCGCAGGCCACGACGCTGCTGGTCGCAGACGGCGACAAAATTGGTATCGCGCACCCCGGCGACGGTGACGTCGCGCCGGTCGAGTCGCTCTACGCCTACCCGATGGGACAACTGCAGGGAACATCGGGCGTGCAGGCGCTGTCGGCGGGGGAGGCGGCCACCGCGCGCACCTGGCTGCGCATCGCCTGCGCCGCGGAGATGGCGGGACTCATGCAGGCGGCGCTGGACGCCACGGTGGAACACACCAGCGTGCGCAAGCAGTTCGGCCGCCCGCTCGGCACCTTCCAGGCCCTGCGCCATCGCATGGCGGAGTGCGCCGTGCTGATCGCCGGTGTGCGCCGGCTGGCGCTCAAGGCCGCGTGGAGCGGTGACGCCGGCGACGCGGCGCTGGCCGCGTTCCACGCGCAGGACAGCGCCGGCAAGATCACCTACGACCTGCACCAGATGTTCGGCGCGATGGGCATGACGCTGGAGATGTCCCTGCACCTGTGGACGTACCGCATCAAGGCGCTGGCATCGGAACTGGGCGGCCTCGGCGCGCAGGCCGCGACCGTGGCGCAGGACTGTTTCACCGCCGACGAGCCCTACTGAGCGGGGCGGCTACACTGATCACAAGACAATGAACGCTTTCGCCACCGGCGCAAGTTGCAGAACGAGGAAGTCACAATGAACGACAAGGTCCAGGATTTCGGCGCGCACGACTATTTTCGCAGCGACACGTTTGTGAACGACCCGTACTCCTACTTCGATTACCTGCGGGAGCAGGCGCCGGTGGTACGAGAGCCGCACCAGGGTATCTACATGGTGACCGGCTACGAGGAGGCGCTCGCGGTCTACAACGATCCCGAGAACTTTTCCTCCTGCATGTCCACCTCCGGACCCTTCGCCGGCTGCCCGATCCCGCTGGAAGGACGCGAGAACGACGATATCTCGGAATTGATCGAGGAGTACCGGGACCAGACCGCGTTCAGCGACCAGTTGCCCACGCTGGATCCGCCCAAGCACACCGAGCACCGCGCCCTGTTGATGCGCCTGATCACACCCGTGCGCCTGAAGGAAAACGAGGAGTACATGTGGCAACTCGCCGACAAGCAGATCGAGACGTTCATCGCTGATGGAGAGTGCGAGTTCATGGGCGCCTTCGCGCAGCCGTTCGCGGTACTCGCGGTGTCCGACCTGCTGGGCGTGCCGGCGGAGGATCGTATCCAGTTCCGCAAGCAGCTCATCGCGCAGGAGCGCGAGGGTGCCGGGGTCGGGGGTGTAAAAGACGGTGAAGCGCAGCACTCGCCGCTCGAGTGGCTGTACGACACATTCTCCGCGTATATTGAGGACCGTCGCCGGAACCCGACGGGGGATATTCTCACGGGCCTCGCCCAGGCGACGTTCCCCGACGGCTCGGTACCTGAGCCTATCGACGTCGCACGCATCGCCTCCAACCTGTTCGCCGCCGGCCAGGAGACCACGGTGCGGCTGTTGAGCTACTCCTTCCAGCTAATCGCGGAACGCCCTGACATGCAGCAACGCCTGCGCGAGGACCGCGCCCTCATACCCAACTTCGTCGAGGAGTGCCTGCGCTTCGAGGGGCCGGTCAAGGGCGATTTCCGCCTGTCGAAAAAGCCGGTGCAGGTCGGTGGGGTTGATATTCCCGCGGGTGCATTCCTGTACATCGCCAACAGCGCGGCGAACCGCGACGCCCGGCAGTTCAGCAACCCGGGCGAGTTCCAGTTCGACCGCGAGAACGCGCGCCTGCACGTGGCCTTCGGCCGCGGCCGGCACGCCTGCCCGGGCGCGCCCCTGGCGCGTGCCGAGGCGGTGATCAGCCTCAATCGCATGTTTGATGCGACCAGCGATATCCGCATCTCGGAGAAGGTGCACGGGCCGCCCGGCGCGCGCAACTACAGCTACCTGCCGACGTTCATCCTGCGCGGGCTGACACACCTCGGCCTCGAGTTCGACCGGGTATAGCGGGCCTGCCGATGAAAGTGACTGTCGACGCCGGGATCTGTGCCGGCTTCAGTGTGTGCCTCGGGGTCTGCCCCGAGGTGTTCGAACTTCACGAGGACGGCTACGCGGTAGTGCGCGTGGTCGAGGTGCCGCCGGAGCACGAGGACGCGGTGCGCCAGGCGGTCAGCCAGTGCCCGTCGAACGCGATCGCCCTCGACGAGGACGCCGGCTAAACCTGCCACGCACTGGTCTGCAGTTGACTGGCTAGGCTTGCGCCCGCGCTGCGAAATCTAGCGGGAGGCCGCGGGGCGGTACCAGATCGGTGAACTGTAGGCGCGCTCCTGCAGCGTGGCCGGCATGTCCCCCGGCAGCGCCGCACCGAAGTGCGCGGCGTCGTAGGTGGTCCAGCGCGGCGTCGGTATTTCCAGCACACGCACGTAGTAGAACGCGCTCTGCCGCGCGTCGAAGTCGGGGTCGCGCCACCAGGCGGCCAGTTCCGGCGCGCCGATAGTGTTGCTGTAGGTGGCTGTGGCGATGTCCACCGTCGTGCCGACAGGTTGTACCGCGCCGGACGGCCCCCTGCGATCCTCCCCACCGAGCGCCACGTCGTAGATGGTCTCTCTTACCTCGCCGTCGTCATCCAGCCAGCCCTTGATGACCTGTACCCGGTCGAGGAAGGCGCCCTGCGGGTCCCGCGCGGCGTGGACCAGGAACGTGGGCGCCGCGGTCGCGGCGGGCGCCGGCAGGACCCCACCCATCGCCACGCCCTGCGCGTAACCGCGTCGAGCGTAGTGGGGCAGGTGGATGTCCCCGGGCGCGAACTCCCAGCCGCCGAAGAAGCGCAGGCTGATGCGTGTGCCGGTGGTCGCGTACACCTCGCGCCGGCGCAGCGCCTCGAAGATCGCGGCGCGGTTGTTCCCGGCGGCCCACACCGCCGTCAGGCCCGAGGCGGAGAGCTCGCGATTGCGCTCGCGGCTGCCGGGCGCGTCGGGTGCGAAGCGGTCGGCCGAGGGCGACGAGCCGGGAAACTTGCCGAAGAAATTGTCTTCTTCAAGTGTCGACAGCGCGGTGTGGATGTCGCTCGAGCCGATCATGCCGAAGCGAAACGGGTTCGTGCCGAGCGCGCGTTCATGCAGCAGGCCCTCGCCGAGCGCGGATCGCGCGTATTCGTAGCGCAGCATCCACGGTTCCTTGGGCGCGGTCTCCGCGACGTTGGTCGTGTCCCAGTTCTCGAAATCGCTGAACGGGTCGGCGGGCGACAACGCGGGGTGCGATTCGCCGTCGCCCTTGACCTGGGTGACCTCGTACACGGGTTCCCAGCGCGCCCTCGCCCGCGCATACCGCGCATCCATGGGCGCGCCACCCACGCGGTTGCGCGCGAACATCCGGCCGTTCGACAGGTTGCCGTTGTGCGCGATGGCCAACGCGCTGCCGCCGCCGGCCTCGTAGTCGGCCAGCGCCTGCCACAGCGTCTCTGGGTCCGGGTCCAGTTGCGCGTTGACCGGTACGCCCTTGCTCGCGAGGTCGGCGCCGTCGCGGTAGAGCACGACGCGGTGCAGGTTGTCGCCACTGATCATCGACGTCCACTCGTAGCCCGAAAACGTCGTGAAGTACCCCGGCCTGTTGTAGCGGTCGGCCAGGCGCGTCACGTCACGCCAGGTGGAGCGCAGCACCTCTTCAGGCAACGGCGGTAACGAGCCGTGTTTTTTGAGGACCGCGTAGAACGCGCCCCGCAGGCCGAGCTCCCCGACCAGGTCGAGTATCTCGCTCCAGCGCTCACCGATCACCGTGCCGGCCACCCGGGGGTCGCCCGCGTCGATGCTCGCGTAGATGCCGAGGTTTTCGCCGTGGTCCGTGACGGCCAGGAAGTCCAGCGGCCGCCCGAGCTTCGCCGGGACCGCGTTGTCCGCGACGACGGTGTCGCCCATGGCGAAGCGGTAGGCGTCCTCCTGGCCGAGTTGCTGGGTGCCGTTGACGTAGGCGTCCATGGACATGCGCGTGTGCAGGTGCAGGTCGCCCCACAGGAGCGAGGTCGGCGCGGGCTCGCGCAAGGGCGGTGAGTAGGGCTTGGCGCCGGCGGTGTCACCGGCCGCCGCGAGCGCAGTTGCAACCAGGGTCGTGGCGGTGACGAGCAGGGCTACCGATGCGAGCACTTTGCCATGCATACTTCGTTTCCCCCGTTGCGGCGGCCTAGCCGCGCACCATATTCCTGCCGCCGTTGACGCAGAAGATCTGGCCGTCGATAAACTTCGAGGCGTCCGATGCGAGGAACACCATGACCGGGGCCATGTCCTCATCGACGTCGCCCATGCTGCCGCCGATCGGCACCCGCAGCTTTTCCGCGGCGAGGTGGGCCTGCCGGTCCTCCTCGGACAAGTCCGCCAGCCACGCCTCGTACATCGGCGTCCGGATGGCCGGGCACACGGTGTTGCAGCGGATGTTGTACTTGACGCCCCACTCGTAGGCGATGGTCTTGGTCCAGGACAGCACCGCGCCCTTGGAGGCGGCGTAGTGGGCGCTGTTCGGCATGCCCGCGAGCGCGGCGTCGGAGGCGAAGTTGATGATGGCGCCCGCGCCCTGTTCCCGCATCAGCCTGCAGGCCGCCTGGTTGGTGAACACGGTACCGTCGATGTTCACCGACCACATGGCGTGCAGCACCTCCGGGGCCAGTTCCTCGGCCGCGCCGGAGTTTTCCACGCCCGCCACGTTCGCCAGCACGTCGAGTCCGCCCATGCGCGCCCCGGCCTGTTCGAACACCGCGAAAACCTGCTGCGGGTCGGCGATGTCGCAGTGGAAGTAGGCCACCTCGCCGGCGTTGTAACCTCTCGCCTCGGCGGCGACCTGTTCGCCCGCGGCATCGTTGCGGTCGAGAACACAGACAAAAGCACCCTCGCGCGCATAGGCCTTGACGGTGCCGGCGCCGATGCCGCTGGCCCCGCCGGTGACGATGATCCGCTTACCTGCCAGTTGCATGTGCTCGCCTCTGCCTTCCTGATGTTGTCAGGGGTTGTCGTCCGCGCTGGCGCGGGTGATGGTAATGAAGCGCGCGTAGTGTGCGTGCATGGGTTCGTCGTCCTGTTGGATTTCCACGGCCTGTGCGACGTGCGCCATGCTCAACATGAGCAGCATGAGCCGCTCCTCCTTCGGGTCGTGCTCGTCGAACGACTTTTTATCCAGCAGCGCCAGCGCCGCGGGCACGAGGTCCTTGCCCGCGTTGAAGAACGCTTCCCGTTCACTCGCCGCGCTGGCCAGGCGCTGCCGCATGCGCTCGTCCGCGCTGCCCAGCGCCCAGCCGTCCACGAACGGCTCCAGCGGCTCGAATCCCTCCGGCAGGGCGCTCATGCCACGTCCCCGCCTGACTGCTGTTGCGCCTTGTACGCCTGTACCCGCCGGTCCACCTCGTTGAACAGGTGCCGGCACAGCGCCTCCTGGGACTGGAAGTGGATATGCCGCAGCGCGCCGCTGGCCAGCCCGCGGTGCCCGGCCTCGATCACGGCGCGGTCCTCGGAGTGGATGTCCAGCGCCGTGGCGAGCGAGAACTCCCGCGCGAAGCGCCGCGAGGCGCAGTCGTCCTCTCCTATCCAGTACAGCCGCACCACGCTGCGCGTGCGGTCGGCGGCGATGGGCATGATCCACTGGGAGAAGTGCGTCGTCGCGGTACCCAGCACGAACAGGTTGGGGAACACGCCGTAGTAATCCCGCGTCACCATGTCCAGCTCGTCGCGCATGGCGAACTCCGCCACCTTCATGAACGCCATCAACTGGAACGGCTTGGGCTGCGCCTGGGGGTTTGACCAGATAGTCTGGGTGCGGTGCGGGTCGAAGAACTCGTAGCGCTCCGGGTAGCCGAAGGGGTTGTCCGGGCCGTTGGCCATCTCGCCCGAACGCGGGTGCAGGAAGCGCAGGTGGTAGTTCTCCTGGAAGTTGTCGTACGTGAGCTTCCAGTTCGCCTGCACCTCGTACACGTACTCCGAGAACGCCGTCGCGCGGGCCATCGGCGTGCCTTCGAGCTTCTGCGCGATGGGGCCGAGGAACTCGCGCAGGCCCTGCTCGGGTGACGGGTCGAGGTTGATGAAGACCAGTCCCGCGCAGATGTCCACCGCGACCTCGGCGAGGCCGCAGTCCGCCTTGTCGACGTAGAACTTGTCGAAGTCCGGCGCGGAGAGCAGTTCTCCGGAGTTCGCGAAGGTCCACTTGTGGTAGGGGCAGCTGAAGCGCGAACGCGTCCCCGCCGATTCCTCGACCAGTATCGTCCCGCGGTGGGTGCAGACATTGTGGAAGGCGCGCACCTCGGTGTCCGAGACCCGGGTCACCAGGATGGAGGCGTCCGCGCACTCGAATTCCCGCACCATGAAACTGCCGGGCTCCGGGATCTCGCAGACGTGCCCGACCTGCATCCAGGTCCTGCGGAATATGGCGGCTTTTTCCAGTTCGAAGTACGCCGGCTCATAGTAGGGGCCGGCGGGCACGGGGTCGGTACCCAGGTGGGCGACGTCCTCTTTGGATACGGGTTCGAACCCGGGTACGGCGTCGTTCATGCATCACTCCCTGTCCGTCCGCGAAACGTGCGTTGCCGAGGCAGTGCATAGGCTACCCGCGCCGCCGGTATGAGTAAATTCAGCGTGTGTACCGAGCGGGGAAGATTGTGTCGAATTCCGGTCACCGGGTGCCGGAGTATCGAATTCAGGCCATTGCGTGCCCGCGGGCGGAACCCGGGAGGTTACTGCTTCCTGCCCGTGAGTTCGTTGAACCTGGCTACCGTGACGGTCTCCCCGTCGCCGGCCAGCGCCCTGGCCACGTCGTCCAGGCTGCGCTGGCCGCCACTGGCCGCGCGCAGTTCGCGGTCGATGCCGCGCAGCACGCCCACGGCTTTCGCCGTCGTCGCGCCGGTCGAGTGCTCCACGTCCAGCGCGCCGGCAGACAGGCCCCACTCGGCGAGTTCGCGGTGGGCCGCCTCGAAGCGTTCCTCGCTGATGGCGCCGGAGCGGCGCAGAATTTCCAGCGAGTAGTACTCGGCCAGTCCCTCGACGATCCAGTCGGCGCCGGGTCCGCTGCGCGCCTGCATGGCCACGTGCACCAGTTCGTGCAGCACCGTGCTGGTGCCGTTGCCGCTGATGAGCGGCCGCTCGCTGTGTACGTACAGCGAGTTGGGCGCCGACAGCGCGCCGCGCCACATCGGGTCGCCGGCGCTGACCAGCAGCAGGCGCGGTGGGAAGTCGGGGAAGAGTTCCTGCAGGTGGGGCAGCGTCCAGCGCAGGAACGCCAGGGTGTCGAGGTAGCGCACCCCCTGTCCCTGCGGGGCCGCCACCGCCACGTGCGTGGCGCCGATGTCGTCGCGCCGCGCGCCGAGTTTGCCCATCACGAGCCAGCCGGTCGGGCGGTCGAACTTGCGCTCGGGGTCGCCCACCTGGTAGCGCCCTTCGTCGTCGCGCGGGTAGCGCGTCTGTACCGACCAGTCCCGCGGCAAGTCAAACTGCAGCTCCGCGCTGGCGAGGCTGTTGCGCGCGAAGCCGGAGCGGAAGGGGGGCACCAGGTCGTCGGCGCGGAACAGCGCCCAGTCCGGCGTCACCCTGCCGTCATAGTGGCCGTTGCCGCGTTTGCTGGTGAGCTCGACGCGGTACTGCAACCACGCGTCGCGCGCAGGCGGCGTCCAGCGCAGGCGGTCGCCCTCGCGCGCGATGTCGCCGGTGCCCGTGAAGTCCCGGTAGCGGCCGGCGTCGAGCGCGAAGTCCAGCCAGTTCACGAGTGTGCTGTTGTGTGTCAGGCGCATCTGCACCAGCGCGGAGTGCGTGTCGGGCTCCATCCGCACCGTGTATAGGACGCCGAAGCGGTTGCCGTCCGCGGCGAGGATACACTGGGTACAGGTGAGCAGGACCAGAACGGCGGTGAAGAGCTTGAGGTGCAGCGGGCGTTGCATGGCTTGGACTCGTGTCAGTTCGCGGGAGCTGCCCGGCGTAGGTGACCATGTTACCGGGCAATGGCGGGAGGGCAACACCGCGTGCGCCCTGGGATTCCCGTGCGGCAGTCCAGCCCGGCGGGACTGTGCTACCGTACAGGCGCTGCGTGTCGCCTGAGTCGACTGGGAGGACTGACAATGAAAAACCGCCCGATGTTCTGGCTGTTCCTCGTGTCGTGGACGATCGTCCACCTGAATTTCGAGTACAGCTTCTGGCTGCGCGGCGATGCGGCCGTTTTCACCAAGTACGCGGCGCCGGGCCCCGACGGCCTCGTACCCCTGGCGGAGAACGTCTACTTCACCAAGGCCACGTGGATGTTCGTGTTCGTGTGGCTGCAGGTACTGCGGTTTTCGCTGCCGAGCGCGATGGCCTGGTCGTTCCTGTTGTACAGCATCGAGCTGTTGCTGTTGTTTCCTTTCAGGATCTACAGCGGCCTCAATTTATTGCTCGCCGTCGGCATGGTCATCGAGGACCTTGTGCGGCGCAGGGAGCAGCGCGTCGGGGTGGCGGGAACCACCTGACCGCGCGGGAGCGCCGCGCCGCGGCAGGGTTCCTAGCCGCCGGTCAGCGCCTGGAAGATATAGACGGTGCCGCCCTCGGAGACCCGGTCGGACAGCGCCCGCCGGTCCACGAGGATGGCGTCGTTCACACTGATCAGCACATGCCGGCGCAGGGCGCCGTGTTCGTCGACAATATAGTCGGCGAACCCCGGGTGGCGCCGTTCGATTTCACGCACCACGTCGGCGATGGAGCCCGCGGGTACCTCGAGCTCGACGTCCGCGAGTTCCGGGAAGAAGCGGTACAAGTGCGATGTCATGGTCACGGTCGGCATCGGTTCACCCGAAGCGCACGGAGTACACCGGCGGGAAGTTGTGGCCCAGGCACTGCCATGACTCTCCCCGGTCAGCCGACAGGTAGACATTGCCGGTGGTGCTGCCGAAGCAGAGATAGTCGCCGTGCGCGTCGAGGGCGTGGCGCAGCACGATGTCGTAGGCGTTGTCCTGCGGCAGGCCCGCGCGCAGCTCCTGCCAGGACTGGCCGCCGTCCTCCGTGCGGGCGACGAACAGGCCGTTGTCCAGCGTCATGCGCTGCTCGTCCGAGCGCGCCGGCACCACCCAGGCGGTGCGGCCGTCCCGCGCATCCACCGCGATGGGGAAGCCGAAGTGCACGCCGGACTCCGGCGCGCTGACCCGCGACCACGACTGCGCGCCGTCTGCGCTGTAGAACACGCCGCAGTGGTTTTGCTGCCAGAGGTGGCGTGGGTCGTCGCGGCACGCGGTCACATAGTGGGGGTCGTGCCCCCAATCGGCCTCCGGGTTGGGGAGGTGATCCATCACCATGCCCTTGTTGCGGCCCGACCACGTTGCGCCGCCGTCGCGGCTTTCGATCACGCCGGCGGAGGACGCGGCGACGTAGAGGTGCTGCGGGTTTGTCGGGTTTACGATGATGGAGTGAATGCCGGGTTCGAACACGCCGTAATCGATGCTCGCCGGCGTCCCGCCCCAGTGGGTTGCGCTGGTCGCCTCGCCGGCGAACAGGTCGCCGCCGCGGCTCTCGTGGTTCCAAAGCGGGCGGTTGAGTTCCCAGCTCTGGCCACCGTCGTCGCTGCTGAACAGGCCGCCGGGAATCGTCCCCGCGTACATTCTTCCCGGCTGGGCGTCGTGCCCGAAAGCGATATGCCAGATCTTGTAGACGCTCGCGTCCCTGTACTCGGGTTCACCGGTGGGGGCGTCGGGGTCGAAGTCCGGCGTGGGGAGGTATTGCCCGATGTGACGCGCGCCCGCGGGGTACTTGATGGACGGCATGTCCTGCCAGGTTGATCCCGCGTCCTGCGAGCGCGACAGCTTGGGCCCCCAGTGCCCGTGATCCAGCGACGCCCAGATAGCCCCGTTGCGCGGGTCGCGCGCGGCAAAGCAGACCGGGATGCCCTCGTGCGCCGCGCCGCGCGGCAGCCACGTGTCACCGCTGCGTTCGATGATGACGGTACCCTTGCGCGTACCGAGAATGAGCATGTCAGGCATGTGGTGCAGCTCCGTATGAGTGTGGCAGGCGCCGTGCCGACCCGGTCCGGCCCGCGCGGCGTCCCGGCCGCGCCCGGCAGTTGCCGGACCCGGTAGAGTTATAGCAGGTTCCCGCGACCATTGCGTCGGCGCGTCGACGACCGGACAAAGTGTGGGTGACGAGCCGCCGCGGTGGCGTGCACCGCATCGCCCGCCGGCGAAGGGCGTTACACTTTCCTCTATTGTTTCGCACAGGAGGGGAGAGCATGGCCGAGAACGACGCACCGGTGGCGGTGATAACGGGCGCCAGCGCGGGACTGGGCCGCGCGACGGCGGAGCAGCTCGCGGCCGCGGGCTGGCGCGTCATCGCCCTGGGGCGCGACCCCGGGCGCAGTGCCGCGGCACGGGACGCGATCGCGGCCGCGTCCGGCGGCGGCGCTGTCGACATGATCGTCGCCGACCTCGCGCTGATGGCGCAGGCCAGGCGCGCGGCGGCGGAGATCGCCGCGCTGACCGATCGCGTCCACCTGCTGGTCAACAACGCCGGCGGCATGGCGCGCGAGCTGGTGATGACCGGCGAGGGACTGGAAGAGAACTTCGCGGGCAACCACCTCGGCCCGTTCCTGCTCACCAACCTGCTGCTGCCGCTGTTGCGCCGCGCCGCCGCGGAGTCGCCGCCGGGACGGGTTCGCATCATCAACACATCCTCCGACGGCAGCGAGATGATCGAGGGCCTGAACTGGGGCGACCTGCAGTCGCTCGACAACTACACCCCCGGCGCCGCCTACTGCAGCAGCAAGCTGGCGAACGTGATGTTCGCCCGCGCCCTGGCGGGGCGGCTGGAAGGCGAGGGCATCATCGCCAACGCCATTCACCCGGGCACGATCGACTCCAATTTCATCTCCCACGTGGCCGACAGTACGCGGGCCTACATGGAGACGCTCGAGATGATATCGCCGCAGGAGGCTGCCCGCGCGCTGGTCTGGCTCGCCACGGCTGACGAGGCGGCGCGCTTCAACGGCCAGTATTTCTACGGCCGCGAACAACACGCGCCGAACCCGCAGGTGGACGACGCCGCCGCGGTGGAGCGGTTGTGGGAGGAGAGCGCGAGGCTGGTAAGCCTACAGACCGGGTAGCGGGTGCCTGCGTTCTGCTCGTGTTGTAGGGCTCTACCGAACCTTCCAATGGATTCTAAATAACGTATAATAATACGTACTTTTTTGAGGCTCATGCGGAGTTTGCCAGTGAAGGTATCAATGGCTGATGTGAACAGGAGGCCCAACGAGATCATTCGACGCGTCGTCGATTCCGGAGAGTCCGCCATTATCCTGAAGCATGGTAAGCCGATCGCGGAGATACGGCCGCTGCCCGGCACCCGTGAGCGGGACAGGGCGATAGAGTTCCTGTCGTCGCTGGAGCCGATAGCTGTAGGCACGCCCCTGGAAGAGGTGATTGAAAAAGGGCGCATCCGTGGTCTTTGAAGTCCGTGAGGCCGGCAAGTCCTATGCCTCCGGCGGGCTCGTCATTGATAACAGCGTTGCCATGCGCTGGCTGGTCGCGAGTGGCAAGACGTCCGATCAACGCTATGCGCTACGAGTACGCAACCACGTTCGGGATAAACAGGCCGAGGTGCTGGTACCGTACCTGTGGACCTACGAGGCGTCCAACGTCGCCGCCTATTATGTTGGTGCAGACGAACTGCCCTACAACCAGGCATTCCGCGCCTTGCAGGCTTTGAGTGATGTAGTGACTATTCGCATCGACCGGGGTGAAACGCCGCACGCGCTGTTCGAGGCGGCCGATCGGTACCGGATAACGTCCTATGATGCGGCGTACCTATTGCTGGCCCGCGCGGAAGGGCTGCCACTTGCCACCCTGGACAAGAAAATGCGCAAGGTTGCCAGGTCGCTGGGTGTTCCCATTTTCGAATCTGCGTAATGCACGGTGCTGGCGCTAATCATTTTGAGCTACTCACAGGTTGCCGCTGTGTTCAGTTTGGATGCGCCGGCTCCAGGCTGAAGTTGTCGAGCAGGAACTTGTGCGCGTACCACGTGTTCCAGTGTTCGGTGAGGTACACGATTTTGCCCTCGGCGTTGAATTTCACGACGAAGCAGTACACGTTGCAGTAGTCCCTGCCCGAGTGCGTCTTGCTGCGCTGCGTGTGCTGCCGCACCACGAAGTCGCCGTCGGCGAGCACCACCACGTCCTCGAACACGGTGGTGGACAGGTCGTAGGCGTCAACGCCGCGCGCCAGGTTGTCCGGGTTTGCAGACGACATCATCAACGCCGTGATCGCCTCGATGCCGCGAAACTCCGTGTTGCCGGGCGGGGAGTTGATGTGCGGCAGGCCGTTCCACCACACCGCGTCCTTGTCGAAAATCGCGACCCGGTCGAAGGAGGCGTCGCCCTCGAACAACTGGTTCACGGTCTCGATGTTGCGGGCTTCCTGTTCGGTGTAGTTGGGCATGGCATCCGGGTCCTTTGGTCGTTATTCGGTAAACGTGTTCCAGCGCAGCACCTCGTTCACGGGCGCGCGCCAGGCCTTGCGGAACTCGAGGCCCCGCGTATAGGCGATCGGGAACAGGCCGACCTGGGTATAGCGCTCCCGCGGGATGCCGAGCAACTCCGCGAATTCCTGCTCGCGCCACAGGTGCGCCGTGGTCCACGCGCTGCCGAGACCCTGCGTGCGCAGTGCGAGGAAGAAACTCCAGACTGACTGCAGGATGGAACCCCACATGCTCGCCTGGTAGAACACGTTGGCGCCCTCCGGGCGTCCGTCCATCAGCGGGAAGGCGATCATCGGCACCTCGCCGAGGTGTTCGCGCAGGTAGTCCACGGAGTCGGAGATGGCTTCAAATTTGGGGATGTGGGCGCCCATGTAGTTGTCGCCGGTGTTCGGGCCGAGCAGTTCGACGAAGTCGTCCATCGCCCTGCCGTACAGCACGGCGATTTTTTCGATCGTGGCGCGATCGTCGACAATCACCCAGCGCCAGGTGTTCAGGTTGGAGCCGTTGGGCGCCTGCAGCGCGGTCTCCAGGCACTGCTCGATGACAGCGCGCTCCACCGGCCGGGCGAGGTCGAGGCGTTTGCGCACCGAGCGGGTGGTGGTCAGAACGTATTGTGCGGAGTCGAGGTTCATGGTCTCGTGCCTTGTGGGTCTGCGGTTTGATTACCTGCCTTGGGCCAGTGTACTCGAAACCGCAGTTCCCTCCAGACCGCCGGTGCCGCACAATGCGGGCTTAATGCGTGTAGCATGTGGTATCCATTGGACCTGGTGCAAATGAACAGACTTCTAGCGCTTTTTATTCCCTGGCTCCTCGTGGCGTGTGCCGGTGATCCGGCAGGGTCGGCCTGCGAGTTCCGCGGTTCCGGCTTTCACGCCAGCACCAATTGCAAGTACCGCTGCCTCGAAACGCGCACGATAGAGTGTCCGGGCGGCGACTCGATCCGACCTGCCGTCTGTTCGGGCGAGACCGGGTGTCAGCCGGGAGACTGTGCGCAGGGCGCCGTTTGTTACTCGGTGCAGGATCCTTTCAACGATGAAAGCTTCTGTATACCGGCAGACTTGTGCGGCGACTTTTCCGATGCGCGTTACGCTGCCTGGGAAGAGGAAAAGCAGGCATCGGCCGCGGCCCTGCGCGCCGAGTATGCGGAGAAGAAGCGCCTGCGCGAAAAGTACCCCGGAGCGACGGCACCGGCGGCAGTCGAGCTTGAGTAGAGGCGCCGTCCAGTGACGAGGCTGCGACCGTGGCGTATCGCGCGGGTGCGACCCGTGCGAGTTCGGCCCTCTACCCTGGGCTTGTTGCGCATACTCGCGATGTCGGTCGGCCTGTCCGTCGTGGCGGTTTTCGACGCGGCCGCGCAACCCTGCCGTGTGCTGGTGGTTGTCGGAATGGAGGATGAGCGCGCGATCGCCGCGGGAGAGGAGGTCGACGTGGTGGTCGGGGCCGCGAACGCCGATCTGCTGCGACGGCGCCTGGACTCGGTGGACGTCGCCGCCACGAGCGCGGTCTACAGCTTCGGCGTGGCCGGCGGGCTGGACCCGGCGCTCGCCCCGGGCGACCTGCTGCTCGCGGCCGCGGTTATCGAACAGGCGGGCGACGGCGGCGGTGGCAGCGCGACGCTGCGCCAGTCTGATTCCCTGCTATTGGCGACCGTACGCGACCGTGCTGCCGGTGTGGAGTCCGTGGTGCTGCGTACTGCACGGTTTCTCGGCACGAGTACCGAGGCGCGTGACAATGACCTGGACGAGCTCGCTCGTTTGCACGAGGTGCACGGCGTCGCGGTCGTCGACAACGAGTCACACATCGCCGCCGGGTTCGCAGCCGAGCACGGGTTGCCGTTTGTCGCCGTGCGCGTGGTGAGTGACTCGGTGTACAAGGCGTTGCCGCCTGCGGCACTGCTGCCGCTCGACGAGGACGGTAGCCCGGACGGCCTCGCGCTGCTGAAGAGTATGCTGCTCGAACCCTCGCAGATACCCGCGCTGGTGCGCACGGCGCGCGATTACATGGCAGCGCTGGAGGCACTGCGGGCCTTTCGCGAGGCCGTGGGGTTTCCAGCACCGGGAGGTTGCGGTCAAAACCAGTTGCGGACTGCCGCGCTGTAAATCCCGCGGGGGACCGGATCGGCGCCGGCTCAGCCGATGCCGGCCAGCACCACCAGCAGGAAAGCGAACCACAGCGCCAGCCAGGCGCTGCGCCGGTACCAGTTGACGCGGGCTTCCTCTGCCAGCACGCGCCGGATGCCTGACTCGTAGAGGTCCTCGGCGGCGTCCGGTCGCTTAGCGCTCCCCGCTGCAATGCTCAACAGGTACGCGACGAAAAACGTGACGAAGAAGCCGAACACGTTCCACCACAGCCACGACACTTCCGGCAGGTAGACCCAGCAGAAGCCGTTGCCTGCGATACCCAGGAGCAGACCGGCGATCGCGTGGATGCCGCCGACCCGGCGGGTCAGCAGGCCGAGGGTGAACACGCCGAGTATCGGGCCGTTGGCGAGCGAACCGATCTTGTTGATCGCCTCCAGCACCGTCGGAGCGATGTCGCCCACGAAGAACGCCATGCCCAGGGTGATGCAGCCCCAGGCCGCGGTCAGCACGCGCGAGGTGACCAACTCCCGGCGCGGGCTCCAGGTACCGCGGTAGTAACGGCGCACAAAGTCCTCCATGGTCGTGGCGCTCAGTGAGTTCAGCACCGAGTCGAGGGAGGACATGGCGGCGGCGAACAAGGCCACCAGGCTGAGCCCGACCAGGCCCACCGGTAGGGCGTTGATCATGTACAGGGGCACCGCGAGATTGTATTCCCGCGCCTCGCCCCGCAGCGGCAGGGCCTCGATGAAGCCGGGATTGTTGCCGACGTAGACGGCGATGCCCACACCCACGAGGCAGTACAGCAGAACCAGCGGAAACCGCAGCACACCGTTGATGAACAGCGCGTTATTGGTGCCGTCGATGTTGCGCGAACTCAACTGGCGCTGCACCTGGCTCTGGTCACAACCGTAGTAGGACACGTAGAGGAACAGGCCGCCCAGCAACATGGGCCAGAACGCGAACGTCTCGCCGTCACCGAGGCCGTGGCTGGTGAAGTCGAGCGTGGTCTTGCGCTCCGGCGCGAACGCCTGCCACATGGCGTCGATGCCGCCAGCGGCTGCGATCAATGAGATCAGTACCACGACCAGCATGACGGTCAGGATCAACAACTGGATCACGTCGCTGTAGATCACGCCGCGAATACCGCCCAGCACGTCGTACACCACCGTGAATACCCCGAGAATCAACACGGCGCCGAGAAAGCCGAGCCCCGTGATCAGGTCGATCACGATAGCCACGCTGTACACCGTGACGGCACTGGCGAAGGCGCGCACGAACTGGAAGAGGCAGCTCAGCGTGAGGCGCGTGGCCACGTCGAAGCGGCGCTCCAGGTAGCCGTACACGGAGATGAGCTGGAAATGCCGGAACACGGGCATCATGAACAGCATCAGCACAATCATCGCCAGCGGCACAGCGAGTTCGTACTGCAGCCACACCAGGCCACCGCCCGCGGCAAACGCGACGAAGGCCGGGGCGCCAAGGATGCTGTTGGTGGAGCACTGCGTGGCCATGATCGACAGGCCCACCGGCCAGGGCCCGACGCCGCGGCCGCCGACGTAGTAGTCCTCGCGATCGAACTGGCGCCGGGACAGCCACGCGGCGAGCCCGAGCAGGGCTATGCAGTAGCCCAGGATGATCAGCCAGTCGAACGTGTCGAGTTCAGTGGTCACGTGTGCGCCGGGCCACCCGCGCCGGGAGCCCGCACCTGGCTGTAGCAGTATGGAGCCCGCACCTGGCTGTAGCAGTATGGAGCCAGCCTTGCGGTACGGTATTTGTCTTGCCACGACCCGGTGGGCGGGTGAGAATGGCCCACTTCATCGCGGGAGGCCGGTGCTGTGAAAACACGTTCGCTGCTGATTGCGTTACCCCTGCTGCTGTTTTCTTTTTCGACGTTCGCCCAGACCGGGCCTGTTACCGCAACGGTGATCGGCACCGGGCCGACCATAGACATCACCGGTACCGCCACAGGGACGTTCGACGGCGACACCCTGATGCTGGCGGGAATTGTACGAATGGAGTTCGATGACGGCTCCGTGTCGGTCTGGGAAACCCGGATGCGGACCACGATCGACTTTATAGTGTTCGAGGGCGACTGGGAATCCCTCGAGTGCACGGACATCTCCGGGGTACCCGCCTGCGCGGGGCTGCCGACCTCCGGACAGTGGGATTCGGTCAGCGGTTCGCCCTGGGCCTTCACGACAACCGTGGACACTGTCTCCTTCGACTGGACCGTGGAGCGGGTGAACGGTATTCCCGTCATGCCGTTGCCCGGACTGCTGCTCACCGCCTGCGGCCTGCTGTTGGTCGCGCTGCGCCGCCTGTCGCGGGGCTAGGACAGGCAAACACGGGCCTGTCCGCTGGTTCACCTCTGACCGACCGGCCGAAACGCCAAAAGTGCGATGCAGGTCAAGTCCGGGCGCTTTTGCCTGTCCGACGGGTTGCCCTATAATCGTGCAGAGATGAATGATGTACCCTCAACGCGGCTCCGATACCCGTTTAGTGCGCACCACAAACCCAACGCGGCAAGGTGTTGATGTATGACCGGCAATACGTTGAAAACCTGGGTCAACGCGCTTACCACCCTGAATAGCCCTGTGGCGCTCGCGGCGGTCAATGAGCGCGAACAGCGCCACACCCGGGCGATGTCCCTGCTTTCCGGCGAGGGCCGCAGCACCTGGCCGCCGCCTTATGCCGATCCCTTCCCCGGCAACAGCGAGCAGGTCCCCGAGATCCACGCAAGCGCCATGAGCACAGACGTCGTGGGGGGCGCTGTCGCCCACCACGGCTCTGTCATTGTGCGGGAACTGCTGTCTGCACGCCAGGTCGGTGCACTGCGCAGGATGCAGGACATCGTGAAAAGCAAGAGCCTGCGAGATCGCCAGGACCGCAGCGGCTGGTATGTCCCGTACGCTCCGGAAGCCGGGCGGGAGGCCAAGCTGCGCGAGCGCGTGCAGAAACTGGGCGGCAACTGGCTTGTCGACTCCCCGCGCGGGCTGAACCTTGTGCTGCAAACGCTGGAGGCGGTCGGCATCATCGGGCTCATGTCGGAGCACTTCGGCGAACAGCCGGCGATCTCACTGCAGAAGTGCACGTTGCGCTCGGTTGACCCAAACAATGTCAAGGGCGCGTGGCACCAGGACGGCAGCTTCCTCGGCCCTGAAGTACGGACCATGAACATATGGATCGCGCTCTCCCGCTGTGGCGGCGGCACCGCTGCCGCGGGCATGGAGGTGGTTCCCACAAGGATCAAGGACATCCTGGCGGGCGACCCGGCCGGGGGCCGCGCCTCCGTGGCGGGCGACGTAAGGGAAGAGGTGCTCGGGCGACACCCCCCGGTCGTACCGTCCTTCGAGCCCGGCGATGCTTTATTGTTCGACGAGAAAATGCTGCACAGGACTGCGCAGGGCACCCATTTTTCCGAGGTACGGTATGCCCTGGAGTGCTGGTTTTTCGCGCCGTCCCACGCCAGCCCGAGTTACACCCCTTTCCTCGCCTGACGCGAGCCCCCCCACTCTAATCCTCTTTGAGGCCGGCTCGCGGGCTGGCTCTTCCGAAGCGCCGGAGCGCTGGAACGCCGGACCGCCGACAAAACGTTATTGCGCGGCATCAGGCAGTGGGTAGTGCTCCCGCAGGTGACGACCGAACACGCGGGCCCCGTGGCTGTTGAGGTGCGTGCCGTCGTAGGTGAGCAGCCGGCCAGTGGCGCGTTCCTCGAGGTGATAGTTGCCGTCGTAGAACAACGGCTTGAAGCTCACGTAGGTGGCACCCAGTGCGGACACCGCGTCGGCGTACTCCCCATCCAGCGCAAACGGCTCGCCGACAATGAAGCGGTCGAGGTACGCGTCGCCGCCACCGAAACGCAGCGCGTCTACCGTGACCTCTATCGGGTCCCGGTTGTTTAGGATCCTGAACTCGCCCAGGATAAAGACCGTTTTCCCGGCCGCCCTGAGTTGTTCCACGGTAGCCAGGATTGCATCGCGCCGCCACGGCCCCAGGTCATTGGCAAGGAACACAATGTCCTCGTCCGGCGCCTCCAGTGCGGCTTGCAACCGTGCCACGTTTCTCCTGTAGCAGTCAGGCATGTGCAGGCTGAAGCTGGCATCCCGATCGAAGACCGCGCCGCACCCGATCAGCGACGAGGCGCGAATCGCCACGTCGGGATAGGCCGTCCTGAGCGCCATGTAGGTGTCGAGACCGCGGGAATCTCCCAGCAGGATGATGTTGCGGCGGTCCGGGTCGCGTTCGCCGCACAGCGGTTCACCCCGTGGGCGGCAGTCGTCCTTCAGGAAATCGCGCAGTACGACCCTGTCGGCCTGCGTGTCGATCTGCAGGAGTTGCTGCGCGGAGTCATCCATTCGCTGCGGCCAGCCGTTGCTCGCGATGGCGGCGATGGCGACGGTGAGCGCCATACCGGTCAACGCGGCGGTGACGAGGAGCGCACGGCGTCCCGGTACGCCGGACACGGTGAGCACGCCGTCCCCGCGCAGCCGAAAGCGGTGCTCGACGTAGCGGCAAAGGCACTCGGCGGCCACGCAGGTCACGGCGACCAGCAGCAGTTGTTCGGCCAGCGAGAGCTCGCCGCCGAAGCGGTAGCGGTACAGCACGATGATCGGCCAGTGCACGAGGTACAGCGAGTAGGACGTTTTGCCCAGCCACACGCTGAGCGGGTTGCTCAGCAGTATCCTGGCGGGCGCGGAAGCCCCTGCCAGGATGACCAGGAGCGCGCCGCCGGTGGGGATCAGGGTGAGGTAGCCGGGCAGTCGCTGCAACAGCGGGTGGAAGGTCATGGCGCTGTAGAGGATCATGCCGAGCCCGATGAGCGTCAGGCCGCCGCTCAGCCAGCCGCTGTTGCGCAGCACGGCCGTGCGGTGAAACAGCAGTGCCCCCAGTCCGCCGACGGCGAATTCGTAGAAGCGCACGGGCGTCAGGTAGAACGCCGCCGACCTGTCCCGCGTGATCGTCCATTCGTTGGCCAGTACCCCCAGTACCAGCAGCGCAACGAGCACCACGACGACGCCCGGCACCCCGGCATAGCGTTGCGCCAGGAACAGCAGCAGCGGATAGACCAGGTAGAACTGCTCCTCGACGCCCAGCGACCAGGTATGCAGTAACACGAAGTTTTCCGCCGCGGGCGCCCAGTAGCTGGCCTCGCTCCAGAAAAAGAGGTTGCTGACCGACAGCAGCGCGGCGGCGCCCTGTTTTGCGCTGTGCACGAGCGCCGCGGGCTGCATCAGGTAGGCGCAGGCCAGCAGTGTGAACAGTACGGTCACTGTCAGTGCGGGAATAATGCGCAGGACGCGCCTGCGGTAGAAATTGGCGAAGGTAAATGTGCCAGAGCCCAGTTCGGACAGGATGATCTGCGAAATCAGGAAGCCCGAAACGACGAAGAAGACATCCACGCCCACGAACCCGCCGCGGAACTCCCGCACGCCGAGGTGGTACAGGATGATCACCCCGACGGAGATAGCCCGCAGGCCGTCGATCTCCCTGTGATAGTACTTGCCGCTCATTCTTGCTGTGAGTGTGCTTGCGAGCCTCGCCGGAACGTCTCGTTATTATTTTGCGCCGTGCCCGCGGGCGGCGGCCTGTCGCTGTTGCGCCCCGGCATTGCCCGCATGCCCCTGTACCCGCATGCCCATTTGCCCCTTTGCCGGACTGGCGCCGGCTCATTATGCCCCAAGAATAGCCCCCGGGGTGGGCCGGCGGCAATTAACCCGGAACGAATCTTGCATCATCCACCTCGGCAGCCACAACAAGCGATGGCCTATGCAACAACCCGCCATCGAACCCTTCTTGCTGTCGCCATGGCTGCCGCCGCGGGCGGGGAAGCACTGCCAGCGCTTCTGGGTGAAATCGGCCCTTATCAGGGCGCTGCACCTGCGCTACGCGCGGCGAGTTGAGCTAGACTGGACGCGGGTCACCGGGGCGCCACAAACGATGAACATCGACACAACGGTAGTGCAGCGGCTGCGCGACGCGCTGGTGGCAAGCGGGCAGTTTGCCGCGCCGGGCCCGGTGGAGGGCGCCGCCGCGCAGGGCGGGTCGGACCAGTTCCTGCTCGAACGGTTCTACCCGTTTGCCGAGACGCTGTACTTCATGATGATGGTCGACGACCTGGCCGACCCGCTGGAACTGGATGCCATACGGGGGGCGATGCGGATACTCTCCAACGGCGCCCTCGGCGACAACCTGCTCGACGACATTTTCTCGCGCTGCCGGCAACGGGCACAGGAGCGGGGCGTGGAAGCGTGCCTGCAGGAAATCGGCGCGACCCTGGCGTCGGACCGCCTCGACCGCGAGACCGCCTTCACCCTGGCCGCCGCCGTGGCGCTGGCCGACCATGAACTGCTGGATGCGGAAACCGCGCTGATGCTCTCGATTGCCGAGTGGTTCGGTATATCCGGCAAGCGCGCCATGGCCCTGCTCGACGCCCTCTAGCGCGTCAGCCGTATTGCGGCAGCAGGACCTCCCTGAACGCCAGCGTCTGTGCGCCGATCTCCAGCACCACGTGGTGTCGGTAGACGTCGTCATCGCCGCTGAAGATGCGCGGAACCCGCGCCGCGTTGATATAGGCGGTGCCGTTGAGTTGGCGCTGCCAGGGACGCTCCTCGCCCTGCTTGGTGCGCAGGTGCATGTGGCCGGCGACCACCGCGAGGACGGTCTTGCCGCGGGACTGCGCGTACGCGATGGCGGCCGCCAGGTCGGTGTCGCCCCAGTCGCCGCCACCGGGCTTGAAGTCGCAGCCCCACATGTCGGCGGGCTCCGCGCCCAGTCCCACGGGCCCGTTGTGCGCCAGGAAGATGATCTCGTCGCAGGCGTCGTCCACGAGCGCGCACAGCCGCTCGGTCGAACTGTCCAGCGTGTGAATGCCGTAGGTCTCGCCCATGTAGTCGGGAAACGTCAGCGCCGGCCCGCCCATGCTGTGCGGCCTGCCGGCGACCAGGCTGATGTCGCGGCCAGCCACATGGATACCGTGGTGACTGTAGCCGCACAGCGCGACGGGCGCCGCGGCGTCCTGTTTGCCGGTGATGGAGAGGATCGCGTTCAGGCCCTGCTGGTGGTTGAGTTCCGCCGCGAGGCGGCCGATATCCACCGTGTCGTTGTTGCCCGGCATCACCAGCGCGGGCTTGCCCAGGCGCGCGATGAGCCGCGCCATGTTCAGGCTGCTCTGCGTGGTGCCCCCGCCGAGGTCGCCGGTGAAGTACACGAGGTCATAGTCCAGTGCGCCAATCTGGTGCACGTCGGTCTCGTCCCAGTGGGTGTGCAGGTCGCCGACGATACCGATGCGCAGCACGTCACCGGTGGCAACCAGGGTCTCGCTCACTATTTTGGTCTCGCGTCGCGGTTGTTCACGCTGTTATCCGCCCACTATAGCGCATGGCTGCGGGAGCGGATGCTTGTGGAGTGAAAATTGCTTCGGTTTTCCGGCCCGACAATATAAGAGCGCTGAAGATGCAGGACCCGCAGACAAAACCCGTACCCGACGAAACCATGAAACAGGCGCTGGAGCGCAGCGGCTGGCGCACCACGCCCGGCATCCTCGGCCAGCATGCCGCCAGCCCGCAGTCCGTGCATGCGCTGCTCGGTTACTTCCTCAAGGACAGGACATCGCCCACGCCGTTTCCCGGTCGCGACGGCCTGCTGGACAGCGGCCTGTTCGACTGGGGCGTGGCGCCGCCGCTGGAGAAGGTGATCCGCGAACCAGAGGACCTGCAGCTCCTGCTGAAGCTGCCGGAAGTGTTCCGGCACAGCGTCGCCGTGGTGGAGCCCTGGGAAAACGTGGGTATCAATGTCCAGGGCGAGGAGGTGCGCGCCTCGAAGAACATCGCCTACATCCTGCAACAGATCGCCGACGCGGACACGATCCTGTACCCCGTCTGGCAGAGCGGCATCGCGCATCCCCAGCGGCTGGCCAACGTACTCAGCGCCGGCATTGCCACGGTGGTCCAGGGGGGTAACCCCTCCGTCTACGACCCGGGTTCGTTCGATGGTTCGCGGGCGGGCGTCGAGGATATCCTGGCGCTGGTCGACGAGCTCATGTTGCGCCGCTCGACCCACAGCGGCCCGAGCATTTTCATTTGTCTCGGCCACCAGCTCGCGGCGGCGTCGCATATCCGGCTGCTGAAGCGCGCCTGTCGCGAGGTCGCGACGCTCGACGCGCTGGCGCTCGATCCCAACGGGGCGATACTGTCCAGCCTCCGGCGTGTCTGCGGGCGCATCGCGGAGGTGGGCGAGAACCTGCCGGTCATCAAGGATGGCGTGACGATCGCCAAAGGCTGGCACGACACCCGCTTCTCCGTGGCGCCGAACGAATGCCCCGAGGTCGGTACGCGCACGCTCCTGCCGTACAGGCGCCGTTCACTGAGTGAGCACATCCCGGCTGAACTGCACGACTCCCACGCCTTCGTGGCCGACGAGCTGGAAGGCGTGATCGATACGATGCTGATGATGGAGCGCAAGCTGAGTATCGAGATGTTCCACGGCGACGAGGTGAACGAGGAGGCCGCACTGTTCGCCAGTTGGGCCTACAGGCTGCTGCACGACACCATCGTCCCGGTGCGCTACGAGCTGGCCGTTAGCCCGCTGTCGTGGTTGCTCAGCCTGCCCTACACCGTGGAGATACTGTCCCAGACCCAGGTCGACGTGACCAGCTGGACGGAGGTCTCCACGACCTGCATCTATTACAAGGACTGGGAAACACGCACCATCCGCCGCTCCTTCACCTCGCAGTTCCACCCCGAGCTGATGGCCGATATCAGGGATATCGGCAAACGCGACGGCCCGCGTTACGGCGAGCTGAAGGACAACGACGGCGTGCGGCTGTTGATCCGGTTGCTGTACCACGGCATGCAGGAATAGCCGCTGGCCGCAGCGCCGACCAGACCCGAATCGTTCCAGACGCGCAGGTTGACTTCGGTCAACAAGTACCCCTATTGAAGCTGTTGATATATGTGGTACTTTTTACCCGTGGTCACACGTCATCCACTTTGAGGGAGTCCCTAAATGGCTACAGCAAAGAAGAAGGCGCCTGCAAAGGCAAAGAGAAAGCCGGCTGCTAAAGCGAAAAAGAAAGCACCCGCGCGCAAGAAAGCACCCGCAAAGAAAACAGCGGCCAAAAAGCCCGCCAAGGGCAACGTCTTTCGCGAGGCCGTGCAGGACGCGCTGAGTGAGCTTGACCAGTGGGTCGACACTGCCAGGTTGAAAGCGAAACAACTCGCGGCGGAAGAGAAGCTGGTCGAGAAGAAGGCGGAGCTGGCGATCAGGACCGAGATCGACCGCGCCAAACACCTGGCCGACCAGGCGGAAAAATGGACGCGGGACCGTATCAAGTCTGATACCAAAAAACTGCAGGCGCTGGAGAAGAAGCTGCGCAAGCAACTCGACCAGGCCGAGCGCAAACTCCGGGCCCAGGCCAGGAAAGCCGAGAAAAAGGCAGCCAAGCAGGGCGAGGCGCTGAAGAAGAAGCTCCAGCCGGCCAAGAAGAAGACGGCGCGCAAGGCACCTGCGAAGAAGAAAACCGCGGCCAGGAAAAAAGCGCCTGCCAGGAAGAAAGCGCCTGCCAGGAAGAAAGCTGCCGCAAGGAAGAAGGCACCCGCGAAGCGCAGGTCAGCGGCGCCGAAGCGGAAGACCGCGGCACGCAAGAAAAGGGCGGCTGCCAGGAGATAAGCGCTGACCAGCAGCGGGCTGCCATTCGGCAGCCCGCTGCGAGCACTGCTTTACTACCAGCGTCCTTCCACCCGGGCTGTTCGGTGTTCCGGCGATCGATTAGCGCCGGGCTGCCGCGGCCAGAGGTGGATTTTCCCGCTCCGCGTGGGTTACCTTGTGTTTAACCATGCGCGATGCACCCCTTCGAGGACTCTACCCCGACATCGAACCGTTCGACAGCGGTTTCCTCACGGTGTCCGAGCGCCATGCGATCTACTACGAGCAGTGCGGTAACCCCGAGGGCCAGCCGGCGCTCTTCGTCCACGGCGGGCCTGGCGGCGGCTGCGAAACCGGCGACCGGCGCTTCTTCGACCCCGAGCACTACCGGATAATACTGTTTGACCAGCGCGGGGCGGGGCGCAGCAAGCCGCATGCCTGCGTCGAGGAAAACACGACCTGGCACCTCGTGGCCGATATGGAGCGGCTGCGCGAGCATCTGGATGTCGATCGCTGGCTGCTGTTCGGCGGCTCCTGGGGCAGCACGCTGTCGCTGGCCTACGCCGAGACCCACCCCGGGCGCGTCACCGCGCTCATCCTGCGCGGCATTTTCCTCGTCCGGCAGGCGGAGTTCGACTTTTACTACCTGCATGGCACTCCCCGCGTCTACGCCGAGGCTGCGCGGCAGTTCCACGGATTCATCCCCGAGGACGAGCGCCACGATCTGATCGCCGCGTATCACAAACGCATCACCTCGGGCGACGCCGAGTTGCGCCGGGAGGCTCTCAGGCAATGGGCGACCTGGGAGGCCGAGTCCTCCTCGCTGCAGCGCGACCCGGAGCGCGTAGAGAAGTTCGGCACCGCCGAATTCGCGGAGGCGTTTGCCGGGATCGAGCTGCACTACTTCAGCAATAGAGGCTTCTTCGAGGTGGACGGGCAGCTCCTGCGCGACGCCGGGCGGCTCGCCTCTATACCGGGGGCCATTGTTCACGGCCGTTACGACATGGTCTGCCCATTGGAGAACGCGCTGCTGCTCAGCGAGGCCTGGCCGCTGGCGGACTTTAACGTCGTGGAGGACGCGGGCCACAGTTCGTCGGAGCCCGGCATTGCGAGCGCGCTGGTGCTCGCCACGGACCGGTTTCGCGAGAGCTAGCTGACCACACCGTGCTCCAGCGCGAGTCCGCGATGTGCGGTCGCCGCACAACCCCGCCGCAATTGCGCGGCATCCTGTGCTGCGAGGGCGTGGCAATGACCGCGTCGACACGCTGCGTCGCACCTGCCGGGAGTGTTAATGCGGTGCGAGGGCTTCCGCGCGTTGTTTCACCGCCTCATTCATGAGGACAAAACCTTGCTCGGTCGAGCGGCCCGAAAAGCGCATCACCAGGGGAGCGAGCAGGCCGGAGAACACCTCGTCGTGCAGCAGTATTACGCGCTCATCCCCGAGTTCCTCGATCCTGAAGATGTGCTCGCCGCAGGCGATTTTCGGGTGCAGGACGAAGCCGGTCCAGGCAAATTCGCTCCCTTCCACGCAGCGCGTGACGGTGGGTGTGAACGTGTACTGCCGGCCGCCGGGCATGCGCGGCTCGCAGAACAGCGTCTCTCCCTCGGCGATGACCCCCTTCGCGTTCACGATGAAAGGATTCCACTGCGCGTAGGCGTCGAGGTCCACCAGGACCGACCACACCGTCTTCGCGGGCGCGTCTATGGCAATGCGGGTTTCGATGGTGAGTGACACGATCAGTCCAGCCGTCGGCGTGCGCGCAGCAGGAAAACAATGGCGAGCACCAGGGCCAGCGTGACCGCCGTCCACTTGGTGAGCGACGCCAGCGTGCTGATCAGGGGGAGCGGGTTGACGATCGTGCTGAACTGCGGGTCGCTTAGGAAGACGTGCTGAATGGCGTTTTCCAGGCAGTCACACAGGCCCGCCAGCAAGGGAAACAACAGGACGCCGTTGTACCGGCTGTCGACCCGGCCCGCCTCCATGCTCAGCGCGAGCCAGGCGGTGAGCGAGATCGTATACCACAGCCAGTGGATGCCATCGATTTCGAAATGCGCCTTGTAGTAGGCCATCGCGCCGGTGCTCTCCCAGCGCGCGAATGTCTCGAGATAGTCCCCGGCGGTGAAGCCCGAAACCTGGAGCCAGCCCAGCTCCTGCGGCCCGAGCGGCTGGAGGATCACGCCGATGGTTACCTGGGACACGAGGTAGATAGCGCCGAATGACAGCGCCAGCCACGGGTAGGAGAGGTGTTTTCGATAGCGTTCCAGGATTTGGCTTAAGGGCACGGGTGGGCCTCGCGTTGTCTTGTTGCGGGTGTATCAGCTATCACTTCTGAGTTTGCCTTGCTGTACGTGGTAGCAACTACTGTAGACCCTGAATGTACGTCTCGCCTGCTGCGGCAGGCCAGAGGGTGGCGCGATTCGTCACGCGCTGTAACCGGGTGGCTTGATCTTGGCGGGAAACCGGAGCGGGGAGACCAATTCCTCCCGCGCCAGATAGCTCAATTGAGCCAGTTCTCAACCCGCAACCCCGGTACGCGGGCAAACTCTCGTTTGTTGTTGGTAACCACGATCAAGCCAAGGCTCCGGGCGTGTCCGGCGATCATCTGGTCATAGGGGCCTATGGGTTTGCCCCGCTTGCGTAGCTCAGCGCGAAGTTGTCCCGTGTGCTCCGCGGCGGGCAGGTCGTACTCCAAAACAGCCAGCCTTGCGAGGAAGCCTTCGACAACCGCCAGGTTTCTCTGCGGTGCGCCCGAGTTCTCGGCGCCGAAAATCAGTTCCATCGCGGTCACGGTACTCACGCACAACTGGTCCTGGTGACGGACGAACGCATTCCTGACGCGACTCGGACGATTCTTGATGGTGTAGATGCAGATATTGGTGTCCAGCAGGTACTTTCGCATTACAGGCCATCACGTACTTGTTCCGCGGGTTGCTCGCGGTCCGACATGAAGTCATCACTGACTGTTTCGCCCGCAAACCACTCATCCCAGGACGAGCCCTCGGGCGTGATGATGCGCGTTTTGCCGACCGCCACGACCTCGACACGCTTGACGTCATCGGGCAGGGCCACGGACTTGGGTAACCTTACCGCCTGGCTCTTGTTGCTTTTGAACACCGAGGCTTTTTCCATTTTCTGAACCCTTGTATATCCCGAACGGATATACAAAATATGCGGCTCGCTGGTATATGTCAATGGGATATACCAATCTTCTCGTGCGCAAGGAAAGGGCCCGTTTTCAAATCGGGGCGAACTGTGTGCAGTGTAGTTCGCAGGTGGCTGGGGGAGATGGTGCGCGTTGGAATTGACGAAAGATATCAGGGGATCATCGTTGCCCGGCTTGTGCCTGACGCCTGAGCAGGCACCCGGCCGGAAGCCTGGAAATGTTAACTATCACCCCGCCGCGAGTTCGAAACACGGGCGATAGCTACTGGCGTCGAGTTTCATACGTCCCTCGTTGATAAAGCCTTCCAGCAGGCCTTTAAGTTCCGCCACCAGTGCGGGATCGCCGTGGAGTTGGAACGGGCCCTGTTCCGCCACGGCCCGGACGCCAACTTCCTTGACGTTGCCGGCCACGATTCCGGAAAAGGCGCGTCGCAGGTCGGCCGCCAGGGTGTCGACCGGCTGTTGCCGGTGCAGGCGCAGCGCCGCCATGTTCTCGTGCGAGGGATGGAAGGGCAGCTGCAGATCGTGCGGTATGGCCAAACCCCAGTTGAAGCTGAAGGACTCGCGCGTTTGTATCCGCTGGTGGCGTAGCGCCGCGGTGCCCTCCTGCATTCGGCGGGCCACGGCCTCGGGGTCATCGATGATGATCTCGTACTGGGTTGCAACCTCGTCGCCGAGCGTGCTGCGCAGGAAGCGATCAACCTGTGCGAAATACCCGCCACTGGAAGCCGGTGCGGCCATGATCACGGGCAGGGGAACGTCCCGGTTGGCCTGCTGCATTTTTACCCCGAGCAGGTAGAGGATCTCCTCGACGGTGCCTGCGCCACCGGGAAAAATGATGATGCCGTGGGCCAGCCTGAGAAACGCCTCCAGCCGTTTCTCGATGTCGGGGAGAATCACCAGTTCGTTGACAATGGGATTGGGCGGCTCGGCGGCGATAATCCCCGGCTCGGTGATGCCGACATAACGGCAGTTTTCGTTGAACTGCTTGGCGTGCCCGATCGTCGCCCCCTTCATGGGGCCCTTCATCGCGCCGGGCCCGCAGCCCGTCGCGATATCCAGCCCGCGTAACCCAAGCTGGTAGCCCACCTCCTTGGTGAAGTCGTATTCGGCGCGGGAAATCGAGTGGCCGCCCCAGCACACCACGAGGCGCGGCTGGATGTTGCTGCGCACGATGCCGGCGTTGCGCAGGATGCGGAACACGGTGTCGGTAAGCCCCTCGCCGCTGCCGAGGTCAAAGCGCTGCCCCTGGTTCAGTTTGTGGTGGATGTACACGATGTCGCGCAGGGCCGCGAACAGGTGCCCGCGAATCCCCCGGATCATCCTGCCGTCGACGAACGCCTGCGCCGGCGCGTTGAACAGCTCGACCTTCAGCCCGCGGGATTCGGGTACCACCCGCACCTCGAAGTCGGCGTAGCGGGAATAGATTTCGCGCGTGTCGTCGGAGTCGCTCCCGGTGTTGAGTACCGCGAGTGCACAGCGGCGAAACAACTGGTGCACGCTGTCGTCCACGGCGACCAGGCTGGCCATCTCCCGCTGCGACAGGAGGTCCAGGCTGTGGATAGGGCGGACCGAGGTGAAGGGGATTTTATCCTGCATGTTCCGGTGTCATCACGTGGTCGGCGAGTGAAGATTTGGCCCACGATAATACACGATCACCGCGCGCGACAATGGCAGCAAGGTTTGGTCAACGATCCGGTTTACCTGAGATTCTTGCTGCGTTGTATGTAGTGGGCCCCAGGGATGTGATGCTCGCCTTCTGGGAACATTGGGGGGATAAATGGGCACAGTGCCCGTTCTTCCATCTGCGTTTTCACGACGCGGTGAACCGCATTGTCACTGCGGGCCTTGAGGGGCGGATCGCTAGGCGGCGGTGCCTCCGTTGACGCCCAGCAGTTGCCCCGTGATATAGCCCGCGTCTTCCGACGCGAAGAAGGCGACGGCCGCGGCTGCCTCTTCCGGCGTGCCCATGCGCGGGATGGGGTAGTGGGCTACCAGCTGCTCCACGGCCAGGCTGAACTGCCCGCCGTCGATAGCGCGGCGCGCCATCGGGGTGTCGATGAGGCCCGGGGCGATGGCGTTGACCGTAACGCCTCGCGGCCCCAGCGCCTGCGCGAGTGAGCGCGTCATTGCGATGATGCCGCCCTTGGCCGAGGCGTAGTGCACCATGTTGGCCGCGCCGGTCTGCGCGCTGATCGATGTGAAATTGACGATCCGGCCCCAGCCGCCCGACACCATGTCTGGCGTCACAGCCTGGGTCACGTTGAAGTTGCCGGTGAGGTTGACGTCCAGCATGCGCTGCCAGTCATCGCGGTCAATGGTGTCGAACGGGCTGAAATGCTCCATCCCGGCGCTGTTGACCAGTATGCCGATCGCGCCCAGCTCGGCGTGCACCTCAGCCACGGCGCGCGCAACCTGGTCGCGCTGCGTGACGTCGGCCGCAACCGCCAGCGCCTTGCCGCCGGCCTCGTGAATGGCCTGCGCTGTTTCGTTGGCGCCTGACTCGTCGATATCCAGCACGGCGACCGCGCGCCCTTCACGCGCAAGTCGCAGGCAGGATGCGCGCCCCATGCCCGAGCCGCCACCGGTGACAAGTGCGATCCTGTTTGCCGTCACGCTGCTCGTTCCTGTCATTGATGGTTGTCCTTCAACTGGTGTGTGCTCCGGCTGCCCGGTTACGACACCGGTGCCCGCTCCGCCAACAACGCCTCCTTGCAAAGAAACTTCGTGGTGCTCCACCCCCCATCCAGCGCAATCGTCTGACCGTTGATAAAACTCCCGCCCTCGGAGGCGAGGAACAACACGGTAGCCGCCACGTCGTCGGTCGTCCCGTCCCGGTTGAACGGCGTCTGCTCCTGGTTGGCGCGCTGGAACGGTTCGGCGTCCCACACGGCGTCGGTCATGTCGGTGCGTATCACTCCCGGCGCCACTACGTTGCAGCGGATGCCTTCCGAGCCGTAGTCCGCGGCGATGGCCTGGGTGAGGCCGATCAGGCCCGCCTTGATCGCACAGTAGATGCCGCCGGTCATGCCGCCGATGATGCCGAACACCGAGCCGATGTTGATGATGCTGGAGCCCGGTTGCATCACTTTCACCGCTGCGCGGCAGAACCAGAAGGGGCCCTTGAGGCTGATGTCGATCACGTCGTCCATCATCTCGTCGGTCGTGTCGCCCACCGGCGCCCAGATGCCCGAGCCCGCATTGTTCACAAGGCAGTCGAGGCGGCCGAACACGTCCATGGCGCGGCCGACGGCCTTCTCGGAGGTGGTGGAATCTGTGACGTCGCCGACCACCACTTCCACCTTTGCCTGGTCCTTGAGGTCGGCGGCCAGTTGCTCCAGCCGTTCCTGGCGCCGCGCCACAACCACGAGGTCGAAGCCGTTCGCGGCGAACAGTCGCGCGATGGTGTCGCCGATGCCGGAACTAGCCCCGGTGATGAGCGCTACGGGGCGTTGGGATGTAGTGGCCATGGTGGAGTCTCCGCTGGGTTGGGTGCTTGTATGTTAGGTGCAATCGCCGTGCGCGTCAGGCGCGCGGGACAACCGTTTCGCGCCCCGTGCTCTGCCAGTGCCGCGTCAGGCATCTGGTGTTGCGCGTGGGGCACAGTTTGCCCGCATCCTCAGCGGCGGGTGCGCGGCGCGACCTTCACGCCGCCGAACATCAGGTCGGCCTTGGGGGTGTCGATCATGTCGTGCGGGAAGCACGGCTCGGGGCGCCCGGCGCTGTCCAGTCGCTCCAGTTGCGCGGCGCTCATCTGTACTGCCAGTGCGCCGAGGTTGTTCTTGAGTTGCTCGCAGGTGCGCGCGCCGATGATGGGGGAGGTGACCGCCGGGTGCTGCAGCGTCCAGTTGAGCGCCGCCTGCGCGGGCGGGCAGCCCAGTTCCGCGGCCACCTCATTAAGCACAGCCGCAATATCCAGCGCGCGCTCCGTCAGGCGCCCGGTCGCGAGGTTGATCTGTTGCCGCCCGCTGCGCTGCGGCGAATCCGCCTCCAGGTCCTCGCGCGAATACTTGCCGCTCAGCACGCCGCCGGCCAGCGGCGACCAGGGCAGTACACCCATGCCGAGCTCGATCGCCATGGGCAGGAATTCGCGCTCCACCGTGCGCTCGGTGAGGTTGTAGGGCACCTGCAGCGCGACGAGCGGCGACCAGTCGCGCAGTTCCGCCATCGCCTGCATGCGCGACACCTGCCACGCGGGGGTATCGGAGATGCCGATGTAGCGCACCTTGCCCGCGCGCACGAGGTCGTCGAAGCTGCGCATGATCTCTTCCGGCGGGGTGCGGTTGTCCCACACGTGCAGGTACAGCAGGTCGATATAGTCCGTGCGCAAACGGCGCAGGCTGTCTTCCACCGACTGCCACATGTTCTTGCGGCCGTTGCCGGACGCGTTCGGGTCGCCGCGGGCCGTGACCAGGCTGTACTTGGTGGCCACCACCATGCGTTGGCGCCGCTCGCCCAGCAGTTCACCGAGCATGCGCTCCGACTCGCCGCCCGCGTAGAAGTTGGCGGTGTCGATGAAGTTGCCGCCCGCGTCCGCGTACAGCGCGAGCATCTTTTCGGCCTCCGCGCGGTCCGTGCCCCAGTCGGGCATGCCGAAGGTCATCGTGCCGAGCGACAGCGGCGACACGCGCAGGCCCGAACGGCCGAGCAGGCGGTAGTCGTCGAGGGCGAGGCTCATGCGGGAGGGCGCTGCGCGGTAGTAAACGGGTGGCGCAACGCGATCTAGATGCCGGCGGAGCGCTGCGCGGCGGCGAGGCTGAACGCCGGCGGCATCGAGGTGCCGCGTTGCTGTTCAACACGCTGGCGGAACAGGCGCGGCGTCAGGCCGCTCCAGCGCTTGAAGGCGCGGCCGAAGCTGGACTGCTCGGCGTAGCCCAGCAGCGCCGCGACCTCGTCCAGCGACAGGTGCAGTTGTTCCAGGTAGGCCTGCGCGAGCTCGAAGCGCTGTCCCTCGAGGATGTCGGTGAACTTGAGCCCGGAGTCGCCGAGCTGCGCCTGCAGGGTGCGCACGGGCAGGCCCAGGCGCATCGCGCAGCGCTCGATCGTGCAGTCGCCGCTGGCCAGCGAGCCGCGCACGTAATCCTCCACGCGTTCAGCCAGCGTCGTGCGCGCTGCCGCGCGCACCTGCTCCAGGTAGCCGCCCAGCAACTGGTAGACCAGCCGGTTGGCGGTGGCCACGGGCCTGTCCAGCGTGGCGCGGGTAAACGCGATCGCGTTGAGGCCGTCGCTGTGGCTCACGCTGCAGCCGAACTGCTGTTCCAGTTCCGGCAGCAGCCGCGAGGGTGGCGCCACTGCGAGCTGCACGGCGCTCGGCTGGAAGCCCCTGCCCGCCACCGCGCGCAGCAGCTTCAGGTTCATCAGCGCGGCCTTGTAGTTGGCCTGCACGTTGCAGCCGAGTTCGCTGCCCACGTGCCAGCGGATCTCCGCGGTTTCCGCACCGTCGACCAGCTCGATCATCGCCTGCGGCGAGTGCACCACGGGGATGTACTCGATGAAGCTCTGCACCGACTCGCGCACGGTGGGCGCGGCGCGGCACAACGTGGCGATGCAGCCGAACACCTCCGGGTCCTGCACCTGCGCCAGGTGCAGGCCGAACAGCGGGTCGTTGAGTGCGCTGGAGGAGTCCTCGAACAGCGCCACCACCGCCTTGCAGTCCACGAAGCGGTCCGGGTCGCGCAGGGCGAGCGGGTCGATCTCGTGGCGCTCCAAAAGGCCGACCGGGTCGGCGCCGCGACGGCGCACGAAATCGGGGAAACCGCTCAGGTTGGCGGTGCGCATCTGGCCGGGGGCGGGGAGCGAGTCGAGGGGGCCTTCGATACTGTAAAAAGCGTTGTTATTCATATGCTTATAGACGACTTTTAATGCCGGAAGAGGCCTTGCATGAACTGTCTATACTATCACACGAGATGTCATACCTGAACGACACTGTTGTGTTTTACAGTGCCGTGCCATGCCGCAAGAACCGACATAAACAGGCCCCCTACCATGAAAGATTACGAAGTCCTGAAAGAAGAAGCCAAAGCACATATCGACTACCGCAAGGACAGGGAGAACAAGATCGCCTACATCACCTTCACCCGTCCCGAGGCGCAGAACGCCATGAACGCGGGCGCGCGGCAGCTCTATGCCGACTACGTGCTCAAGGCCAATACCGACGACGACGTCAAGGTGCTGGTCATCCGCGGGGAGGGTGAGCACTTCGGTTCCGGCGGCGACCTGCCGGAGCAGGGCGACATGTTGTCCGAGTCGGACGAAGACGTGGACCTGAGATGGGAGATCGGCATCAACGACCCGGACGTGCGCTACCCGCCGAAGAAGTCGTACCGCTTCCTTCACAACCTCACCGACCACTACGCCAAGGCGCCGGCCGGCTGCCGTCCGCTGCAGGAATTCAAGAAGATCAGCATCGTGGAGGCCAAGGGCTACTGCTACGGCTGGCACTTCTACCAGGCGGGCGACTGCGACCTGGTGATCTCCTCCGACGACGCGCTGTTCGGCCACCCCGCGTTCCGCTACGTGGGTTGGGGGCCGCGCCTGTGGACGTGGATCGAGATGATAGGCCTGCGCAAGTTCGAGGAGATGCTGTTCACCGGGCGCCCCTTCACCGCGGCCGAGATGAAGGAGTGCAACAACTTCGTCAACAGCGTGGTGCCGCGCGACCAGTTGGAAGCGGAAACGGAAAAGTACGCGATGGCCTGCTCGCGCACCCGCCCGACCGACACGGTGCAGGCGCAGAAGACGTTTATCGAGCTGTACAAGCAGTACCGCGGCGAGTACATGGGCAGCATCATGAACGGCTGGCTGGAAGGCATGCTGCCGCTCATGCAGAACGACCGCCAGGCGGATGTGCAGCTCGGTGACAATGTGTTCGGCGAGGGCCTGAACAACATCGTCAAGAACAACGACATGAACTACCCGCCCGAGTGGCGTCTGAGCATGTCGGGCCGCAAGAAGCCCTGATGGGCGCACCCGCGTTCCGGCTCGACGGCAGGACGGCGCTGGTCGCCGGCGCCTCCTCGGGACTCGGCGCCGGTTTCGCCCGGCTGCTCGGCGCCGCGGGCGCCCGCGTCGTGCTGGGCGCCAGGCGCCGCGATCGCGTGGAGGCGCTGGCCGCCGAGCTGCGCGAGGCCGGGGGTGAGGCGTACGCGGTGACCCTCGATGTGAGTGACGGCGGGTCGGTTGTCGCGGCGTTCGACGCCGCCGAGGAGCACTTCGGCGGCGTCGATACGGTGATCGCCAACGCCGGTGTCGCCACGGGCGGCCGCTCCACGGAGGTGGCGGAGGCTGACCTGCGGCGCGTGCTCGACACCAACCTGCTGGGCACCTACCTCGTGGCGCGCGAGGGGGCGAAACGCATGATCGCGGGCGGCAGTCACGCGCACGGCAGGGGTCGCATCCTGTTCATCGGCTCGATCACCGCCCGGCAGAACCACACGGGCGACGCCGCCTACGCGGCGAGCAAGATCGGCATCGCGCACCTTGCCCGGCAGTTCGCGAAGGAGTGGGCGCGCCAGGGCATCAACGTGAACACGATCGAGCCGGGCTGGATCCATACGCCGATGAACGACGACTGGCACGGCTCCGACGAGAGCCGCGCGGCCATCGCCGCGCTGCCGCGGCGCCGCATACAGGCGCAGGACTCGCTCGACGACATGGTGCTGTACCTGTGCTCGGACCGCTCGGATGCCGTCACCGGTGCGACGTTCACCATCGACGATGGGCAGTCGTTATAGATGCAGGCGCGCGACCGCACGCGCTGGTGGACCGGCTGACGGCAAGGCAATAGCGGGGCGCACCGCGTCCCCAATGGAGAAAGAAGCGTCCAATGACTTTTGAACTCAACAGGCAACTGGCCGCGCGGCGCGAGCCGCTGGCGACCACGGCGGAAGTGGACGCCGTGACCGCCAGCATCATCCGCGGCGGCATGGAGACGATTTGCTTCGAGGCGGCGACCTACCTGGGCCGCGCCGCCTCGTCGGCGATCATCAACCAGTCCAACGAGCGCAACGCGGCGATCGTGGACGCCCACGGCCGCCTGGCCGCCGGCGCCATCGGCACGCCGCACCTCACGTTCGTAACCGGTATGACGGTGCGCTACGGCCTTATGCGCCAGGAGGACTACAACTGGGGCCCGGGCGACGTCTTCCTCGGCAACGACCCCGACGCGGGCGGCGGCCACCTGCCGGACTACAACATCTACGCGCCGGTGTACGACGACGCGGGCGAACTGATCATGATCCAGTGCCTGCAGGCGCACCAGGGCGACACCGGCGGCAAGGACCCGGGCGGCTTCACGCTGGAAGCCACCGATATTTTCACAGAGGGCATGGCCTTTCCCTGCCTCAAGCTCGTGCACCGCGGCGAACTGCGCGAGGACGTGTTTGACCTGGTGGTGCGCAACAACCGTTTCCCCACCATTGCCGGCGACCTCGCCGCTATGATCGGCGGCGTGCAGCACGCGGTGCGCCTGCTCGAGGAACTGGTCGCGCGGCGCGGCGCCGAGGCGGTGAAGGCCGCCATCAACTACAACATCGAACACACCGAGGCGCGCGTGCGCGAGGTGGTCGCCGCGTGGCCCGACGGCACCTACGAGGCGGACGTGTTCATCGACCACGACACGGTGGGCCGGGCGAAGGACATCCGCGTGCACGTGGCGTGCACGGTGGCGGGTGACCAGTTGACGGTCGACCTCACCGGCACCGATGACCGCCCGGACCTCGTGGGCGTGTGGAACACCTTCGGCAACAGCCGCAGCTACATCATGACCCAGGTGGTCGCGGCAATGGACCCGGGTATTGTGAAGAACGAGGGTTTCTTCAACGCGGTGGAGATGATCATCCCCGAGGGTACCATCGCGCACCCGCCGCCGAACAAGCCCGCCGCGCTGGGTTCGTTCCACCCGGCGTGCGAGATCACCGAGGCGGTGTGCATCGCGTTGTCCGCGATCGTGCCCGAGCGCTCCGCGCCGCAGGTGTACAAGATGGGCATGCCCAACTCGGTCATCGGCTTCGACGACGCCGGGCGCATGTGGATGGACCAGGGCGTGGACTCGCGCACCTGCGACACCTCGGCGGTGCAGGGCATCGACGGCTGGGGCACCTGCCCGGTCAGCCTGGGCAACCTGTTGCTGTCGCAGGTGGAGGACGCCGAGGGGCGCTTCCCCGTGCTCAACATCAGCCGCGAGATGACGCAGGACTCCGAGGGCGCGGGTCGCTGGCGCGGCCAGCCCGGCAGCCTCAACGTCAAGCAGGTGCTGGAACCCGCCACGGCGATGGCCTGGATGGTGACGGCCGAGCACCCGTTGCGCGGCATGTGCGGCGGCGACGACGCCAGCCCCTACGCCAATCACTTCAAGGTGGGCACGCCGGAGGAACACAAGGTGGAGCTGTCCGCCAACGAGGTGCTGCCGGCGGGCTCGGTCATCGCCTACCAGTACGGCGGCGGCGCCGGCTTCGAGTCGGCCCTCGCGCGCGACCCGGAGGCCGTGCGCGAGGACGTGCTCGACGAGATCATCAGCATTGAGCGCGCTCGTGAGCGTTACGGCGTGGTCTTCACCGGCAGCGTCGAGGCCTTCGACCTCGCGGTGGATGCGGGCGCCACCGCGGCGCGGCGCGACGAACTCGCGGCACAGGCGGGCGCGTCATGACCTATCGCGTGGGTATCGACATCGGCGGCACGTTCACCGACTTCGCACTGCTGAAGGGCGAGGAGGTGGTGCTGTACAAGAACCTGAGCACGCCCGAGGATCGCTCCGAGGGCGTAATGCAGGGGCTTGCAAAACTTGCCGAGATGGAAGGGCTGGCGCTGGCGGACTTCATGGGCGCCTGCGACGCCATCGTGCACGGCACCACCATCGCGGACAACACGCTCATCGAGATGAACGGCGCGCTGACCGGCCTCATCACCACCGAGGGCTTTCGCGACGAGATGGAATACCGCCGCGGCTACAAGGAGAACATCTGGGACGTGCGCCTCGCGCCGCCGCGCCAGATCACGCCGCGCAGGCGCCGCCTCACGGTACCGGAACGCATCCTGTTCGACGGCAGCGTGCACAAGCCGCTCGATGAGGACGCCGTGCGCGCGGCCTGCCGCCGCCTCGCCGCGCAGGGCGTGGAGTCGGTGGCGGTCTCGCTGCTGTTCTCGTTTGTAAATCCCGCGCACGAGCAGCGCGTGCTGGAAATCGCGGCGCAGGAGCTGCCGGGCGTGCACCTGTCCGCGTCGCACCAGGTGCTGCCGCGTGCGCCGGAGTACGACCGCACCAGCACCACGGTGGTCAACGCCTACGTGGGGCCGCGCGTCACGTCCTACCTCGAGCGCCTCTCCAGCCGCGTGCGCGAGGCGGGTTACAAAAAACAACTGATGGTCATGCAGGCCAGCGGCGGCGTGATGAGCGTGGACTACATCGAGGGCGCGCCGGTGCGCGTGCTGGCCTCGGGTCCGGCGGGCGGCGTGATTGGCTCCGCACACACCGGCGTCGCCAAGGGCCACGACAACCTGCTGTGCGTGGACATGGGCGGCACCTCCTACGACATCGCCATGGTGCTGGACGGCGCCGCGCCCGCGGTGGCCGGCTGGAACATGCACCACCGCTACCTGGTCGGCGTGCCGATGGTGCAGGTGGAGACCCTGGGCGCGGGCGGCGGCTCGATCTGCCGCGTGAACCGCGGCGAGGTGGAGGTCGGCCCCGCGTCGGCCGGCTCCGACCCCGGCCCGATCTGCTACGGGCGGGGCGGCACGCAGCCCACGATCACCGACGCGCTGCTCATGCTGGGCATACTCTCCGCCGACGCGGAGTTCGCCGGCGGCAGTTTCTCGCTGACCCGCGACGGTGTTGACGCGGCGTTCGCCGCCATGGGCGAGGCGATGGGTTACAGCGCGGAAGACGCCGCCTTCGACTGCTGGCGCGTGGTCAACGCGAACATGACGCAGGGCGTGCGCCGCATCACGGCGGGCAAGGGCGTCGACCCGAAAGACACCTGCATGCTCGCGTACGGCGGCAACGGCCCCGCGTTCGCCGCGAAGCAGGCGGAAGAACTGGGCATTGAGCGCGTGCTGGTGCCGAAGGCGTCGCCGACCTTCTCCGCGCTGGGCACGCTGATCGCCAACCCGAGTATCGACGAGGAGCGCTCCTACCTCGTGCCGGCGGAGCAGGCCGACCCCGAGCGGCTCACCGCGCTGTGGCGCGAACTCGCGCAGCGCGCGGCGGGCTACTTTACCGGCGCCGGTTTCGACGCGGGCGCGGTCGAGGCGAACTACCAGTTGAACATGCGCTATCCCGGGCAGAACTGGGTGCTGACCTTCAGTGTGCAGGTTGCGCAGGGCCTTAACGACCTGTCGTTCGTGGCCGCGGACATCGGGCAGCGCGCCATCGCGGCCTTCAACGCGCGGCACATGGCCGAGTACGGCCATATTCGCGAGGACGAGATGCCCGAGATTACCGGCGTGCGCCTTGCCACCGCGGTCGCGACGAAGGCGCCGCCCATCGGTAAGGGCTTTACCGCCGCGGCGCGCGAGGCCCAGCCCGCCGGTACGCGCCGTGCAAACCTCGGCGAGGGCTTCGGCGACACGCGCGTGTACCGCGGCGCCGATTTGCAACCGGGCGACGAGGTGCCCGGCCCGGCCATCATCGAGGAGAGCTTCACCACCATCGTGGTCAGCCCCGGCTGGCGCGCGTTCGTGGACGACGCCGGCGACTACGAACTGCGCTGTGAGGACGCCGCGTGAGCGCGCTCACGGGCATCCGCGTGCTCGAGCTCGCCGAGGGCGTGGCGGGCGAGTTCTGCGGCCGGCTGCTCGCGGACTTCGGCGCCGAGGTCATCAAGGTGGAGCGGCCGGACGGCGGCAGCCCGACACGCCGGCTGGGACCCTTCGCACCGCGCGGGACAGACCCGGAGCGCAGCGGCCTGTTTGCCTGGCTCAACACCAACAAGTCCTCGGTGGCGCTGGACCTTGACGCCGATGACGGCCGCGCGGCGCTGCCGGGCCTGCTCGCCGCGGCGGACGTATTGATCGATGACCACGCGCCGGGCTGGCTGGCAGCGCTCGGCCTCAGCGCCGACGACTGTGCCGCGAACTACCCGGGCCTTGTCGTCTGCGCCATCAGCCCCTTCGGCAGCGATGCACCCGAGGAGCGCCGTCACGCCCAGGACCTCAACGTGTTCCACGCCAGCGGCTGGGGCTTCCATACCCCGAGCGGCGCGGCAGCCACCGACGTGCCGCTCAAGGGGGCGGGGCGCTTCATTGCCAGCTACGAGTCCGGCCTGGAGGCGGCGCTGTGCGCGGCCGCCGCGCTCATCGAGCGCGACACCAATGGCCACGGCCGCCACGTCGATATTTCCATGCAGGCCGTACTGGCCTCGCGCGCCGACTACGTGCTGGCGCAGGCCGTGGCGGGCGATATGCCCGTCAATGCCGACCGCAGGGCCTGGGACCTGTTCGGGCCGGCGGGCATCTTCGCCTGTCGCGAGGGCTTCGCGTACATCTGGCTGTCGACGCCCGCGCACTGGGCGGCGCTGTGCAAGTTGCTGGGCGAGCCCGCCTGGACGGGCGAGTTCCCGGACAACTGGCTGGAGCGCGAGTGCACGCCCGAGCGCGTCGCCGTGGTGCGCGAGCACATCGCGGCGTGGCTCGCGACGCAGGACAAGCACGAGGTGTCCGCCACCGCGCAGGAACTCGGGCTGACTCTGGTCGCCGTCAACAATGCCCGCGACCTCGAGGCGTCGCCGCAGTTTCAGCACCGGCGCTATTTCAGCGCGGTCGAACATCCCGAGCAGGGCATCGCCCTGTATCCCACCGTGCCGTACCGGCTCAGTGAGACGCCTGCGCGTATCGAGCGCCCCGCGCCGTTGTTGGGCGAACACACTGACGCGGTGCTCGCGGCCGTGGACAACGTCGCGCACGCAGCTGCACCGGATACGCCGGCGCCGTCGGGCGGCCCGCTGGCCGGCGTGCGCGTGGTGGAACTGACCAAGGTCTGGGCCGGGCCCTACGTGGGTAAGTTGCTGGCCTATCTCGGCGCGGAAGTCATCCGCATCGAGAGCGAGGGCTCGCTCGACGTGACGCGCACCTTCGGCGTGGACGACCTGAACAACGCGCCCGGCTTCCAGGCGGTCAACCCGCAGAAGCTGAGCATGCAGGTCAACATGAAGAGCGAGGAGGGCATCGCGCTGCTCCTCGACCTGATCGCCGAAGCTGACATCGTGGTGGAGAACATGCGGCCCGGCGCCATGGCGCGGCTCGGCCTCGACTACGCCACGCTGCGCGCCGCCAATCCCGCGATCGTCTACATCGCCATGAGCATGTTCGGGGCCGACGGCCCGCTGAGTTACCAGACCGGCTACGCCCCCTGTTTCGCCGCGCTGGGAGGGCTCTCCGCGCTGGTCGGTTACGAGGGCGAGGCGCCGCTCGGCATGAACATCCGCTACGCCGACTCCACCTTCGGCGCGCTTGCCGCCTACGCCGGGCTGGTTGCGCTGCGCCATGCGCGCAACACGGGCGTGGGGCAACGGGTGGACGTGTCCGCGGTGGAGAGCATGACGAGCATGATCGGTGACGCCGTCATGGATTACGCGCTGAACGGTGTCATCCGCAACTGCGACGGCAACCGCCACGAGGACATGGCGCCGCACGGGGTGTACCCCTGCGCCGGCGGCGAGTGGCTCAGCATTGCCGTTGCCTCGGACGGCGAATGGCGTGCGCTCGCCGGCGCCATGGGCCGTCCCGGACTGGGGGACGATCCCGCGTACGCCACGCTTGAAGCGCGCCGTGCGCGCGAGGCGGATCTCGACACACTGCTGGGCGACTGGACGGCGCCGCAGGACGCGGCCGAACTGGCCGGGCAACTGCAGGCGCAGGGCGTGGCCGCGGCGCGCAGCGCCAGTTCGCTCGACCTCGTTGCCGACGGCCTATTGTGGGCGCAGGGGTTTTATCGCCCGGTGACCAGCGGCGCGGGCAGGGACGGGACGACCGTGGCCGGCGGCTGGCGGATGACGCGCGCGGCGCCCATCGAACGCGCGGCGCCGGATCTCGGCGAGCACACGGCTTACATCCTGGGCACGGTGCTCGGCTTGTCCGAGGAAAAACAGCGCGCGCTCGCGGCGGCGGGCGCGACGCGCTGATGGCTATGCAGAAGAGGTGCAGCGATGACTGAAACCCTGTTCGCCTTCGACGAGGGCAACTATCAACACTGCCAGCACGCCTACCGCGGCGAGCGCGAGCAGGAGTACTACCTCGGCGACTACCGCATCGAGGGCGGCGGCGAGATCGACGTGCGCGCGGAACGCGAGGCCGTGGGCGCCTGCTCGATCCTGCGGCTGCGCTCGCGAAACCGCCTCACCTTCAAGCGCTCCTGGAGCCATATCCGCGAGGATGCCACCGACGTCGTCGTGCTGTGGTTCGTGAGAAGCGGGAGCCTGCGCATCGTGCTCTCGGGTAACAGCAGCATCGCGCGTCCCGGCGACTTCGCCCTGACCAAGTCGATGCAGCCCTTTACCATCGAGTGCGAGACCGACGGCGAGGGTGTGCACG
>JAUIEP010000208.1 GCA_030428835.1 Gammaproteobacteria bacterium | reverse complement strand
CCCTGGTCTACCAGCACCGGGTCCATCGCTTTCTCCCTCGTCACCTGTACGTGACCTACACCTGCACGCTCCGCACGATGTCGGGTCCGTCGTCCGCGACCCGTGGCGGTGCGTCGAATGCCGCGCGCAGTTGTGCCACCCGCTCGCGGTAGGCTTCTATGGACGCGTGTTTCACCGGGCCGTAGCCCGCGATGTCCTGCGCGGCCGCCGCCAGCGCGACGCCCGTGGCCAGGTTGTTTTCGTCGAGGCGCGCGACGACGTCCAGCACGAGCGCGCGGTAGTCCTCGATCAGTGCCCGCTCCACGCGCCGCTCCTTGAAGTAGCCGAAAGGGTCCAGCGCTGTGCCGCGCAGGCGCTTGCCGTGGCGCAGTAGTCCGAACGCGGGCAGCATCCATGATCCGAAGCGGCGTTTTTTTGGGCGACCCGATGCATCGGTGCCCGGCAACGCCGGAGGCGCCAGGTTGAACGTCAGTTTGATATCGCCCGCGAACTGCGCGCGCAGGCCCGCCATGAAGTCGGGATGGCTGTAGAGCCGCGCGACCTCGTACTCGTCCTTGTACGCCATGAGTTTGCCCAGCGACAGGGCGACCTCGCGTGCGAAGGTGTCGCCGTCCGCCAGTGAGTGTGTCGCAACCCGCGCGTGTATATCGGTCACGAAGTCGACGTAGCGCCGCGCCCACGCGTCGTCCTGGTATTCGACCAGCAGTGCGGAGCGGCTGGCGAGCACGTCTTCCACGGTATCTAGCGGCGCGGGTGGCTCGGCGTGCGGCCCGATCGCGGCCGCCAGTCCCGCCGGGTCGTGCGCCGCGAGCCGGCCCAGTGCGAAGGCGTGCAGGTTGCGCTCGACGAAGGCGCCGTTGAGCCGGATGGCCTCCTCGACGGATGCCAGCGACAGCGGCAGCAGTCCCTGCTGCGCCGCGCAGCCCAGCAGCAGGATGTTGCCGCGGATGCTGTCGCCCGTGAGTCGCGCCGCGAGGTCGCTGGCGTCGAGTTCGTGTACGGCGCCGCCGTCCAGGGCCCGTGCTATGGTCTCGCGCAGGCGCGCCGCGCCGAGGTCGACGGTCTTGTTGCTCTGGAACTCGCCGGTCGGCAATACGTCGGTGTTGAGCACCGCGGCGGTGTGACCGGGCCGCACGGTGCCGAGCACCGGCGCGCCGGCGCCGACGATTAGGTCCGCCGCGAGCAGCAGGTCGGTCTTGCCGGTGTCGAGGCGCGCGCTGTGCAGGGTTTCCTGTACGGGCGCGATGCGCAGGTGGCTGGTGACGGAGCCGCCCTTCTGCGCCATGCCCGTCATGTCCAGCACGCTGCAGGCGCGGCCGTCGAGGTGCGCGGCCATGCCCAGCAGGGCGCCGATCGTGAGCACACCGGTGCCGCCGACGCCCGCCACGAGCATGTTGTAGCCGGCATCGGGCAGCGCGGCGACGGGGCAGTCGGGCAGTGCGGCGAGCAGGCCTGCCAGCGCCGCGTTGTCGTCATCCTGTTGCGTTGCGATCGTGCCGCCCGTGACTTCCACGAACGACGGGCAGAAGCCCTTCAGGCAACTGTAGTCCTTGTTGCAACTCGACTGGTCGATGCGCCGCTTGCGCCCGAACTCGGTCTCCAGCGGCGTGACGCTGAGGCAGTTGGACTGCACCGAGCAGTCGCCGCAGCCCTCGCACACCGCGGGGTTGATGTAGAGGCGCCGGTCCGGGTCGTCCAGCAGGCCGCGCTTGCGCCGGCGCCGCTTTTCCGCCGCGCACGTCTGCTCGTACACGATGGCGGTCACGCCCTCGCGCTCGCGCAGGCTGCGCTGCAGCGCGTCCAGTTCGTCGCGGTGGTGCAGGCTGGCGCCGGCGGGCAGGGCGCTCGCACGGTACTTGCCGGGTTCGTCGGATACGAGGCAGACGCAGCGCACGCCCTCGCTGAGCAACTGGCGCACCATTTCCACCGGGGAGATCTGCTGCTCCACCGGCTGGCCGCCGGTCATCGCCACGGCGTCGTTGTACAACAGCTTGTAGGTGATGTTGGCGTTCGCTGCCACCGCCGCGCGAATGGCCAGCACGCCGGAGTGCGAGTAGGTGCCGTCGCCCATGTTCTGGAATACGTGCTCGCGGTCGACGAACGGCCCCACCGCGTTCCACGGCGAACCCTCGTGACCCATCGGCATGAACTGCAGGGTGTCGCGCTCCATCACCACCGCGGCGAGGCCGTGGCAGCCGATGCCGCCCAGCGCGATGGAGTCCTCGGGTATGCGCGTGCTGGTGTTGTGCGGGCAGCCCGAGCAGAAGTAGGCCGGGCGTATCCTGCCGCCGTCGAACTGCGCGGCGCGCTGTGCCAGGGTGTCGAATTCCGCACCGCGGCGCTCCACTTCCGCATCGCCCGTGCCGAGCTGTTGCAGCAGGGTCACCACGGCCGCGCGCACCGCGCCCGCCGTCAGTTCGCCCACGCTGGGCAGCAGCGCGGCGCCCGCGAGGTCGCGCTTGCCCGCGAGGCGCGGCCGCTCGTGTTGCGGCAGGTCGTACAGCGCGCGCGCCGCCTGTTCCTCGATCAGGGGCCGTTTCTCCTCCACCACCAGCACGGCGTTGCTGCCGCGCGCGACCTCGGCGAGGCCCTGCGAGTCCAGCGGCCATACCAGGCCGGGCTTGTACAGCCGGATGCCCAGGCGCGCGCAGGCGGCGGCGTCGAGGCCGAGGTCGGCGAGCGCCTCGCGCACGTCGAGGTAGGCCTTGCCCGCGCTGACGATTGTGAGGTTGCGTTGGTCGCCGTCGATCGCCATGCGGTCGATACCGTTGGCGCGCGCGAACGCGGTGGCGGCGGGCAGGCGCTTCTCCACCAGCCACTGCTCTTCCACCAACGGCGGCAGGTTGGGGCGCAGGTTCAGGCCCTCCGGCGGCAGCGCGATATCGGGCGGCGCCATAAACGTGCGATGCATGTCGGGCAGGGTGACGGTGCCGGTGAGGTCCAGGGTGTCGGTCACGCATTTCAGGCCGACGTAGCAGCCGCTGAAGCGCGACATGGCCCAGCCGAACAGGCCGAACTCGATGATCTCCGCGATCGTTGCCGGGTAAAGCACCGGCAGCATCGCGGCGACCAGCGTGTGCTCCGACTGGTGTGCGCTGTCCGAGGACTTGCCGCCGTGGTCGTCGCCCGCGACGGCGAGGAAGCCGCCTGTCGCCGCGGCGCCCTCGAGGTTGCCGAGCTTGAGCGCCTCGCAGGCGCGGTCCACGCCGATGCCCTTGCCGTACCACAGTCCGAAGACGCCCTCGAAGTCCGAGTTGCCGAACCACTTGAGTTCCTGCGTGCCGCGAATCGCGCTGACCGCCAGTTCCTCGTTCAGCCCGGGGCGAAAAGTAATGTCGTGTTCGTCCAGCAGTGACTGCGCGCCCCACAGGGCGGCGTCGTACACCCCCAGCGGCGAGCCGCGATAGCCGGAAATATACCCCGCGGTTTTGAGCCCCGCCGCGCGGTCGCGCCGCGCCTGGTCGAGCGGCAGCCGCACCAGCGCCTGGTTGGAAGACATGAAGACACGGCCCTGCAGTTGCAGGTACTTGTCCATCAGGGTGGTGGCGGTCTTCGTCATGTAACGGGTGTAGCGCGCGGTCGCCGTGTACCCGACCGCGCGGGCTTCACGACGCCGCCGGGGGCAGGGCGTCCAGCGGGAAGTCGCAGTTGTCCTGCGTCTGCTGGATCTCGATCAGGTTGCCCTCCGGGTCGCGGCCGTAGATCGTGATCACGTGACCGACATCGACCGGCGCGGGCTGGTTGAACGTCATCCCCAGCCCTTTCAACCGCTCGTACTCGGCCGCGATATCCGTGGCATCCACGCAGAAGTGCGTATAGCCCTTGTCATAGGCATTCAGCGGCCCCTCCGACTCAGGTTTGGGCGCGCTGTACTGGAACATCTCGAGGTAACAGGTGCCGGCGCGCAGCATGGCGCCGCGCGCGGCGGAGTTCGGCACATCCACGATCGTGTCGATGAACGCGTCGTTCTCCCAGGCAAACGGCTCGCCGACCACCTCAAACCCGAAGGCGTCACGGTAGAAGGCGATCATGGCGTCGAGGTCGTGCACATGCACGGCAACGTGGTGAATTCCCCTGATCATGGGCAGATACCTCCTGGAAGATAAATGTAGTGCTTATTCGGGCTGGTGGCCGGGTCGGCGTACCGAGAACGGGACGAGGAGTACGAGCACTTACCGGCTGGCGGGGGCGTCTGGCGGCAGGACGCCGCCAGCCGAGCCTGTACAGGGATGTACGCTTTTTGGCGGTCCCCGCCAGCCGGTAAGTGCTCGTGCTCCGTGCACCGCAAACGACCCCGAATAAAGGCCACAACTCCGATTAAAGCACAGTTTCGCTACCAGACAACACTGTTGTATTATATCGCGTGGCCGGGCAACAGCCTGTGCCGCCGCAGTCATCCCGCACCCCGGGGGCGGTGGCATACTAAGGCCCTACACTGGCGGCAACTCCGCGGAGGATACACATGGCAAATCAGGCAGCAGAACGGGCCGGACAATTGCCGCCCGGCGAGGCGCGCTACCCGGACGAGCCGAGTACGCAGGATATCATCAGTCGCGACAAGGTAGCGGCCCCCGGGTGGGTGCGCTCAGAGTCCTACCAGTTCCTGGGCGACGAGGACATCTCGACCGACCGCTACAAGGACCCCGACTTCGCCCAGCGCGAATACGACCACCTGTGGACGCGCACCTGGCAGTTCGCCTGCCGCGAGGAAAACATACCCGAGGTCGGCGACTACTACGTGTACGACATCGGCCGCCACTCCTTCATCGTGACGCGGGTCGAGGACGACAAGATCCAGGCCTACTACAACGCCTGCCTGCACCGCGGCACCATGCTGCGCGCGCCGGGCAGCGAGGGCTACGCCACCGAGTTCAAGTGTCCCTTCCACGGCTGGAGCTGGAACATCGACGGCACGAACAAGAATGTGCTGTGCGACTGGGACTTCCCGCACGTGGACCGCGACAAGTTCACGCTGCCGCAGGTGCGCGTGGAGCGGCTCGCTGGCTTTGTGTTCATCAACATGGACCAGGACGCACCGCCGCTCGCGGAGTACCTCGGCCCCGAGTTCATGGCGCACCTCGACGCGTGGAAGCTGGAAAACCGCTACGTGCACTGCCACGTGTCCAAGGTCATTCCCGCCAACTGGAAGCTGACGATGGAGGCCTTCATGGAGGCCTACCACGTGATCGAGACCCACCCGCAGGTCGCGCCGTCCAACGCCGACGCCAACTCCCAGTACGACATCTACGGCGAGCACGTGAACCGCTTCATCTCATCGCTCGGCGTGGTCAGCCCGCACCTGAAGGGGCAGGTCACCGAGCAGGACGTGGTGGACCAGTTCACGGTGGGCGACGCCTCCATCCTCGGCGACGCCGACCGCACGCTGGCCGAGGGCGAGACGGCGCGGCAGCGCATGGCCGACATGATGCGCGTGATGTTCGAACAGGCGACCAACAGCGATCTCAGCGGCGTGTCGGACTCGGAACTGCTGGACTGCTTTTCCTACACGGTGTTTCCGAACACGTTCCTGTTCGCGGGCATATCGCTGCCCATGGTGTACCGCTTCCGCCCGGTGCCGGACGACCATCGCAAGACGATTTACGAGGTGCTGTTCCTGCGCCCGGTGCCGCTCGACGGCGAGTGTCCGGAGACGGCGGAGTGCGTGCACCTCGACGAGAGCCAGTCCTTCACCGAGGCCGAGGGCATGGACCCGGGTTTCGGCGAGATCCTCGACCAGGACACGGAAAACCTGTTCCTGCAGCAGCGCGGCATCGAGGCCAGCGCCAAGCAGGGCCTGACCCTGGGCAATTACCAGGAGATCCGCGTGCGCCACTTCGAGCAGGCGGTGGACCGGTATGTCGGGGGCGGGGCCTGACGGCCCCTGGCGACCTTGCCGGGGACTTTCCAGCGTTTCTGCGCGGTGGCGGACCTGCCGCGCGGCGCGAAAAAACACGCGAAGATCGACGATACCTGGGTGCTCGTGTGCAATGTGAACGACCGCCTGCTCGCCGTGTCCGGCGTCTGTTCACACCAGGCCAAGCCGCTGTGGAACGGGCGCGTGCGGGGCGGCAAGATCACCTGTCCGGTGCACGGCGCGCGTTTCGACCTCGAGACCGGCGAGGCGCTGGACCTGCCGGCCACCAAACCCATCGCCACCTATGCGGTGCGGGTCGCGGACGACTGGGTCGAAGTCTGCGTCGAGTCCTGAAAGAGGAATTCCAGCGTGCAGCGAAGCGATGACGCAACGGGCGACCTGCGCCGCGAGGTCAGGGACTGGCTGGCGGGCAACGTGCCCGCGGGCTGGCGCGAGGCCATGACGGGCAGCGAGCAGGATGCCTTCGTCGACCTGCAGCGCGACTGGTTCCACAAACTCTGTGCCGCGGGCTACGCCACGCCGCACTGGCCCGAGGGCTGGCCCGGGGGCGGTCGCTCCCTCGCCGAGCAGAAGGTGATCTTCGAGGAGGTGGCGCGCGCCGACGCGCCGCGGCTCATCCTCTACTTCGTCGCGCTCTACCACGCCGCCTGCACCCTGCTGGAGTGCGGCAGCGAGCAGCAGAAAGAGC
>JAUIEP010000023.1 GCA_030428835.1 Gammaproteobacteria bacterium | reverse complement strand
GTTATTGCCTGTTGCCACCACTCCCCCTGTCGATCACTGCGCGGTTACCCGGGCATGTTACCGAAAAAAGCAACGGGTTGCGGTCGGGCCGCGTTCGGTCGGGCCGCGTTCGGTCGGGCCGCGTTCGGTCGGGCCGCGCTCGGTCGGGAGGTGTGCGGCCGGCAACCGTGCAACCACGTCCCTAGAACTGCACGCTGAACTCGACGCCGTAGGTGCGCTCCTCCGCATGCGCCGCGGTGACCGCGCCCACGGCGGTGAGTACGAAGGTAATCTCGTCGTCGTCGGTCAGGTTGCGTCCCCACAGGGCGACCTCCCCTGTCAGGTTGTCGCCCAGGGCGATCTCCTGCAGTGCCAGGCGCGCGTTCACCTGCCAGGTCGAGGGCGAGTATTCAACCGCCTTGTAGTACGGCTGTGCGTCGGCCTTGGTCTCGTTCGGCTGCAGCAGCATGTCGTCGCGCCAGATACCCATGGCGCTGAACACCATGTAGGCGCTGTCGAACAGCGGCTGCGAGGCATAGGCGAGCGAGATGTTGCCGGTCCACTCGGGATTCAGCGCCTGCCGGAATTCGTTGGTGGGGTAGAGATCACCCGGGCGGCCGTCGACCGAGGCAAACAGCAGTGGGGTGACCTCCGTGTACTTGGTATCCACGTAGCCCACGGTCAGGCCCATGGTGAGGCCCTCCAGCGGCAGGGCAGTCAGCTCGAGTTCGACACCCTCGGCCTCCAGGTTGCCGCCCTCGACGACGACGACGCCGCGCCCCTCGAAGCCGGGCACGTTCTCGGACGTCTGGGCGGTCTGCACCTGGTCGTACTCGGCGTGGAACACCGCCAGGTTGCTGCGCAGCCGGCCGTTGAAGAAATCCCCCTTCAGGCCCAGCTCGATCGACTGCACCTCCTCCGGGTCGAACTCGAGGCCGGCGGCAGAGCCGCCCGACACGAACGACGAATCGTACTTGCCGTACAACAGCACGTCCTCGCTGAGGAAGTAATTGACCCCGACGGTGTAACTCGGGCGGGTGTCGTTGTAATCGAACGAAATCACCTCGTAGGCGCCGGGCGCGCCGCTGCGGAACGAACCGGACTTCTCGTCCCGGGTCAGTCGCGCGCCGAGCACGACGTCCAGGTTGTCCAGCACGTGGAATTCACCCTGCACATAAGCTGCATAGGACTCCGCATCGTTAAACGAGCGTGCCTCTGCGAAGATGATATCGTCCGTTGCCGTCGGGATCGTCCCGTCGGCGGGCAGCAGGCCCGAATTGACCGACAGCGTTCCCGCCGAGTTGACCGGGCTGCCGGAATCGTCCTCGCTCTCGAAGTACAGTGCGCCGAAGGTCAGCGCGAGTCGCTCCGCGGTGTAGTTGAACTGCAGTTCGGCGCTCCACTGCTCGGCGTCGTTGAACGAGTTCGAACAGATGTAGCAGAAACGGGCGTCCTCCGGATAGGGCCCCGACAACAGGCCTGGCAGGTTGGGCACCGAGGCGCCGACGGGGCCGACCAGCCAGCCGCTGGTGCCGCTGATATCGGTGATGGCGACCTGAGTGGTTTCGCGCATCCCGAAAATTGCCTTGGCCGTCCAGTTGTCCTCGATGTCCCACACCGCGGTGAGGCTGTGCCCTTCCGTTTCCTGCTCCCTGCGCAGCGTGAATGCGTTGTTCGTCTTGCTGGGACGCTGCGGATTCATGGTCGCGGGGAAGTCCGGGTTGAAATCCTGGATCTGCTCGATCAGAGGCTCGAAGCCGCCCAGCCCCTCCGGCTCGAGAAAAATCAGTGTCTGCGCGTCGGGTGTGCCCGTGTCTTCGGCGTAATCGTACTTGTAGGTGACGGACAGTGTGTCGCTGGCCTCCCAGCGGGCCGCGAAGAACCAGGATTCGACGTCCGTCTCGCGCAGTGTCTTCGGCGACCGCGCGGTGCCCTCACCAAAGCCGGTGCGATCCCAGTACGTGCCCGCGCCCGTGTTCTCGACGTCGCCGTCGCGCTCCTCGCTCAGGTACGTCACGTAGGCGCTGAACCCGTGCCACTGCGGCGTGTCGAGCGTGGTCCGCGTGCGGAAGTGGTCGTTGCTGCCGAAATCCAGGACCTGCTTCAGCCCCAGTTCCCCCGAGGGATCGCGCGTCGTCACGCTCACCGCACCCGCCGTGGCGTTGCGCCCGAACAGCGTCCCCTGGGGACCGCGCAGCACTTCCATCTGCGCGATATCGGGCAGCGTGAAGATGGTGCCCCGCGGATTGCCGAGGTAAACGCCGTCGAGGTAGATGGAGAGCTGCTTGTCGGAACCCGGCGCCACGCCGTAGCTGGTGATCCCCCGCGCGCTGAACGCCGGCAGGTTGACGCCGCCGGCCGCGGGCCGGACCGTGACATTGGGCGCGATGCCGTTGAGGTCGCCGACCGTGAAGATGCGGTTCGTCGCCAGTGACTCCTGCGTCACCGCGGTCACCGCCACCGGCACATCCTGCATGCTCTGTTCGCGCTTCTGCGCGGTGACGAACACCTCCTCCAGCGCGAGGCCCCTGCTGGTGGCGACCGCGGCGAACGTCGACGGTGCGAGCGCGGCGCAAATCGCGGCCGCGAGGGCGGTGGCCTGGAAACGACGGGTGGGTAACGCAGTCCGGTGAGTTGGCTTATTCATATTTCCCCCAGGAAGCAACGCGTGTGGATTGGCTTGCGGAGCCAGGCCCTGTGCCGGCGCCCTGCAGGACGCGGTCGCCGGCGTGCACCTGTCTCCACACCATTAGTGACACATTGTTAATTATTTCAGATTATACCCCCGATGGCGATTTGGCAAGCGACAACCGCCCCCGGCCGGGGCAACCCGGGTTGCCCGCACGCGATGCTGTGTCGGCGCCCGAGGGCGCGGGGTGGGATTACTGCCTGAGCGTGGTCAGGATGAGCTCGACCACGCCCGCGTTGAGCTTCCTGCGGGACTGGCCGGTGGCATTGGTGATGCCGATATCGTGCTGCGCCGCGAGCGCGCTCATGGCGGCATGGATGGCGACGGCGATCTGGTAGGGATTCTCGAGATCCGGGTTGCTCTGGGCGAATTTCTTGCCGAGTTTCTGCAGCAGGGTGCGCGTGGTCTCGATGCGCAGGTTCATGAAGCGCAGGTTGCCCTGGTCGGCCTCGAGGTTGCGCACCCGCAGTTCCACGCGGTATTTCTCCCACAGGTCGTTGTACACCTCGACGAACTGCTTGACGTAACCGGCGGTATTGGCGGGCGTCCACTGGGCGTCCAGGATGGCGTGCAACTCACCGAGGTCGAGCGCCGCCGCCTCGACACAGGCGTACAACACCTCTTCCACGTCCTTGAAGTACACATAGAACGTGGCGTTCGACATCCCCGCCTCCCCCGCGATCTCGGACACGCTCAGATCCTTGTAGGAGGAGGTTTTCAACAACTCGAGGGCGGCCTCCATGATCCGCTGGCGGGTTTCCCTGCCCTTGCGACCCATCTTCTGGCCGAGGAGATTGCGCGATTCAGGTGCCACGTGCGCCCTTGAGGAATGACGTTGATACGAGGTTGTAGAAGTGAAGATATATCAACTCCACAGGTGCTGCAATGAACAGATAAAGAGCCGGGGATCGTTGTCTTGTGAGATTCACAGAGCTGACCGAGGCGCATGGGCCTGTACCGGCTACCGGGGGCGTCTGGCGACAGGACGTCGCCAGCCGAGCCTGTACAGGGACGTACGCTTTTTGGCGGTCCCCGGTAGCCGGTACAGGCTCATGTGCCGATTGCCAAAGACCTGTGAAGACTGCAGTAGCAAGGAACAGCGAAAGTAGTTTGGTGCAACTCAGGGCATAAGGACGATCTTGCCCGACAGGCCACCCCGCTCCATAAGCCGATGCGCTTCCGCCGCACTCCCGAGCGACACCCGCCGCGCAACACTGTAATCGATCAGACCACCGTGCACCGCGGCAACCAACGCCGATAACTGCACCGCATCCATGTGCAGGGCGACAAACTCCGGCTGCGACGGCAACCCGACAGGGTCGATGGGATCGGTCGCCACCGTGCGAATCCTGCCGTCCGCACGCACATGCGCGCACAGCGCCGCCACGGCAGGTCCGCCGACCGTGTCGGCGACGTGGTCAAAAGGCGCGCCGACATAGGTCTCTTCCAGGACGATGACCTCGTCGGCACCCAGCGACCGCGCGGTGTCGCACTGCTCGGGCCGCACCGCCGCCACGACGTGCGCGCCGCGCTCGCGGGCCGCGTGGACGGCGAAGCGCCCGACCGAGCCGCAGGCGCCGGTCACCAGCAGCCTGTCGCCGGCAACCGGCGCTATGAATTGTGCCACCAGTTGCAGGCCGGTCAGGCCCGGTGTCGGGATCGCGGCGGCGAGGGCCAGGTCCATGTCGTCCGGCACGCGCACGCACGCGGCCTGCGCAGCCACGGCGTACTCGGCGTAGCCCGCCCTGATGCCGTGGTCGAGCATCGCCACCACGCGGTCGCCGGGCGCGAAGCCGGTCACGGACGGCCCTGTTTCGCTCACCGTGCCCGCCACGTCGTAGCCGAGCACGGCGGGGAATTCCAGTTCTCGGAACTGGCGCAGCAGGCCGCCGCGCCATTTGCAGTCCGCCGGGTTGACGCCCGCCGCGGCCACCTTGATCTGCAGTTCACCGCTGCCCGGCGTGGGCGTTGCGACTTCTGCCTGGTGCAGGACCTCCGGGGGGCCGTATTCTTCCTGTACTACTGCCTTCATTGGTATGCCTTTCTTTTCACCATTGGGCCTCTTCTTGCACTCGGAACGCTCTCGGTTAACGGAGCATGAGCGCACACCGCCCGCCGGGGACCGCCAAAAAGCGTACATCCCTGTACAGGCTCGGCTGGCGACGTCCTGTCGCCAGACGCCCCCGGCAGGCGGTGTGCGCCCATACTCCTCAGGCCCGCTCGCGTGTTCGTAGTCCGAAGTTCTGTAGCTGGACGCTTGTCGCTGGCCGGTTATATTATTAACAGAACATCAACTATAAAACATGTTCGCGGTACCGCTCCCGCGGCCCGCGCGAGGATAGCCCGGATGGCGACAACCGCGACACCCGCTCCGCCCGGCGCGGCGAACGAGGAGAAGGCGACGCCGCAGGCGTATTACGCGCTCGGCGTGTTGCTGGCGGCCTATATCCTGTCGTTTATCGACCGCAACGTGATGGCGGTGCTGATCGGGCCGATCCGGCAGGACCTGGCTATATCGGACTTCCAGTACAGCCTGTTGCACGGCTTCGCGTTCTCGATGTTCTACATCGTGCTCGGGATTCCCATCGCGCGACTCGCCGATCACACCAACCGCAAGTGGATCGTGACGATCGGCATCTTCTTCTGGAGCATCATGTGCTGCCTGTGCGGCATGGCGCGCACGGTGGCAATGCTGTTTGTCGCGCGTATCGGTGTGGGCGTGGGTGAGGCCGCCCTCTCGCCGCCCGCGTTTTCCATGCTCGCCGACCTGTTTCCGCCGGCGAAGCAGGCGCGGGCGTTCGCGATCTACAGTCTCGGGGTGACGGTGGGCGGCGGGCTCTCCGCCATCGTCGGCGGTTTCGTCTACCAGTACTACGCCGCGACGGGCGGCGCCACGCTGCCGCTGCTGGGGCACGTCAGCGCCTGGCAGATGACGTTCGTGGCGGTGGGACTGCCCGGGCTGCTCATCGTCGTGCTGCTCGGTTTCATTCGCGAACCGCAGCGGCGCACGGACCGCGACCTCGGCGCGACGACAGAGGCCGGGACAAGTTTCGGCGAGTTCTGGACGCACCTGAAAAGACACAAGCGCATCTACATCGGCGTCATGGGCGCCAACTCGATGCTCACGGTAATGACCTACGGCATGCTCGCCTGGTATATCGAGTTCCTCATTCGCACCTACGGCGTGGACAGGGGGCAAGCGGGCCTGCAGTTCGGCATGATCAACATCATCGCCGGCAGCCTCGGGGCTATCGTCATCGGCTGGCTGGTGCAGCCGATGGTGCAGCGCGGCACGGTCGATGCGCCGGCGCGCATGCTGCTGATCGTGGCGGCGCTGGTGCTGCTGCCCGCCGCCCTCGGCCCGCTGAGTCCCAATCCCACCCTCGCGGTACTGCTGGCCTGCCCCGCCATGTTCCTCCTCAACGGCTTTTACGGGCCCGGCATCACGGCATTACAGACGATCACGCCCAACCGCATGAAGGCACAGGTAAGCGCCCTGTCACTGTTCTTCGCCAACCTGTTCGGCCTCGCGCTGGGCCCGACCATCGTCGCCAGCCTGACCGACTTCGTGTTCGGCGACGACGCCGCACTGCGTTATTCACTCGCGCTGTTGCCGGTCGTGCTGTGCCCCATTGCCATGCTGCTCGCCTACCAGGCGCTGCGTCCCTACCGCGAACTGGTCGCGCCGCACCTCGACGCATGACGACCGTCGCGAGTGACGCCGAGTGTGTGCTGGAGGCGGGCAACCACCTCGGCGAAACGCCGCTGTGGTCGGTTGCCGAACGGGCGCTGTACTTCATCAACTGCGAAAACCCGCCGCAGGTGCACCGCTTCAATCCGGACACCGGCGCACATGACACCTGGGCGATGCCGCAGCGCGTCGGCGGCATCGCGCTGCGCGCGAACGGCAAGCTGCTGGTGGTGTTGGCGGACGGCCTCTACGACTTCGACCCTGCGGCCGGCGACCTCGCGCTGCGCTGCGCCTCGCCGCTGCCGGCGCATGTCTCACTGCACGAGTGCACGTGCGACCGGCAGGGCAGGTTGTGGGTGGGCGCGTACGACCACAACTTCACGCCGACCACCCGCGATGCGCGTGACGGCGCGTACTTCCGCCTCGACGGCGACTGCCTGACCCGCGTCGTCGACGGCATCAGCGTGGCCAACGCGCTCGCCGTCAGTGCCGACGGCCGCACCCTGTACCTCGCCGACGCGCCCACGCGCATGGTGCAACAGCTCGACCTGGACCCCGCGACGGGCGCGGCGAGCAAGCGCAGAGACTTCACGCGCTTGCCCGACGGCGAGGGCTTCGTGGACGGCGCGTGCGTCGACACGCAGGGCGGGTACTGGCTAGCGGCGGTGGGTGCGGGCACGCTGCGGCGCTACCTGCCGGACGGCACGCTGGAACGCACATTGAACCTGCCGGTCTGCAACCCGACGAACGCCACGTTCGGCGGCCCGCAACTGGACACGCTCTACGTGACGACCACGCGGCTGCCGCTCGGTGCCGACCCGGCGGCCAACGGCGGCATCTACGCGCTGCGTCCGGGCTTCGCCGGCGTACCCGAGCCGTTGCTGGCGGAGTAGGCGCAGGCTTCAGCCGGCGTCCAGCGCGGGCAGACCCAGCACGCGCGCGGCGTTGTCGTGCAGGAACTTCGGCCACACGTGCTCGCGAAACGGCACATCGTCCATCTCGCTGAAGATGCGCGACAACTCGAGGCCGGCCGGGAAATAGCCGCCGTAGATCACCTTGTCCGCGCCGCGCGAATTGGCGAAGCGCACAATCGCCTCCGGCCAGTACTTCGGCGCGAACGCCGACGTCGAGTAATACAGGTTGGGCCACTTGAGCAGCAGTTTGACGGCCAGGTCCTCCCAGGGCTCGGCGCCGTGGCGCATGACGATCCTGAGTTCCGGGAAGTCGTAGCAGACCTCGTCGAGCAGGCCGGGGTACTGCGCCTTCATCGGCACGCGCGGGCCCGGCACCCCCGTCGTGCAGAACGCCGCGATGTCCAGTTCGACACACTTCGCGTAGACCGGGTACCAGAACTTGTGGTCGATGGGCACCGGCGGCTTGAGGCCCGACGGGAACATCGAGATACCGCGGATGTCGTGCTCCTCCTTCGCCCGCACGATCGCGCGCACCGCGTCCATGCCGAGGTTCGCATCGACCGGGAGCAGCGCCACGAAGCGCCCGGGGTAGCGCGCGAGCGCCTCCGCCGCGCGGTCGTCCGACAGGTGAATCAGGCCCGTGCGGATGTTGTAGGCATCCATCTCGCGCACGGTCTCGTCGATCGCGTCGAGGCGCTGCGTCTCGTCACGCAGCTCCCGCGGCACGTCCTTGAACATGTACTCCGCAGGGTGGCGCTGCCACGTGTCCTTCGCGCTGGCAACGCGGCCGCCGTGGTCGAGGTCGCGAAAACCGATCAGGGTGTCGATGACGGGGATGTCGAGGGGGCGGCTCATGGCGTTAACCTGTGGGTGGGAGCAACGGGGCTTGCATTAATTATTGTCAAAGTGTCAACTATATCAAACCGAGAATCGTACCGACAAACACAAAGACCAGGGCAAGGCGCCCGCGACTCCGTGTCGCAACGCCCGCGCGAGACGATCCCATGAACGATACACACACGCCCACCGGCGCCGGACTCAGCCACTGGCCGCTGGACCCGTCCATCGAACTGCGCGACCAGACACTGGGCGACGCCCTGCGCGACGCCGCCGCGCGTTTCGGCGAGCGCCCCGCGCTGGCGTGGCCGACCGCGGACGGCAGCGACTCGATGGACTACCGCGCGACCCTGCAGGCCGCCGAACAGGTGGCGTACTGGCTGCTCGAACGCGCGCGGCCGGGCGACCGCGTCTGCGTCTGGTCGCGCAATTCGCTCGAGTGGACGCTGCTGGAATTCGGCTGCGCGCTGGCCGGCATGGTCATCGCGGCGTGGAACCCCGGGTGGCGCGACCCCGAGTGCGAGCACGCGCGCGACCTCGCGGAACCCGCTCTTATACTGGCGGGCCTCGACACACGCGGCGAGGCGCTGCTCGCCCGTGCGACCGACCTGGCCGGCGACATACCGGTGTTCGACCTGGGTGCGCTGCGCGACCTCGCGCGCGAGGCCGCACCACGGCCGCTGCCGGACGTCGCGCCGAGCGACCTTTTCCTCATCCAGTTCACCTCCGGCACGACCGGTCGCTCCAAGGGCGCGATGCTGTCCCACCACACGGTGGTCAACAGCGCCTGGCTGCGCACGCAGATGAGCGGGGCGGACGAGACCGAGGTGTGGGTCAACCCGTCGCCGCTCAGCCATGTCGGCGGCGCCGTGTCCATGCTGCCCGGCGCGGTCGTCACGGGCAGTTGCTACGTGATCATGGAGCGCTTCGACGCGGGGGAGTACCTGCGCCTTATGCGCCTGTTCGGCGCCACGCGTATCGGCGGCGTGCCGACCATGCTGCTGGGCATGCTCGAGCACCCGGACTGGACCCCGGGCGCGGCGCAGGTGCGCTCCATCGGCGCGGGCGGCTCGCAGGTGCCGCAGCCGCTCATCGAGCGGCTGACGCGCGAGTTCGGCGCCCCGGTGCTGGTGACCTTCGGGCAGTCCGAGTACCCGGTCATCACGCTGAGCAAACCCGGCGAGGACCCCGCCCTGCTCTCCCGGACGGTGGGCCGCGTTGCACCGCACGTGGAGCTCAAGATCGTCGACATGGAAACCGGCGCCACCCTGCCCTGGGGCGAAAAGGGCGAGATCTGCGCGCGCGGGCCGCTGATGATGCTGGGCTATTACAAGGCACCCGAGGCCACCGCGACGACCATCACCCGGGACGGTTTCCTGCACACCGGCGACCTCGGCACACTGGACGACGCTGGCTACGTACGCGTGCTGGGCCGGGTGCGCGACGTGATCATCCGCGGCGGCGAGAACATCTACCCCGCCGAGGTCGAGGACGCGCTGCTGGCGCACCCCGACGTCGCGGCGGCGGCCGTGGTCGGTGTGGCGGACGAGAAATGGGGCCAACAGGTGGGCGCCGCCGTGCGGCTGCGCGCCGGGGCGCAAACGACGGGCGAGGCGCTCGCGGAGCACCTGTCCGAGCGCGTGGCGCACTTCAAGGTGCCCAGGCACTGGCTGTTCGTGGACGAGTTCCCCATGACCCCGAACGGCAAGATCGCCAAGGTCGAGGTGGAGAAACTGTTTCCCGCCCAGAATTGAGAAATTGTCATTTTTTCAGCATTTGCTAGAATCCTGTGCACTGGCGGCCCCCTCGCGGGACCCGCGACGAGTTGGCAGCAAGGTATTGGCGGCGCGTGAACTTCGACTACTCCGACGAACAGAAAGCCCTGAAGGACCAGGCCCGGCGCTTCCTGTCCGACGTGTGCGCGCCGCAGGTCGTGCGCGCCGTGCTGGAGGACCCCGGCCGGGACCACGACGCGGCGCTGTGGTCGCGCATCGGCGCACAGGGCTGGTGCGGCGCGGCCATCCCGGAGGCCTACGGCGGCTTCGCGTTCGGCTACGTCGAGCTGTGCGGCCTGGCGGAGGAACTCGGGCGCGCGGTGGCGCCGGTGCCGTTCGCCTCCAGCATCTACCAGTTCGCCGAGGCGCTGCTGCAGGCGGGCTCCGAGGCGCAGAAACTCGCGCTGCTGCCGGACGTGGCCAGCGGTGCGCTGATCGGCACCCTCGCCTTCTCCGAGGGGCCGGGCATAATGTCCGCGCAGCGCCTCGCGACGCAATTTTCCAACGGCGCGTTAAACGGCGTGAAGATCCCGGTGACTGACGGCTGCGCCGCGCAACGCGCGGTGGTGCTGGCGCGGAACGACACGGGCACCGGACTCTACCTCGTCGATCTCGAAGGTCCGGGTGTGAGCCGCCGGTCGCTGTCGAGCATCGACCCCACACGCGGCGCGGCCGAGCTGCGCTTCGACAACGCCCCCGCCGAGCCGCTGCCCGGCGACGACGGCCTCGCGCAACTCGCGCGCATCCACGATCGCACCGCGGTGCTGCTCGCGTTCGAACAACTCGGCGGCGCGGACCGCGCGCTGGAAATGGCGCGCGACTACGCGCTGGAGCGCTACGCGTTCGGGCGCCAGATCGGCAGCTACCAGGCGATCAAGCACAAGCTGGCGGACGTGTTCGTGAAGAACGAGGTGGCGCGCGCCAACGCCTACTACGGCGCCTGGGCGCTGGCGGGCGACGCGCCCGAGCTGCCGCTGGCCGCCGCGGCCGCGCGGGTCGCCGCGAGCGAGGCCTACTGGTTCGCCGCCAAGGAGAACATCCAGGCCCACGGCGGCATCGGCTTCACCTGGGAGGCCGACTGCCACTTTTATTACCGCCGCGCCGGTCACCTGGGACTCGCCATCGGCGGCCGCCGCGAGTGGCAGCGCAGGCTCACCGACCGGCTGGAGGCGTCCATGGCCAGTGAGCAGGCCGCGGGAGCGCGTGCCGCATGAACTTCGAGGACACGCCGGAAGAAGCGCGGTACCGCGCGCAGGTGCGCACCTGGATCGCCGACAACGCGCCCGACCTCGAGGGGCTGAGCACGCAGGAGCGACGCAACTGGCACCCGCGACACAAGGAGGTCGCGCGCCGGTGGCAGGCGCGCAAGGCGGACGCCGGCTACGCCTGTATTTCGTGGCCACAGGACTGGGGCGGCGCCGGCGGCACCGCCATCCAGGAGGCGATCTTCAACCAGGAGGAAGCGCGCGCCGGCGTCCAGTTCACCTATTTCATGACCGGCCTCAACATGCTCCTGCCGGCTTTGCTGGAGCACAACCGGGACGCGCTGTCGCTGGCGCGCGTGCCGCCGGCCGTGCGCGGCGAGGAGATCTGGTGCCAGCTCTTTTCCGAACCCGCCAGCGGCTCCGACTCCGCCGGTATCCGCTGCACCGCCACGCGCGACGGCGACGACTGGGTGATCAACGGGCAGAAGGTCTGGAACAGCGGCGCGCACGTCGCCGACTACGGCATGCTGGTCGCGCGCACCGACCCCGACCTGCCCAAGCACAAGGGCATGACCGTCTTCTGGCTGGACATGAAGACGCCGGGCCTGGAAGTGCGGCCGATACGGGTGATGTCCGGCGAGGCGGAGTTGAACGAGGTGTTCCTGGACGAGGTGCGCATTCCCGACGCGCAGCGTGTGGGCGAGGTCAACGGCGGCTGGAAGGTCGTGATCTCCACGTTGATGAACGAGCGCGCCGCACTGGGTTCCGGCACGGGCCTGTCGTGGCGCGACGTCATGCAACTGGCGGGCTCCACCCCGGACGGCGACGGCACCGTGCTGCAGGACCCCGCATTCCGCGAGTGGCTGGCCGACTACTACGTGCGCGTCGAGGCGGTCCGCCTGTTGAGCTTCCGCACGCTGACCTCGCTGTCGCGGGGCGAGACCCCGGGGCCGGAGAGTTCGGCCGGCAAGCTGTTGTGGTCCAACAACACGCAGGAGATGACCGGCCACGCGCTGGACCTGCAGGACCACTTCGGGCTGCTGGACGGCGACGAGGCACTGGCGGGCGGCGCGTTCCAGCACCGCTTCCTGTGGGCGCCCGGCCTGCGCCTGGGCGGCGGCACCGACGAGATCATGAAGAACATCATCGCCGAACGCGTTCTGGGCCTGCCCGGCGATATCCGCGTCGACAAGCACGTACCCTTCCGCGAGATTCCCCATGGCCGCTGAACCGATGGAGGCGCGCACCGGTGAGTGAGATTACGCTTAATGTCACCGACACGGACGGCGCCGGGCACACGCTCACGGCGCAACCGGGCGACGTACTGATGCACGTACTGCGCGACAACATCAGCCTGGACATCGGCGTGTGCGGCGGCGAGATCTCCTGCGGCACCTGCATGGTGCGGCTGGACCCGGACTGGTCGCAGTCGCTGGCGGGACCGGGCGACGACGAGGCCGAGATGCTCGAGGCGCTGGACGCGCCAGGCGGCGCGCGGCTGGGCTGCCAGGTGATCGTAGGCGACAACCTGCAACGCGGCGCGGTCGCGCTGCTGCACGAGGACTGACACGATGAACGACACAGGACCCGTACTCCCGCGCGGCTACGACGAGATGCCGATTCCCTTCGGCTGGTTCGCGGTTGCGCTCTCCACGGAACTCGCAGCGGGCGAGGTCAAGACTCTGGAGTACTTCGCCACCGAATTCGTCATCTGGCGCGGCGAGCAGGGTGAGGTACACGCCGTGGACCCCTTCTGCCCGCACCTCGGCGCGCACCTCGGCGTGAACAGCGACGTGGTCGGCGACGACCTGCGCTGCCCGTTCCACCACTGGCGTTTCAACGGCGAGGGCGGCGTCACCGACATCCCCTACACCGAGGTGATCCCGCCCAAGCTCAAGCGCTCGTGCCTGCCCGCCTGGCCGGTGTGCGAGGTCGACGGGGTGATCTTCGTCTGGTACCACCCGCGCCGCGCGGCGCCCAAATGGGAGGTGGCGCGGCTGCCCGAGTGCCCTGAGGGCGAGTGGATACTCGCCGAAACCCACGACTGGGTGATCGACATCCACTGCCAGGAAATCACCGAAAACGGGCAGGACTACGCGCACTTCGGCGCGGTGCACGGCGTGCCCTTCGCCCCCGCGGGCGAGATGAAAATCGACGGCTGGGTGCGCAGGAGCACCGTGGTCGCGGAGATGGAAACGCCCCGTGGCCTGATGACCGGCAAGATCGACGTGACCGCCACCGGCCCGGGCCAGTCCATGACCGAGTTCATCGACGTCACCCACGTGGTGCAGTCACAGCAGGTCACGCCCATCGATGCGCACAGGACGCACCTGCGCTGGCAGATGTACCACATACCCGGACTCAGTGACGGCAGGCTGCGCGTGACCGCAGCGCGCATGCGCGACCTGGTGAAGCAGGTGAACCAGGATATCCCGATCTGGAACAGGAAGCGCTTTCACGACAAGCCCCTGCTGGTGAAAGGCGACGGCCCGATCCTCGCGTACCGCCAGCAGTACGCGAAATACTACGACTTCGACGACGACGCCGAACCCGGGAACATCGCGGCGCGTCACTGATCCCCGTTCACCCGGCTGCGGAGCGAATTATGGGCGAGACACCGGCTGTGGACCGCGTTGCTGACAAACTGGCCATCCGCGAAGTCCTGGACGAATACTGCCTGCGCCTGGAGGTCAACGACTTCGAGGAGTGGCTGGACCTGTTCACCGACGACGCGGTGTACGAGGTCTACGGCAAGACGCTCACCGGGCGCCAGGAGATCGACGCCATGCTGTCCAAAGCGCCACACGGTGTGCACTTTGGCGGGCCGCTGCGTATCAGCCTCGACGGCGACCGCGCCGACACCATCCAGAGCTACGCCTTCTTCGGCAACGACGACACGTATTCCAACAACGGCTGGTACTACCGCACGCTGGTGCGCACCGACCGGGGCTGGCGAATTTCCCACACGCGTGTAGAGTTCCAGCAGACCGTGCAGCGTAAAGAGGAGCAATCATGACCGGCAAGGCGCAACAGCTACGCGAGCTTATCGAGAGCGGCGAACACTTCATCGCCGCGGACGCCTACAGCGCACTCACGGGCAAGATCGTGGAGAAGGTGGGCTTCAAGGCGGCCTACCTGGGCGGCCACGCCTGCAGTGCGTTTCACTACGCGATGCCGGATTACGGCGTGTACTCCCAGGTGGAACAACTGGAGCAGGCGAGCCGCATCGCCGAGGCGATGAGCATCCCCCTGATCGCCGACGCCGACACGCTGGGCGAAACTGTGGCCGACGCCTTTCACTTCACCCGCCGCTACGTGCGTTCCGAGATCGCCGGCTACCACGTGGAGGACAACCGCAACCCGCGACACTCGGCGTACGCCGGCGACCTGGTGCCGGTAGAGGAGATGCAGGCCAAGCTGGATGCCTGCGCGCGCGCCCGCGGCGACTCGCCCTTCGTGATCATCGCCCGCTGCGACGAGCTCTACCCGAAGAGCTACCGCGGCGCCGGCGACGGCAACCTGGAGGCAGCGATCGCGCGCGGCAGGGCCTATGTCGAGTGCGGCGCCGACGTGTTGCTCTACCCGCTGGCCTCGCCCGAGGCCTGCGCCACGCTGGTCGCGGAACTGCCCGTACCGGTCTGTGTACTCGGCCCGGTCGTACCGGGCACCGCGTTCGCGCTGCATACGGGCTGGGGCATGATCGGCGCGGCCAAGCAGCACCTGGCGTTTGCGCGCGAACTCATGGAAACCGGCAGCGTCACGTTCGACCACGTGTTCCCGGAGAAGGACGAACTGCTGGAAATGGACCTGTACGACGACATCATCCGCGACTGGGCCGCCAGGACGGGCCGCGACACCCGCTGAGCCGCCTACCGCGGGGTGATCGCGACGGGTATGTTGCCCATGCGCGGCATGCCCGTGACGGGGTCGTAGTCCTCGTCGGTCCGCACGAGGCGACCGGTGTTCGCGCCCACCTGCAGGTAGTCATCCTCCTCACCCACCAGGCCGCCGAAGGCGTGGGCGATCGCCACGACCCCGGGGCGCAGCGTGGTATCGGCCTCCACCATGGCCGCGATACTGTCGTGGTGCGTCGCAATGTCGACCATGTCGCCGTCGGACACGCCGATGGCGCGCATGTCATCGGGGTGTATCCACACCGGGTTCCAGGGTTTCCCGCCGTTCAATTTGGCGATCGACCGCCCGGAGGAATTCATGAAGTTGTTGTGGCGGCGCGGTATGTAGCGGTAGGGATAGTCCGGCGTGTCCTGCAGCGCCCGGAAGTCCTGCAGGCGCACCTCCGCCAGCTGCGCCAGCATGTCGGCGTTGCCGCAGTCGAGCCGGTCGTCGTTGCCCTCCTCGCGCGGCTCCACGAACACCTCGGCATCGAAAACGTGGCCGTGGGGGTAACGCTTCACCTGGTCCAGCGGAATACGCGAGTTCTCGCAGATCGCCTCGTAGAAGTCCTCCATCGTCGGTTTCTCGGTGCGGCTCAGGGGCATGACCACGTAGGGCGCCTCCTGGTAGCGGGAGAAACCGAATGCCGTGGCGAAGACGAGGTCCAGGTCCAGGTGCCCCGCCAACTGGTAGAAGAAGTCCCACTCCTCGACCAGGTCGGAGCCGTGCGGCACATCCGCCACGGCGGGCGAGTACTGCGCGTAGGCGCAGGAGAAGCCGATGCCGCTACCGAAGTACTTGATCGCCTCGCCGCTCTGGCTCATGCCCGGTGTCTCCAGCGTCTGCTTGCAGGCGATCACGTAATCCGCGAGGCGCGCGGTGCTCGACATCTCCACATCCAGCGTCACCAGCAGGTCCAGCGCCTCCATCGCGCGCTGCGTCTTGCGCTGGTCCGGCCACGCCGCCATGGGATTGCCGCCGATGCAGATCAGCGCCTTCACCTGTCCCTCACCCGGCAGCAGGATCTCGTCCGCCAGCGCCGCCGTCGGCATACCGGCGGCGGTATCCGTGAGCCCGCGCACCCGCAGCTTCTCGCCGAAGCCCCACGCCTTGAAGGGGGGAAACGCCTGCGCGCGCGGGGTGTAGGCGGGCAGCATGGCGTTCGGCCGCGTGACGCGTTCGCCCGCCCGGGCGTACGCCCCGCACACGGTGTTGAGGCAGTGCAGCAGGTACTCCTTCAGGTTGCAGTACATCGAGAAACTGGGCCCGGTGCCGCTGTTGGCGTGACGCACGCGCGCGCCGGCGAAGATGCGCGCCGCGCGCAGGAGGTCGGCCTCGTCGATACCGGCGCGCTGCGCCACGTACGCCGGCGTGAAGTCGCTGACGGCGGCCGCGAGTTCCCGAAAGCCCGTGACGTTGTCACTGACGAACTCGTGGTCGTAGAGGTCCTCGCTCACGATGATGTTGATGAGGCCCGCGAGTATGGCGTGGTCCTCGCCGGGCAGGCACTGCAGGTGCACCGCGGCCTTGCGCGCCACGTCCGAGACGCGTGGATCGATCACGATGAGCTGCAGGCCGCGCGCGTTGGCCTCCTTCAGCTTCTGCGCGGGATTCTGGCCGGGGATGCCCGCGGACTTGGAAATAATGGGGTTGCTGCCGACCAACAGCCACGCATCCGCCCGCTCGAAGTCGGGCTCGCCGCCGAGCCACTTGCCGTGCAGCGCCATCGAGATCTGCTTGCCGGGCTGGTCGATCGTGTTCGACGTGAAAAACATGCGCGAGCCGATGGCGCGCAGGAAGGCGTTGCCGGTGGCGGCGGCGGTGGGCTGCCCCGCGTTCGGCGTGCCGACATAACAGGCGACCGCGCGCGGGCCGTGTTCCGCCACGATCGCCTGGATGCGCTGTGCGATCTCCGCGATAGCCGACTCACTCCCTACTGCACTGTGGGAGCCGTCCTCCCCGCGCCTGAGCGAGTGCAACAGGCGACCGGCGTGGTTGTGTAACTCAGGCAGCGCCCTGCCCTTGGGACAGGTGTAGCCCGCGAACACGGGGTTGTCGGGATCGCCGGTAACACGGGTCACCTTGCGCCGGCCGGCGTCATTTTCCACGGTGGCCAATACGCCGCAGTGTGCAATGCACAGGCGGCATACGGTCGGCACCGTTGCGGTCGTCACTTTGTCAGTCATCGTTGATCCGGAGAGTGAAACAGGAGCGGGCATGGTAGCCCACGCCGCGGCCGCACTCCAACGCGCGGGGCGTGCAGTGCCCGGCGGCAAGGCATGCGCGCGTTACTCGAAAGGCAGTGCGATCGTGTGGCCGCCGCCCGCGGACACCTCTATCCACATCGAGCGCGCGGTGCCCACCTCCCGCGGGATAAGCGTGGGACCGGACGCCACGCCCACCTGGCCGTACACGTTGCTGCCCCAGCACCAGAGGCTGTTGTCCAGGCGCAGTGCGCAGGTATGCAGGGCGCCGAGATCCGGGTTCTTCCAGTCCGTGGCCGGATTCACCAGCACCGGGGACAGTTCAGAACCTCCCCCGGTGCCGAGCTGTCCCGAGGCGTTGCTGCCCCAGCACCACAGCGTGCCGTTGGTGCGCGTGGCACACGCGTGGCCCGTACCCGTGCTGACCTTGTTCCAGTCCGTGGCGGTACCCACCTGCGTGGGGGTGAGGTTGAAATCCGTGGTCCCGTCGCCGAGCTGGCCCTGGTCATTGGCGCCCCAGCACCACAGCGTGCCGCCCGTACGCGTGGCGCACACGTACAGCCCCGTGTTGCTCACCTGGCGCCAGTCCGTGTCGCTGCCGATCTGCGTCGGCGTGCTGTAGCTGGAGACGCCACCCGGCCCGACGTTGGTGCCCCAGCACCAGAGGGTGCCTCCCGTGCGCGTGGCGCAGGTGTGGTCGAAGAAACTGGCGCTCACGGACTGCCAGTCGGCGTCGCCGCCGACCTGCACCGGCGTCAGGCGCTGCGTGGTCGTGCCGTCCCCGAGCTGGCCGGCGCTGTTGTCGCCCCAGCACCACAGGGTATCGTCGGTGCGGATGGCACAGGTGTGGTCGAAGCCCGAGGCCACCGTGTCCCAGTCGTTGTCCGACCCGACCCTGACAAACGTACTGCTGTCGGCCGTGGTGCCGTTACCGAGCTGCCCCTGCGCATTGGAACCGGTGCACCACAGGCTGCGGTCCAGCGCCACCGCGCAGGTGTTGCGGAAGCCCGCTGTGGCGGTGCGCCAGTCGATCGGCTGGCCGACATTGACCGGCGCGTTGCGCTGGACGGTGGTGCCGTCGCCCACGCCACCCTTGTCATTGTCGCCCCAGCACCAGGTGCTGCCGTCGCCGCGCACACCGCAACTGTGCAATGCCGCCGCATTGATACCCGCCCAGTTGGTCGCGTCATTGACCTTGGTCGGCGTGTTGCGCGCCACCGCCGTACCGTCGCCGAGCTGGCCAAAGAAATTCATGCCCCAACACCAGGCGGTGCCGTTCGTGCGGCGCGCGCAGGTATGGTTGCTGCCGGTCTCCACCTCCGCCCAGTCCGTGGCGGTCCCGACCTGAACGGGCGTGGACCGCTTGGTGTTCGTGCCGTCGCCGACCTGGCCGGAGCTGTTGTTGCCCCAACAGAAGATCGCCCCGTCGACGCGGTGGGCACAGGTGTGGAAATTGCCGGGACTGACATACAGCCAGCCGTTGTCGCTGCCAATTTGCACGGGCGAGTTGCGCTGGATGGTGGTGCCGTCGCCGAGCTCGCTATTGAGGTTGCCGCCCCAGCACCAGATGCGGCTGAAGCCGAGTGCCCGGACCCCACACGTGTGATTCAGCCCGGCGCGCAGTTCCAGCCAGTCGGTCTCGCTGCCGACCTGTAACGGAGTGAGCTGCTGCGTGGTATTGCCGATGCCCAGTTCGCCGTTACTGTTGTGCCCCCAGCACCAGGCGGTGAAGTTGCCGAGACTGGAGCGCCGGCCGCAGGTATGGTTCTCCACCGAACTCACCTGCACCCAGTCGGTCGCCGTGCCGATCTGCACCGGCGCCGTGCGCAGGGCGGTAGTACCGTCGCCGATCTGGCCGAAGTTGTTGCCGCCCCAGCACCACAGGGTGCCCGGGTCGCGCAGGCCGCAGGTGTGGAAGGCGCTCGCCTCGATGGCGATCCAGTCGGTTTCCGTGCCCACCTGCACCGGCAGCGTCTTGTCTACCGTGGTGCCGTCGCCCAACTGGCCGTAGTTGTTCTCACCCCAGCACCAGGCGGTGCCGTCCGAGCGCAGGCCGCAGCTGTGCGTGCCGCCACCGCTCACGAGATCGAACGAGGAACCCTGGATGAGCGTCGGGATGCTGCGGTTCGTCGTCGTGCCGTCACCCAGCTCGCCCGACGTGTTGCGCCCGAAGGCGAAGAGTTCGCACCCGCCGGTCAGCAGTGCCAGCACGACAACCAACAACATCCGTGCGCCGTGGTACACATCCCGGTAACAACGATCTGACTGCTTCATATCGGTTGTCCTCGACGTCCACTGCAAAGAGTATAGGCGGCGAACCGGGCTGCTGCCGAAATATCGGACCCCTGCAGAGAGGCCCGCCACCTGGGCGCGGGGCCGGGCGGGAGATACCGTATTTGGGCATCGAATGCCGCATGGCAGGCAGGATGGTCCGGGCTGCGCTATAACTGTACGTGTATTCACGCAGGGTACTCACCACCAACTCTAAAGAAGAGGCCCATGAACAGACCGAACCCGACAATACCCGTACTGGCCGCCGTCGGCGCGGCACTCACCCTCGGCGCCCCCGCGGGCAGCGCGGCGGAGGGCCTGGCGCTGGAGGAGATCCTGGTCACCGCCCAGCGCCGCACCCAGTCACTGCAGGACGTGCCGATCTCGATCGTGGCCATGGACCAGCAGGTGCTGGAGATGCGCGGCATCGACGAGATCGAGGACATCAGCCTCGACATACCCAACTTCACCGTCAACACGTTCCCGTCCGACTCCACCACCATCCGCCTGTTCATCCGCGGCATCGGCCAGAACGACGCCCAGATCACGCAGGACCCCTCGGTGGCCCTGTACCTGGACGGCGTGTACATCGGCACCAGCGTGGCGGCGGGCTTCGAGGGCGTGGACGTGCAGCGCATCGAGGTGCTGCGCGGGCCGCAGGGCACGCTGTACGGCCGCAACGCGACCGGCGGCGCGGTGAACATCATCACCCGGCGCGCCAGCGTGGAGGGCGTGGAGTTCCGCCAGGACCTCACCGTGGGCAACCTCGACAAGTTCCAGTCGAAGAGCATGCTCAACCTGCCCCTGTCGGACTCCGTCGCGGCCAAGGTGAACTTCAATTACACGGAGCGCGACGGCATCGCGAAGAACCGCGGGCCGGGCGAGGACTTCATGAACGAGGACCGCCAGACCGTGGTGGCCGACCTGCGCTGGCTCGCCGGCGAGGACGTCACGGTTGACTACCGCTTCGAGCGCGCCCGCATCAACGATACCGAGCCGTACAACCAGGTGCTGACCGACCCGGACCTGTCCACCGGGCTCATCGCGGCGGCGATCAACTACAACGACGACTGGGATACCGACCGCATCGCGAAGCCGACCTCGCAGCGCGTCATCCCGTCCTCGGACCAGGACATCGCCGCGCACAGCCTGTGGGTGAACTGGCAGATCAACGACACACTGCGGCTGGAGAGCATCACCGCCTACCGCGACCTCGACAGTTTCTCGCCCTCGGACTTCGTGCCCACCGGCATCACCCTCGCCGGCGACGCACCGGTGCTCGGCCGCTTCGAGACGGACTTCGAGCAGTGGTCGCAGGAGTTGCAACTGCAGGGCGAGACCGGCAACTGGGAATATGTGACCGGCCTGTTCTATTACAGGGACGAGGCGTTCCAGGACAACTTCCTCGGCGAGACACTCGGCGAGTGCTGCATCGTGAGAACCACGGACACGGAGAACTGGTCGGCGGCCGCCTACACGCAGGTGACCTGGCACCCGGCCTGGATGGAGCGCCGCTGGCATATCACCGCCGGTGGGCGCTACTCCTACGACGAACGCAAATCCGTGCGCAACAACCAGGGCGCGATAGTGCCCTTCATCGGGATGTACGACGAGGACTTCACGCAATTCAACCCGTCCTTCGTCGTCGCCTTCGACGTCAACGACGAGATGAACATCTACGCCAAGATCGAGACCGGCTACAAGGCGGGCGGAACCTCGCAGCGTTCGGCGCGGGCCGACCTTTTCGCGGACGGCTTCGACCCGGAGGAGATCGTCAGCTACGAACTGGGCTTCAAGGGCGAGTTCTGGGACGGCCGCGGGCGCTACAACTCCGCGCTGTTCTACATGGAGATCGACGGCCTGCAATCGAGCATCCAGACCGACCCGGTCAGCCCCGGCGGTCGCGACTTCCTGCCCTCGGACAACAACGAGGTACTGGGCGCCGAGGTCGACATGAACCTGCTGCTGGCCGACGGACTGACCTTCACACTGAGCTACGGCTACCTGGATACGCAGCTCGGCGAGAGCGCGCTGACGACCGACCTCGGCCTGTCTGAAGTACTGAGTGACAACCTGCCGTACGCACCCGACCACAGCGTCTACACCGCGTTCGACTACCGCCGCGCACTCGGGCCGGGCACGTTGGGCGTCCACCTCAACTACGGCTGGCAGGACGACGTGGGCACCAGCGTTACCGACAACGGCAACTTCGTGGTGGATTCCTACGGTTTACTGGGCGCCTCGGTCAGCTTCTCCGAAGTCCCGGTCCCGGGTGCGCCCGGCACGCTGCAACTGCTGCTCTGGGGCCGCAACCTGCTCGACGAGGAGTACGGCCTGTCCGGCCAGACCGCGCTGCAGCCGCTGGGCGCCGACGAGACGCAGATCTTCGGTGAGCCGCGCACCTACGGCGTGACAGCGACCTACGCATTCTAAGGCGTTGCGGCGGTGCGCTACCTTGTCATCGTGTGCATGGCGCTGTTCATCATCTACGTGGGTGCCTGTGCCGCGACCGCCAACGACACCGACCCGCCGCTGGAACACACCTGGTCCGTCGACCTGCCGCACTCGCCCGAACGCCTGTGGGCGCTCATGCAGGACTACGACAAGTGGACGCAGTACGCGCCGATGGTCCTCGAGGTACAGGTGCTGCACGCCGGTGACGAACGCGGCAACGGCCTGCTGCGCCGCGTCATCTACCAGATGCCATTCGGGCGTACCGGTGCAGCACTGGAACTGGTGACGGATGTGCAGTCTGCACAGGGGTATACTTACACGATGATCAGCGACACACCCGGCAACGACCAGACCGGCCGCCTGCGAATCGAACGACTGGGACCCAACCGGTCGCGCCTGCACTTCGAGGAGCGCTACAACCTGACCGTATTTCCCTGGCGGCTGTTCGAGAAACAGATCTACGGGTTTATCAACCGCAAGAACGAGGAGTCGATGCGCGCCATGTCGGCGTGGCTGACGGAACACCCCCGGTACAGGCCGGAGCTGGTCGAGTCCTGATGGGCAGGCGTTTTCTCCTTACACTCGCGGCCCTGGCCATACTGCTCGGCCTGTACGGCTTCTACGTCTACACACGGTTCCCCCCCGAGCCCCTGCCTGTGACCGGAGAACTCACCACCCACGAGTTCTCGCACGACGGTCGCACGCGCAGTTATTCCGTCTACCGGCCTGCAGCACTGGCGGACGGCGCGCCGGCCGTCTTTGTCCTGCACGGCTCCATGGGCACCGGCCTCGGCATGCGCGAGATGACGGGGCGCGAGTTCGATCACATCGCCGATCGGGAGGGCCTGGTGATCGTCTACCCCGACGGCTTCGACAACCACTGGAACGGCTGTCGCGGCACCGCGGACTACGCCGCCAACACGCTGAACATCGACGATGTGGGCTTTTTGGCGCGGGTCATCGACGAGTTGGCCCGGCGCTACCGCATCGATACCGCGCGGGCGTACATCACCGGCCTGTCCAATGGCGGCCACATGGCCTACCGCGTCGCACTCGAGGCGCCGGGGCTGTTCGCCGCGCACGCTCCCGCGGCCGCCAGCCTGCCCGCGCCGGCGACGTTCGGCTGCACAGAGAGCGGCACACCCGCGTCCATCGCCATATTCAACGGCACCGGGGACCCGGTGAACCCCTACGAGGGCGGCGCAGTGTCGATCCTCGGCAACGCCTCGCGCGGCATCGTGCGCTCGTCCGAGGAGACCGCGCACTACTGGCGCGACCTGGCCGGGCTGGACGGTCCCGGCACCACCGTGACGCACCCGGAAACGGACGGCGACCCGGACACGCGCATCGTCGAACAGCGCTGGGGCGCGCCGGGCGGTCTCGAGGTCAGGCACTACACCCTGCAGGGTTCCGGGCACACCCTGCCCTCGCGCGTGGCGCGCATGCCGTTCCCGTTCGACCGCCTGTTGGGCGGCAACGCGGGGGACATCTCCGGCCCCGAGGAGATCGTCGCGTTCTTCCTGGGCCATGCCCTCGGGGAACGACCCGCCACATCCTGAGTATCGCGATTCGAACCGGCCGCATGCACTCGCGGCGCGCCGCTGGACTTGCCGGCAAAACGCTGTAAGGTTCGCCCCTCAAGCCATCGCACAGGAAGCTTCCCCATGTCTGATCGCCCCTTCAGGATACTGGGCCTGCAGCAGATCGCCGTCGGCGGCCTCGACAAGGCCGCATTGCGCAGATTCTGGATCGATACACTCGGCCTCGAGGCCACCGGCACCTACAAGAGCGAGAAGGAGAACGTCGACGAGGACATCGCCGTGACCGGCGCCGGCGCGTTCAAGGTGGAAGTGGACCTCATGCAGCCGATCGACCCCGAGAAGCGCCCGAAGGTACACGACCCCGCCCTGAACCACATCGGCCTGTGGGTCGACGACCTCGCCGCCGCCGTGAGCTGGCTGGAGGAACAGGGCGTGCGCTTCACCCCGGGCGGTATCCGCAAGGGCGCCGCCGGGCACGATGTCTGCTTCATCCACCCCAAGGGCAACGAGGAGTCGCCGATCGGCGCCGAGGGCGTGCTGGTGGAACTCGTGCAGGCGCCCGCGGATGTGATCGAGGCCTTCGCGCAACTCGGCGGCTAGCCCGCCCGCGACCAGCGCCGTAGTAACGGCGGCCGCGCAGGTTGAAGGCCCGGTGTGCGCTGGCTATTCTGGTCGCCCCGCACTGCAGGAGCGCAGCATGAAAATCATCAGCGGCTTTTCCCGCCCCCTGGGCCAACTGGCGCAGGAGGCGCGCGAACTGGAGGACGCCGGCATCGACATCGGCGCCACCGCGGAGCTCACACACGACCCGCTGCTGCAACTGGCGCTGGCCGCCACGACCACCGAGCGCATCCAGCTCATGACCGGCATCACGGTCGCCTTCGCGCGCTCGCCGATGACCATGGCGCTGTCCGCGCACGACGTGAACTCGCTGTCGCGGGGGCGGCTGATCCTCGGCCTGGGTTCGCAGATCAAGCCGCATATCGAGAAGCGCTACAGCATGCCCTGGTCGAAGCCGGCGGCGCGCATGCGCGAGTACATCCTGGCGCTCAAGGCCATCTGGGCCTGCTGGTACGACGGCGAACCACTCGATTTTCGCGGCGAGTTTTACACGCACACCCTGATGACGCCCATGTTCACGCCGCGCGACGGCAAGTACGGCGCGCCGCTGGTGTTCGCCGCGGCGGTGGGGCCGCTGATGACGGAGAACGCGGCGGAGGTGGCCGACGGCATCATGCTGCACGCGTTCACGACGCAGGAGTATGTGCGCACGGTCAGCCTGCCGGCCATCGAGGCCGGCCTCGCGAAAGGCGGCAGGAGCCGCGCCGACCTGCAGATCGCGGGAGCGCCCTTCTTCGTGACCGGGGAAACCGAGGAACAGTTTGACAAGGTCAAGCGCGCCGCGCAGAACCAGATCGCCTTCTACGGCTCCACGCCGGCCTATCGCGCGGTGCTGGAGTCCGTGGGATACGGGCAGCTCCAGCCGGAGCTGAACCGGCTGTCCAAGGCCGGGCAGTGGGTGGCGATGGGCGCGCTGATCGACGACACGCTGCTCGACAAGATCGCCATCGTCGGCGCGCCGGCCGAGATCGGGAAGAAACTGCAGCAACGCTACGGCGATGTCTTCGACATCACCACCTGCAGCGTGTACACCGGCGACGCCTACAGCGAGGGCGGCTTCAGCCCCGAGCTCGCCGCCGCCATTCGCGCGGCGGCTTGAGACACCGGCCGCCCGTCGGACGCACCGCATGCAGACGATAGACCACGAGGTACTGGTGCACGCGCGGGACTGGCTGCGCGATACACGCCCCTGGCTCTGCACCATCGTGCGGACCGTCGGCTCCTCGCCGCGTCCGGTGGGCTCCGTCGTGGTCGTGACGGACGACGGCCGCCAGGTCGGCTCCGTGTCGGGCGGTTGCGTCGAGGAGGACCTGCTGGCACGACTGCGCGCCGGTGAATTTGCCGGCGACGGTCCGGAACTGGTCGAGTACGGCGTCAGCGCCGAGGAGAATGAGCGCCTCGGCCTGCCCTGCGGCGGCCGCATCGTGCTGCTGCTGCAACGCCTCGGCGAACACGACAACGACTGGCTCGCCGGCGTGCTGGCGGCACTGCGGGAACGGCGCTGCGTGGAGCGCCACCTGGACCTCGCGACCGGCGCCACCACGCTGCGAGCGACCGACCGCTTCACCCAACTCGAGCTGACCGATGAACAACTGCGGCAGTGCTTCGGGCCGCGCATGCGCATGCTGCTGGTGGGCGCCGGCGAGCTGGCCAGGAGCCTCGCGGAACTCGGCCAGGCGATGGACTACGAGGTCATCGTGACCGACCCGCGGCAGCAGTTCCTCGACCAGTGGGAGGGCCCGGACGTCAGCCTCCTGCAGGGCATGCCGGACGACGTGATCCGCACCAACGCGTCCGACAGTCACTCGATCGTCATTACCCTCACGCACGACCCGCGCATCGACGACATGGCCCTCATGGAGGCGCTGGAGAGCGACGCGTGGTACGTCGGCGCGCTCGGCTCGCAGCGCACCACCGAGAAACGCCTGGCCCGACTGCGTGAACTCGGCATCGATGGCGCTGCGATCGATCGGTTGCACGCGCCCGTGGGGCTGGATATCGGCAGCAAGACGCCGCTCGAGATCGCGGTGTCGATCCTCGCGCAACTGACACAGCTGCGGCGCGCCTCGACCTGAGCCGCATGCGCGCCGGCATCCTCGTACTCGCCGCGGGCCGCGCGGAGCGCTTCGGCAGCGACAAGCGTAGCGCCGCACTGCCGGACGGTCGGCGCGTGATCGATGCCCTGCTGGACAACCTGCGCGCCAGCGGGCTACCGCTGCTCGTGTGCCTGGGCGAGGACGACAACGAACTCGCCGCGCGACTCACCCGCGACGGACTCGACTGTGTGCGCTGCGCGCGGGCCGCGGAGGGTATGGGGGGTACGCTGGCGGAGGGGATCGCGCATGTCGGGGCATGGGACGGGGCACTGGTCGCGCTCGCCGATATGCCCTGGATCGCGCCGGACACCTACCGCCGCGTGGCGGCCGCCCTCACCCGGGACACGATCTGCCAGCCCGCGTTCGCGGGTTCGCCGGGACACCCCGTGGGTTTCGGCGCGGCGTATTTCAATGAGCTGGCCCAACTCGCCGGCGATGTCGGGGGGCGCCAACTGCTGCGGCGGCACGCGGGCTGCGTGCAACGCGTTGCCGTCGACGACCCGGCGATACATCGCGACGTGGACCGGCCGGAAGATCTCAGCCGCAACTAGTGTTGCCCTGCCACCGGCAGCGCGGACTTCCCGCGCCGCGCCGTCAGACCACCTCGAGCAGTTGGATGTGGTTCTCGAGCTGCGTGCCGTACAGGACCGTACCCTTGGCAATCTGCACCGCCAGGGGTTCGTCGGCGGGCGCGGCCGCCAACTGCACCTCCCACGCGGCGGTCTCACCCGCGACGGGTACCAGTCGCGCCCGCCGATCCACGCCCTGCACGAGCGCCTCCAGCGCGGGCGCCTCGCCGCCGTCCTGCACCAGCGGGAACCAGCCGAGCGGCTGCTCCTCGTGCGCCGCGGGGCAATCGTGCAGCGCGATGCGCAAAGCGCCCGCGGCATCGTGTGAGATGTCCACATCGATGTACTCGCGCGGCTGCAACGCGGGATGCAGGTCCAGCACCCGCGCGATCGCGTCGAGTCCGCCGCCCGCGACGCCGAGCCAGCGCGCGAGCCGCTCGCTGGTGGCCCAGCCCGAGCCCGTCATCTGGAACTGTGCCACCGCGCGCGCCGCCTCCGCGCCGTAACGCTGCGCGACGGCCAGCCCGAGGCTCGCCGCGAGCAGGTGGGACTGGACAGCCAGTTCCTTGCAGATCACCACGAGCGCGGACTGGGAGAAATACTCCAGGTGCATCTGTTCGACGAGTTCGCCGTCGTAGTAGTCCCAGCCGCCCGGCTCGGTATTCGCGCCGCGCCCAATTTCAACGCCCGCCAGGCGCCGCGCGCCCATCGTGTGGGTGATGTCGCGCTCCACCACCGGCTCGGCGTCGCGGTTGATCGTCACCCGCCAGTGGCAGTGCGGCGTCTGGTCCGCGCTGGCGCGCGGCGGGCGGTGAATCGGCCGGACCTGCGCCCGCGCGTTGGTGGCGACGGCGGTCGCGTCGAAGGTGGGGTCCTCGATATCGTGGCACATCACCCGCACCGCCTCTTCGCCGCGCGGCTCGGTCTCCAGCAGCGGGCCGCAACTGGGCAGCCAGAACTCGCCCTCCTCCTCGCCCACCATCCTGAAATGCACGTCGAAGTACTGGTGACTGAACCCGACCTCGAGCTGCAGGCCCTTGAGGATCGTCTCGACGTCCGAGTCGCCGCGCAGCCGCAGCGCGCGCTGCATGCGCCGCGTGTACACGGGACTGGCCGCCATCCAGTTGTCGATGGCGACGTCCTTGTAGGCGTCCGTGCCGTGGTTCATGGCCAGCGCCGCGTAGCCGGTGCGGCTGTTGCACTGCGCGGCCAGCATGTACTCGCGGCCGAGTTGGGCGAGTTGCTCGCGGGACAGTTTACTGAGCGGATCATTGCGCATAGCGGTTACACCTGCGTTGTTAGCGTTCCGGCGGGGCGTACCAGATCGCCGACGTGACCGCGCGTTCCTGCAGCGAGGTCGGCTCGGGCGCTGCTATGCCCAGGGTTCTGGCGTCGTAGGTCGTCCAGCGCGGCGTTGGGATCTCGATGACCCTGGCGTAGTAGAACGCCTCGACCGCGGGGTCGAACTGCGGGTCACGCCACACGGTGGCGAGCTGGTCGGCGCCGATAGCGTTCGTGTAGCTCGCGCTCGCGACGTCCACGGTGTTGCCCACCGGCGGCACCCTGCCGTCGGCGTCCGGGGTGCGCGCGCCGGACCAGGCCACGTCGAAGACTTTCTCGTGGGATTCTCCCACGCTGTCCACCCAGCCCTTGATGACCTGGATGCGGTCGAGGTTGCCGCTGTCCGGGTCGCGCAGGGCCCACACGGCGAACGTGGGTGCATCGCCCGCGGGCGGCGGCAGCCGGCCGCCCATGGGAACGCCATCGCCCTCGGCCGCGGCTATCCAATCATTTCGCTCAAGCAGGTCGTCGTCATAACCCCAGCCGCCCAAGAAGCGTACCGCGATGCGCGGGCCCGACGTGGCGTAGGTCTCCTTGCGCCGCATGGCGTCGAACAGCGCGGCGCGCGTGTTTTCCTCGGCCCAGACCGCCGCGAGTCCCGCCGAGCTCCAGTCCTTGCCGCCCTGGATGCTCGTCGGGATATAGGTGTTGGTGCGCATGCGCGTCGCGGCACTGCCGTCGAGCAGGGGCAACTTTCCGTGGTAGCTGTCCTCCTCCACAGGGGACGAGGCGTTGTGGCCGTCGGAGCTGCCGATCACACCAAAGCGGTAGGGGTTGAAGCCCTCTGCGTGGGACATTTCGAGGCCGAGGCGCAGGGCATCACGAATGTAGCTGCCCTCCGGTTGCGACAGTTCTCCTTCCTGCGACAACTGGCGATCGTCGATCTCGAAGCCCGCGAACGCATCGTCGGGAGAGAGCATCGGGTGCGTCTCCGACGAACCCTTGACCTGGAATATCTCGCTGAGCGGCTCGTTGGACATGCGCCGCGCCGCGTACGCCGCGTTCATGGCGGCGCCGTCGTACATCACGTCGTCGTACATGATGCCGTCACTGGCGTTGCCGTTGTGCGGAATGGCGAACACCCGCCTGCCCTCCTCCCGCTGCCGTTCCAACTCGGCCCAGAGGTCGCGCGGGTCGTTGGAGTTGAGCGAGCTGTAGGGAATGGCGGGTACGTTTGCGTCGCGGTACACGACGTTGCGGTGCAGGTTGCGCTTCTCGGGCGCAGAGCTCCACTCGTACGCCACGAAGGCGGTGAACTCGCCGGGCCGGTTGTGCCGCTCGGCCGCGGCGATGGTATCGCGCCAGACGTCCTGGGCGAAATTCTCCCAGCCGTCGACCGCAACCTTCTTCAAATCGAAGCCCAGCGTGGAACGCAGAAACGCGATGGTGTTGCGCAGTTTGCCGTCGTTGCGCACGCGCTCCTTGAAACCGCGCCTGGCGAGCGGCAGGTCGGGTTCCGTCGCGCGCAGCAGGCCGAGGTATTCCGAATGGTCCGTGACTGCGGCGAAGTCCAGCGGATGTTTCAACCTGATGCCGTAACCGCCGGCGTGCTCGATCTCGCCACCTCGCGTGAACGTGTAGGCGTCGTCCGGCGTAGCGCGCACACCCATCGTCCAGGCGTCGGTCGAGTAGCTGGTGTGGATGTGCAGGTCGCCCCAGTACAGGTTGCGCTGCGGATTGTATTCGGTCGCCGACTTGTCCGGTATGGGCGCGGCCGTGGCCGCGTTGTATTCCGGGTACAGGCTGGGATCCTCGGCAGCGCCGCAGGCCGCCAGGGCGAGCAGCGCGACAAACGGGACAACGATACGCTTGGAGATCATTGCATCGGGACTCAAGGGACTTCGCACGCTACCGGGGTGAATGATTGGAGGTAACGCCGGACGCCCGCAGGTTAACCGCTGCGCGGACCCGTGGCGACCCTGGAGGGCCAAATTCTTGAACGATCGGTAGCCGCCTCCTGCTACCGCCCGAGTATTCGCGGGCGGGTACAGAATAGTAATCCGTGCGTGTCGCCGGCAACTGGACCGCTCCGCGCGCGAGCATGTAGTGTGCCGGTGCTGTATACAATAGACACACCGGCCCCTATCGAACCTGGAATACACACATGCAGAGACTACTCGAGAACAAGGTCGCCATGGTCACCGGCGGCGGTAGCGGTATCGGCGAGGCGACCGCCATGACGTTCCACAGGGACGGCGCGAAGGTGGCGATCATCGATCGTGACCTCGCGGCGGCCGAGCGCGTGCGCGACGCGGTTGTCGCCGACGGCGGTGACGCCATCGCGCTCAAGGCCAACGTCGCCAGCGACGGGGATGTCGGCGCGGCCATCGCCGCGATTGTCGAGCATTACGGCGCCCTGCACGCCGTCTCTAACAACGCGGCCTTCGGTGGTGGCTTCAAGCCGGTGACGGACTGGTCCGAGAAAGAGTGGGAACTGATCAACGACGTCACGCTGAAAGGTGTGTGGCTGTGTCTGAAGTACCAGCTCCCGGCGATCGAAGCCTCCGGCGGCGGCGCCATCGTGAATATTTCGTCCGTCGGCGGCGTGCGCGGCGAAGCGAAGATGTCGCCCTACAGCGCCGCCAAGGGCGGCGTGATCGCGCTGACGAAAACGGTCGCGGCCGAGTACGCGCAGCGCGGCATCAGGGCCAACTGCGTGGCCCCCGGCGGCATCCGGACGCCGGCCATCCAGGCCTACTTCGACGCCCTGCCCGAGGAGCGCGAGGCCACCATCGCCACCCACGCCATGCGGCGCCTCGGCGAACCGGAGGAAATCGCCGACGCCGTGAGTTACCTGCTGAGCGACCGGGCGTCGTTTATTACCGGCCACGTGCTGAACGTCGACGGCGGCATGCTGGTCAACCCGCACAACCTGTAGCGCGGCGCGGCCATATCAGCGCCCGGCGGACGCCGCGCGCACGATGCGTTCGCTGACCCTGCGCAACAGCCCCGGGAACCAGCGCGCCACGCGCGCGACCCAGCGCGCCCGCCGGCCCGGGATGATGAGCACGCGCCTGCGCCGCAATTGTTCGAGGATGTACTCGCAGCACGGGCCGACCTCCAGCGTGCCCGCGGTGTCCTTGAGGCGTGCCGCGACCGGCGGCAGCGTCTTGCGCTCCGTCACCACCATCGGCGTGTTGACCTCCGGCGGGCAGATCACCGACACCTCGATGCCGCGCTCCACGCACTCCAGGCGCAGTGCGCCGGCCAGTCCGACCACGCCGTACTTGGACGCGTTGTACGCGGCGTAACTGTGGCTGGGCAACAGCCCTGCCAGCGAGGCCACCAGCGCGAGCTGCGCGCCGTGTTCCATGTGCGGTAACACCGCCTCGGCGAGATTGCGGCTGCCGAACAGGTTCACGCCGACGACCGTCTCGAACTCCTCCCGGGTGAGCGCGCTGAAGGATTTGGCGTTCTGGATGCCGGCGCAGTTGACCACGAGGTCGGGCGCGCCCAGGTCCGCGACGGCGGCGCCGATCGCGGCGTCGAGCGCCGCCATGTCAGTCACGTCTGCGGCGTGGAAAACGGCGCGCCCGTTGCCCACTGTCGCAAGTGCGGCGCGGGCGTCGTCATTTATATCGCGGTCCACTATCGCCACCGCGGTGCCCGCCGCGAGCAACCGCCGCGACAGTTCCCTGCCTATGCCGCTGCAGCCGCCGGTCACGATCGCGGTGCGCCACTGCGGCAGGCCGCCCCTGCCGCGGTAGGGCGGCGGCGGACCGGGACGGAAACCCATGCGGCCGTCGTACCACGGCATCACGTGCAGCAGCTCCACGCTACAGCCCTGGTCATCGTTGACATACACGACCGACCACGCGCCCAGGCGCAGCGGCCGCCAGTTGCCGCGATAGCCCGCGGCGACGCACTTGTTGTGCATGCGCTCGAACGCGCGGCGGTCACGGAAACCCAGCGCGATGTTGAGCAGCCCCTGGTCGCTGATGCGGTAGTCGGCCGGGAGGTCACGACCCCGCGGCGTCTCGTACCGGACGATCTCCAGCAACACGCCGCCGGCGCGCAGCACGAGCGCCTCGCGCTGCGCATCGGGCAGGCCCCACAGCGCACCGTGTTCCGGCTCGTGCAGTACCCCTGTGAATTCCTCGAGTTCCAGCGTGTCGCGGAAGAAGCGCCGCGAGGCGTCCAGGTCGCGCACCGACAGCGTCACGCCGCGCACCGTCACGGGACCGGGCGCGCGCGGCTCGACGCCGTCGAGCGGATCGCCCTCCATGATTTCCAGCAGCACACCCTCGGGGTCGCGCACGCAGGCGCGGCGCCTGCCGAGCTCGCCCAGCGGCGGCGTCAGGCTCGCCGCACCGGTCTCGGCCAGCCGCGCCAGCACCGCGTCGAATTCCGTGACCACCAGGCTCACCATGCCGTAGCCGATGTCGCACAGGCGCCAGTCGGCGGGCAGTGGCCGCGTCACGGGGCTGTAGAACTCGAACAACTCGAGCTGGAAGAAATCGCGGCCGTCCATCAGCCACCAGCAGGTGCTGGCGGCGCCGGGCACGCCCTGCACACGTTCCGCGATGAAACCCTTGAACGCGTTGGTGCCGCCGGCGGGCGTGAAGCCGAACACGCGTTGGTACCAGGCATGTGTGCGACGCAGGTCGCGCACGCTCATGGCGACCTGGTTCATCGCGGTCATGGTGACCTAGCCCCGGCCGGCCTCATAGCTGACCTCGGCCAGTTCACTGGCCAGGGTGTCGCTCAGGTAGTCACGGGCGGCCGCACGCACGTCGGGGTCTGCGGCAAACTGGCTCTGGAAGAAGCTGCTGACGACCACGCGCGTGATCATGTGCTGGCGCAACACGTTCATCGCGCTCGGCAACGGGTCCATCCTGCACAGCTCGTTGACCGCAGCGTGGTTGATGCCCTGCTCCACTGTGCCTATCCGGTCGTACCAGGGCTCATCCTCCGCGAGGGAATCGTCGACGCTGCCCCTGACCGTGAGACAGGCCACGGTGTCGGGGTTGTCGAGCCAGCGCAACCCCGCCGCGGGACCGGCGAAGCCCGCGTGGGAGGCGCCGGCCAGCGTGACCAGTTGCGAATGCGACACGATGTCGGGCACCGGGGCGGCGTTGGACCGGTAGGGCACCAGCGCGTCGATGTCGCCTGCGAGCATCAGGAAGGGCACGTCGGCGTGGGTGAAGAAACGCTCGGTAAACATGGACGTCGGACCGGCGATCGCCAGCGCCGCACGGACTCGCTTATCGCGCCATTCCGGGTGGAAGGTGGTCAGGATGGTGGTCATGCCGCCGAGCGAGATGCCGGTCAGGCCGATGCGCGCCGGGTCGATCATGCCCTCGAGCACGTGCCCCGCGGTCGTGTTGGCGGCCAGCATGTTGTCGATCACGAAGCTGACATCGCCGGGCTGGTTCACCACGTCCATCACGTTGGGACCGCCGGGCGCGGAGAAATTGGTCAGGGGGAAGTTCACGGCCGCCACCACATAGCCGAAGCTGGCCAGGTGCTGGGCGATATACGCCCCGCCCTCGATGTTGGAAAAGAAGCCGTGGCTATAGATCACCAGGGGATACGGCGCGCCGGTCTTCTGTGCCGGGTGCCAGACCCTGCCGGTGAGCGTGCGTACCGGGTCGCCGGGATAGTCGCCGTTGGCGTTCGTCGGGCGGCTGTCGTCGACCAGGGTCAGGTCGTAGTGCACGACCTCGAGCGGACCGGGCTGCAGGCGGGCCTCGCTCGCCGAGTTCGCGGGAAACGGTTCAGGCTGCCGGCCCGTCGCCAGCACGGCAAACAGCAGGCCGAGCGCGACGACAAGGACCAGCAGGACGACGAAAAACTTTTTCATGGGAGCACCTCCGGCAGCGGATTATAGCCGCGCGGGGCCGCTGCCGGAACGCGCCCCCGCCCTTGTCGCAGGGCAGCGCGGCACTTAACCTGCAGCGATGCGAACCTTTGTACCGAACGCGCGCCCCGGCGGGCACCCCGTCGACCCCACTGCCGGGCTTTATGCGCAGCGCCTGCTGGAGGATGTGGGCGAGCCGGCGGCGCGGGCCGCGGGCGCCACGCCGCCCACCGACGCCGACCGCTGGCGCGAGAGCGGCCTCATGGCGCTCACGGGCTACCCGGATGCCCCCGTGGCGGCTTGCCCGGTGCCGATCGCGAGCCTGGCCGACGGGGTCCTGGAGGCCCTGCGCAGCGCGGGCGGCGCCGGCATCCTGCGCGACCTGCGCGGCGCGGACCTGCTGACCCTGCGCGCGGCCATGACCGGCCTCGGCCGCCGGGGGAACATCGCCCCCGGCGGCAGTTGCCGCATCCTGCCCTGCGCCGACGGCCACGTGGCCGTGAACCTCGCCAGGGACAGCGACTGGCAGGCGCTCGAGGCCTGGCTGCAGGTGCCGACGCCGCCCGACTGGCCGGCCGTGGCGGCGGTCGTCTCCCGCCTGTCGAAGGGCACGCTGGTGGAGCGCGGCCGCCTGTTGGGGCTCGCGGTGGTCGATGCGCAGCCCGACCCGCCGGAAGCTACCGCCTGGTTCGAGCGGTGCCACGCGGTCGCCGCCGCGCCGGCGCCGCGGCAACCGGCGCGCGTCATCGACCTCTCGTCGTTGTGGGCGGGCCCGCTGTGCAGCCTGCTGTTGCGGGAGGCGGGCTGCGAGGTGCTGAAGGTGGAAAGCAGCCGTCGGCCCGACGGCGCGCGGCGGGGCGACCCGGCGTTCTTCCACTTCCTCAATGCCGGCAAGCAGGAACTGTCCCTGGACCTGCACACGGCCACGGGGCGCGACGCGCTGCTGGCGCTGCTGCGCGATGCCGACATCGTCATCGAGGGCTCGCGCCCGCGGGCGCTGCGCCAGATGGGTATCCACGCCGAACAACTTCTCGAGGAGGTGCCGGGGCTCACCTGGCTCAGCATCACCGGCTATGGGCGCGGCGAGCCGCAGGCCAACTGGGTCGCCTACGGCGATGACGCCGGGGTCGCGGCGGGGCTGTCGGACCTGCTGCACCGGGCCACCGGCCGCTGGATGTTCTGCGGCGACGCGATCGCCGACCCGCTCACGGGGATGCACGCGGCGCTCGCCGCGCTGGCTACCTGGCGCTCGGGCGGCGGCGCCCTGCTGTCGCTGTCACTCGTGGGGACGGTGCGACACTGCATCCGGTTTGCGCGCGAGACGGCGGCGCAATAAACCCCGCCCGCCGCGCGCGAGGTGACCCGCCCTGCCCGCTCAGATGCCCGGGTCGACCCCCGTCATCTCGACGGAGAGCTCCCACAGGCGTCGCGCCGCGCGCTCGCTGCGGCTGGCGCGATTGGAGCGCACCCGCACCGCGGGGCCGGCCGCCTCGAAGCGATGGGCGGGACCGTAATAGGCGCCGCCCTCGACCTCGTCGGACACCGCCGCACACAACGTGGGCCAGGCGCCCTGGGCCGCGGTGTTCAGGAGCGGCTGCAGGAGGTTCGTCGCGGCGGTGAGCAGGCCGGGCATGTAGCGGCTCAGCTCGGTGCTCGCGATGCCGGGGTGGCACGCCACGGACAGGATCGGGATCCCGGCGGCGTCCAGGCGGCGCTGCAACTCGTAGGTGAACAGCAGGTTGGCCAGCTTGCTCATGGCATAGCGCGCCGTGGCGTTGTAACCGCGCCCGGCGTTGATGTCGTCGAAACGTATCCTGCCGGCGTTGTGCGCCAGGCTGCTGGTGTTGACCACCCGCGATGCGGGCGTCTGCGCCAACTTGTCGAGCAGCAGGCCGGTCAGCGCGAACGGCCCCAGGTGATTCACGCCGAACTGCGACTCAAACCCGTCTACCGTGAGCTCGAAGGGCGGCACCATGACGCCCGCGTTGTTGATGAGTACATCGATGCGCGGTTCGCCCGCGAGAGTCTGGGCGCACGCGCGCACCGAGGACAGGTCGCCCAGGTCGAGCGGCACGAAACTGACATCGACGTCACCGTTGGCCTGCTGTATGCGCGCGATCGCGTCCTCGGCTTTCTCCCGCGAGCGGCAGGCAATGAGCACGCGGGCGCCGCGGGCTGACAGCACCCTGGCGGTCTCGTAGCCCAGCCCGGTATTGGCACCGGTCACGACGAAGGTCCTGCCGTGCTGCTCCGGCACGTCCGCTTCGATAAAGCCCCGCTTCATAAAGACTCCTGGATAACGGTCAGGGAGAAGGATAAATCGTCCGCAGGCCGGGTGCTGCCCCACTTGCTACAGGGGCTTAAGCGCGTACTTCACCGCCTTCACCACCCGCTTGTCGCTCTGCCACAGCGCCTCGGGCGGCAGCGGCTCCAGTGACTCGCCCTTGCGCATCATCATCACCTCGACGCCGCCCATCCAGTTGTACAGCGGTCTGCCCGCGCGATCACTGATAATAACGCGGATGGCCGACGCGGCGATGGTGCCGCCGTAGTCCGTGCCCATGAGCGTGCCGAAAAAGCCGTCGCCCTCGTGTTCGATCTTCTGGGAGGTGCCTGCCCACTCGGCCTTATCGTCGCGAAACGGCGCACCCACGGGCAGCACCTGCACCGTCAGCAGGCCGTCTACCGGGTGGCGGTAAAACAACTCGCGGATCGTGTGCTCATCTATTGCCGCCTGGTTTTCGGCCGCGGAGGGTTCGGAATACAGCGCCGCAAACTCGGCGCGAATCGCCGCGACCTCCTCCGGCGGCAGCAGGGTGAAGTCCTCGTCTTCCATGATTTCCCGCACTTGCGCCGCGATACGTTCGATGATGGCCTGGGGCGCATGGGCCGAACTGGCCGCCACCACCGGCAGCATCGCCAGGTTGGAGTACTCCTTGCGCAGGGTCTTTTCCTTGATGTCGATGTACGCGTCTTTCAGCTTCTGCGCTTGCAGGGGTGTGGCGGCGAGAAGACAGAAGAAGAACACTGCAAGGCAGGTCAGTCGCTGCATGGTCAACCCCTCCTATTGCGCCGCGCCGAGGCGGTCGCGATACCACGCGATAATCGGCGCGTCGGCGGCATCCGGTGCGAGTTCGAGATAGCGGGAAAAAGCCGCCCCGGCCTCCGCCGGCCTGCCCTGCTGGCGCTGTGCCATACCCAGTTCGCGCCAGGCGGCCGCAAAGCCGTCATTGACCGCCAGCGTCTGCCGGTAGGCCGTGACCCGCTGCTCGTAATCCCCCTCCGGGGTGCGCTTGCGGTAGGCCTCGCCCAGCAGGAAGAAACCCGTAGGCTTATCGGGTACCGCGGACGTGAACTGTTCCAGGCTCGCGATTGCTTCCTCGAAGTCACGGTCCTGTACCAGCAACTGTGAATTGGCCAGCACCCCGAGTTGTACGGCCCGCAGGTAGGCCGCGCCGTCGAGTCCCGCGCTGTTCCCGGACACCTTCGCCTTCTTGATTTGCTTCTTGAGGTTCTTCTTGCGCGCGTCGATGTCCGGGTGGCTGCTCCATACCTTACTGATATTGATCTCATCGTCCTCGTCGATGCGCAGTTCCTCGAATGCCGGCAACGCCTCTTCCGGCGGGTAACCCGCCGCGATCATCATCTGCAGGCCCTGTTCATCGGCCTGGGTCTCCAGCTTGCGCGAGTAACCACTGGTAACGAGGTCGGTCCAGATCTGGCCGCTGTCCAGCAGGCCCGTGGATACAGTCCCCGTCTCCATCGCAACCGCGATGGCCGCGAGTGCACCGAGCCCCTTGCCGATAGCCGACTGGGTCTGCTTCGACTTGATCTGGATGAACGCGTGGCGGTTGAGAAAGTGCGAGACCTCGTGACCGAGGATGGCGGCCAGTTGCGCCTCGTTGTCCATGGCCGCGAGCAGGCCCGTCTGTACAGCCACCGTACCGTTGGGGTATACCCATGCGTTCACGGAGGGATCCCGGAACACGAGCACGTCCACCTCGAGACCGATGGTCTGCACCATCTCGCCCATCAGCCGCGCCACGATACTTTCGAGATACCGCTCCAGCGCCGCGTCGTTGACCAGTTCGTCGCTGCCACGCACCTCCTCCTGGTGCGCGATGCCAACCTGCCAGACGGCCTCTTCTTCCTCTGTTTCCGGTACTTGACCCGGGATTTCGTTGATGGGCTTGTAACTCTTGGCGACGGCGCCGCCGGGTACCGCAACCAGCAGCAGCGCCAGGAGCAGGCTAGGCAATCCAACTCGATGCATGGGAGTCTCCTCGCCCGTCACGGCGCGGGCAAAAGCTTGGCCTGATGTCGCAAAGTATAGCCAATACGGGCGCGGCAGGAGAATGCGACAGCCGGCATGCAGACGTCGCCGGCCCGGCCGGACTAGAATAGCCCCTCGCGCCCACTGGACACCGGACACCGCCGCAATGACTCCGCACCCGCCACGCCCCATCACGACCCGCGTCCTGCCGGGGATTGCGCTCGCGCCCCGGGGGCGCGGGGCACTGTGCGCGGCGCTGTTGCTGTGCGCGGTGGCGGCGGCCGCCGCCGGCGCGGCGGCGCCAACGGCGTCGCGTGTGGCGGTGCCGATCGCGATGGACTACCCCCTGTTGCAGCAACTGCTGGTCACACAGCTCTTCACCGGCGCGGGCCAGACGCGTGAAGTGCTCGACGACCCCACCGGCTGCAGCGAACTCGTGCTCAGCAACCCGGCCATGGCGCCTAGCGGCGCCGAACTCGAAGTGCTGGCCGACCTGCGCGCCCGTATCGGCGTGGGCGGCGCCGGGGCGTGCACCACGCTGCTCAACTGGCAGGGTCGCATCGGCGTGGCGGGCAGGCCCGAGGTGCGCGGCGACGGCACCGCGCTCGGCTTCGGCGCACAGCGCATCCGCCTGCTCGACCGGGCGGGCAAGCCGCTGGCCAACGACCAGGTACAACGCCTGGCGGGCGCCAGCGTGCAGGCGCAGTTCGAGCGCTTTACGGTGGACCTCGGCCCGCAGTTGCAGTCGGTCGGCACGCTCTTGCCCGACGTGTTGCCGCGGCATTCGCGGACGCAGATCGAGGCGCTGCTGGCGAGCCTCAAGGTGGGCAACCTGCGCGTGACAGACAGCGCGCTGGCCGCGGATATTGAATTCACCGTGGAGCGGCCCGCGCAGCCCCCGCCGCCGGAGCGCGCGCTGACGGAGGAGGAACTGGCGCGCTGGGAGGAGCGCTGGCAGTTGATGGACGCGCTGTTGGTCGCGGCGGTAAAACACTACGCGGCCGCGACCGGGCTGCGCGAACTGCGCGAGGCGCTGCTGGACGTGCTCATCGAGAGCCGCTACCGCCTGCGCGACGCCTTACAGGCCGCGCCCGACACCGACGACGACGCGGTGCGCACCTGGTTCCTGCAGAGCTGGCAGGACCTGGCACCCGTCATCGGCCGCATCGCGCTGGAGCAGCCCGGGCAGGAACACCTGCTGCTGGTCAGCGTGGTCGCCGCGACCGATGCGCTGGCGGCCCTCGACCAGCTCGGCCCGAGTTTCGGCCTGGACATCTCCGCCGACGGCCTGCGGCGGCTCGCGCGACTGATCAACGCCGGGGAAGGTGACGGCCTGCTGGAGTATTCCGAGGAGGTCGACCCCGCGCTGCGCGAGCTGCTCGACGAAAGCCAGGCCGATGCAGCGCCGCCGGCGGCGGCGTGGTGGCCGGGATTTTCGCTACTGCCGCGGGCGTGGGCGGCGGACGCGAACCGGCTGAACAGCTGGGCGCCGCAGCGCAGTGACCTGCCGCAGTACCTGCCGCAGGTGGCGGCGCTGCTGCGCGACTCCGCGAACAAGGCGGGCACCAGGCGCAAGCTCGAGCCGCAGTACGCCGAGTTGTTCCAGGACCTGGTGCTCGCGACCGCGTGGCAGGAAAGCTGCTGGCGGCACTACGTTGTCAGCGACGACAGGAAACTGGTGCCGCTGCGCTCGGGCACGGGCGACGTCGGCCTGATGCAGATGAACGAACGCGTGTGGCGCGGCTTCTACGACCAGCAGCAATTGCGCTGGGACATCGCCTACAACGGCAGGGCGGGAGCGGAGGTGCTGCTCGACTACCTGGTGAAGTACGCCCTGCGCAAGGGCGAACACAAGCAACCGGGCGGCCTGCACAACCTGGCCCGCGCGAGCTACTCGGCCTACAACGGCGGGCCGAGCCAGGTGGCGCGCTACCGCAGCAAGAAAGCCTCCAGCTACGGCAGGAAAGTCGACGCCGCGTTCTGGGAAAAGTACCAGCAGGTGAGCGCGGGCAACGAACTGGCGGTGTCGCGCTGCCTGGGCGGCAACCTGAGCGGGCCGGCACGTGCGAGCACCGTGCCCGCCAGCGGTAAAAGCACAACGACAGCCGCTGCGCGAACCAAAGGCCAGTTCACACTGCAGCTCGGCGTGTTCAGCACGGCGCAGAACGCGCAGTCGTTCATCGCGCAGAACGCGCTGGCCGGGCAGGCGAGCGTGCGCCAGCGGCGCGAGAAAGGCGCGGACCAGTTCCTGGTGCTGTACGGCAGTTACAGCACGCGCGCCGAGGCGGATGCGGCGAAACAACGGCTGGCCCGGCTGCAGCCCTGGGTGCGCAGGGTCGAGGATCTCTGAGCAATCACGCCGGAGCCTGTACAATGGCCTACATTAATAACAGCCCGCCAGATTCCGCCAGGACGTAATCCGCCTGGGCGGGCAAGAATAAAAACGGAGCATTCCCGTGACCACACACCGCACACCCGCACCAGCCACCGCTACGATAACGGCCGCGACTATCGCGCTGCTGCTCGCCGGCTGCGGCCTGGGCAGTATTGAGCTCACCACGGAACCCTGGGACCCGCCGCCCGCGGCGGCGCAGAAGCGGACCCCCGCGCCCCGCGCGGCCTGCAACAATTCCGCGCCGCACCGCCAGGCACTTTTCGGCGACCTGCACATCCACACGTCGCTGTCGATGGACGCCAATTCCCAGGGCACGCGCACCCTGCCCGACGACGCCTACGCCTTCGCCACGGGCGGCGAGATCAGCGTGGCCGGGGTAGAGACCGGCACACCCACACGCAAGGCCCGCATCGACCGCCCGCTGGACTTCGCCGCGGTGACCGACCATTCCGAGTGGCTCGCGGAAGTCTCCCTGTGCACGACACCCGGCTCCGCGACCTACGACAGCAAGGGTTGCGCGCTCTACCGCGGCGAGGGCAAGGCGCTCCTCGCCCGCGTGCTAGGGCTGAAGGGATTTCGCGCGCGTATCGCCGGGCTGATAGGGCTGTCCGGCCGCAGCGACGACGTGTGCGGCGACGACGACGCGATCTGCCGCAGGGAGCTCGGCAACATCTGGGGGTCTGTCCAGGCCTCCGCCGAACGCTGGTACGACCGCAGCGCGGACTGCTCCTTCACCACGTTCCACGCCTGGGAATACAGCTATTCGCCGCAGGCCACCAAGGTGCACCGCAACATCATCCTGCGCAACGAGATCGTGCCGGAGCTCCCCATCTCCTCCCTCGAAACGCCGGTCGCCATGGACCTGCGCCGCCAGTTGCTGGAACAGTGCAACGACTCCGGCAGCGGCTGCGACGCGATCGCCATCCCGCACAATCCCAACCTCTCCAACGGGCAGATGTTCCGGGTGGAGTACGCCGACCTGCCGCTCGAGCGCCAGCGCGAGGAGGCGGCGCTGCGCGCGCGGCTGGAACCCGTGGTGGAGATGATGCAGATCAAGGGCGAGAGCGAGTGCCGCAACGGCATGTACAACGTGCTGGGCGGCGCGGACGAGCTGTGCGGCTTCGAAAAGATACGCGACTTCGGCGACCCGGAGCTGGAGGACTGCCTGACAGGCAGCGGCAGCGGCGCGCAGGCGGGCCGGGGCTGCACATCGCGCACCGACTACGTGCGCTACGCGCTGCTGGAAGGGCTGCGCGAGAAGGAGCGCATCGGCGTGAACCCGTATGCCTTCGGCTTCATCGGCAGCACTGACACGCACACGTCCACACCGGGTGCAGTCAGCGAATACGACCGCCCCTACAAGTACGGCTACTCCGTGGAAAAACTGCTCAACGTGGGTAACGAACGGCGCAAGGTCGCGTACCAGAACCCGGGCGGCCTCGCCGGGGTGTGGGCGGAAGAAAACACCCGCGACGCCATCTTCGACGCGCTCAAGCGCAGGGAGACCTTCGCCACGAGCGGCCCGCGCATCGCGCCGCGCTTCTTCGGCGGCTGGAATATCCCGGCGGATATCTGCGCCGACCCGGACCTCGCGGCCGAGGGGTATCGCGCCGGTGTGCCGATGGGCGGCGTACTGCCCGCACCCGGCAGGCAGGGAGCGGCGCCCGAGTTCGTCGTCTCCGCGGCCGCCGACCCCGGCACCGCGACGCAACCCGGTGTGGCGCTGCAACGCATCCAGGTCGTCAAGGGCTGGCTCGGCGAGGGCGACGAGTTCCACCAGCAGGTGATCGATGTCGCCGGCGATGCCAATAACGACGCCGGTGTCGACCTCGCCACGTGCGCGCCCACGGGCCGGGGGCACGCCAGCCTGTGCGCGGTGTGGCAGGACCCGCAGTTCGACCCGGAACAGGATGCGGTCTACTACGCGCGCGTGGTGGAGAACCCCAGCTGTCGCTGGTCCACGCGCCTGTGCCTGTCCCTGCCCAACGATCAACGGCCGGAGGGCTGCGACAGCGAGCGCATGCCGAAAACCGTGCAGGAACGGGCGTGGACGGCGCCGATCTGGTACGGGGCGGACTAGGGCCGCGTGTCACGGTTCTTTACACTGTGCGCTGCCCGCGGCAGATGCCGCGACGCAGGCCGCACTTAAGCAATTGATACCGAAGCCTTTGGCTGTAGCAGGCACACTCCTTGCATCAGGCACCCCCTGAAGAATAAAACACGCTTTCGCGCCGCGTGAACGACGGCGCCGACCGCGCCCGACCCGCTATACGGAATGACACCCATGCCCCCATTACGCCTCCTTTCGGCAAGCGCCACCGCCCTTGCCCTGCTCCTGCTGGCGAGCGTCAGCCACGCCCAGTGCGGCGGCCGCGTCCCGCTGCTGTGCGACGCCGACGGCGACTACAACGTGGACGAGCACGACATACACCTGATCAAGCTCGACCGGGGGCTGCCCTCTGCTGGACCGGGTGACGTGCGCGACATCGACACGGACGGCGTGATCACGCTGGACGATGCGGCGCAGTGCGCGACGCGTTGCAGTAGCGGACAGTGCGCATCGACGGCTTCGATCTACGCAGTGGCGAACACCTGCGTGGCGTTGTCCGCCGACGGCGGCAACAGCTTCCTGGCCGGGACGGGCGCGGTGGCGAGCGGGGCCGCGAATTCGCTGCCGGACCCGGCACTCGTCGAGGGCGCCTACGGGCCTGGGGCGACGTCCCTCACGGGCGCCAGCCGCTTCCTGCTGCGCCCCACCGACCTCGGCCGGTACCTGCTGTTCGACCAGGACGCGCGCTTCATGACCTCGAACGGCGAACTGCTGCTGCGCCAATCCGGCCTGGCACCGGATAC